>NZ_CP150481.1:4138363-4456699 GCF_047922965.1 Neptunicella plasticusilytica
AATTTTGTAATTTGATGCATTGAACAATAACCCTGTAAAAATTTTTACGCACCATAAGGCAATGCCTGCCGAGAAAATAGAGATGATATGATTTATTTTGATCCAATTTGTAATCCGCGCTTGAGAAAACAGCAGAGATAAAAACAAATTCATATTAACCACGGAGGCACGGAGCTCACAGAGAAAAACTGTTCACGCTGTCACTCTGGGGAGGTTGTCACCCCGGTAGTCTTTTGGGCCGGGGTCCATTGTTTACCGCTAGCTACGGGCTAAAGCCTCGACCTACAGGTGTTACATGCCAATGTAGGTCGGCATTTATGCCGTCAAAAAGCGCTGGATCTCCGCCAACAACACGCGGGGATGACGGACCAAAACCGAGCGCTCACTAAGCCGCAGCGCGCGCAGAGATAAAAACAACCCCATATTGACCACGAAGGCACGGAGCTCACAAAGATAATAAATATCGGGTTAGAGCCACGGCATACAAAAATAACGGGGGTTTTCTTTAGCTCGCGGCTTAATTGATTCACCCTTCGACTATTCGTACCTCATGCTCAGGATGAACGGTATCAATTTACCCATCCTGCAATCTATGGGTATCATTTTCTCTACTCCGTGATGGGTGTTTCTTTGCGCCCACTGCGCCTCTGCGTGATCAATCTTTTAGCTTGTGGCTCAAAGCCCGTCTCTTGAGTTTTTCGCTGTTGCCCCAATCATATTCTGATTGAGTTATTTTATCACGGATCAGTGACTGACTATGAACCCGAACGCAACCGACATCTCCCGTCTACCCAAGTTTTCTACTATTAATCCCGAGCAAATTTTGCCCTCAATTGAACAGGCTATTGCCAAGGGCAAACAGCAAATAGAACAATTATTGACCGATAACGACACCTATACATGGGATAATCTTATCGCACCGTTGGAAGAAAACGATGATGAGTTAGGCCGTTTATGGTCGCCGATTTCCCATTTGAACTCCGTGCTGAGTTCCGATCCATTACGGGAAGCCCATGATGCTTGCCTGCCATTGCTATCCGATTACGGAACCTTTGTCAGCCAGCACAAAGGACTTTACCAGGCCTATGTGCAAATTCGCGCCAGCGAACAGTTCAGTCAACTCAGCGAAGCACAGCAAAAAGTCATTACCAATACGCTACGGGATTTCGAATTATCCGGTATCGCCCTTGAAGACGATAAAAAGCAGCGTTACGCCCAAATAAAAAGCCGTTTGTCAGATTTATCCTCGACCTTTTCCAACAACGTCATGGACGCCACGCTTGGATGGCAAAGACATGTCGAAAATAAAGAACTACTGGCAGGGCTGCCCGAATCTGCTATTGATGCAGCGGCACAAACTGCGCAAGAAAAACAACTGACTGGATGGCTATTTACTCTGGATATTCCCAGCTATTTACCAGTGATGATGTATGCCGATGACAGAGCTCTGCGTGAAGAATTTTATCGCGCCTATTGTACTCGGGCCTCCGATCAGGGGCCAAATGCGGGAAAATGGGACAATGGCCCGGTTATTGATGAAACGTTGAAGCTTCGCCATGAACTTGCCCAACTATTAGGTTTTGATAGTTACGCCCACCGTTCCTTATCGACCAAAATGGCCGAGTCCCCCGAACAGGTACTGGGCTTTCTCAATGATCTGGCCACTCGTTCCAAACCGCAAGCCGAGCAGGATCTTGATGAACTCACCCGGTTTGCCAATGAAAAGCACGGAATGAACAAGCTGCAGGCATGGGATTTAGCCTATTACAGTGAAAAACTCAAAGAACAGAAATATGCCATTTCCGATGAATTGCTGCGCCCTTATTTTCCGGAAAGCAAAGTGCTCAGCGGCCTGTTCGAAGTGGTGCATCGTTTGTACGGATTAACTATCCAACCTCGCAATGATGTGGATGTCTGGCACAAAGACGTAAAATTCTACGATATTGTCGATAACAACAACCAGCTACGCGGCGGTTTTTATCTGGATTTGTACGCCAGAGCGCACAAGCGTGGTGGCGCTTGGATGGACGAATGCCAGGTACGTCGTCAAACCCAAAGCGGCATGTTACAGACGCCAGTTGCCTATTTAACCTGTAACTTTAATGGCCCCATTGGCGGCAAACCGGCCTTGTTTACCCATGATGAAGTGATCACCCTGTTCCATGAATTTGGCCACGGCATTCATCATATGCTGACCAAGGTTTCAGTGGCAGGGGTTTCCGGCATTAACGGCGTAGCCTGGGATGCGGTAGAACTGCCTAGCCAGTTCCTGGAAAACTGGTGCTGGGAAGAGCAGGCGCTAGCCTTTATTTCCGGTCACTATGAAACCGGCGAACCGCTACCCAAAGCCTTGTTGGATAAAGTGCTGGCAGCCAGAAATTTCCAGTCGGCGATGCAAATGATCCGGCAGCTCGAATTCAGCTTATTTGATTTCCAGTTACACCAGAATTACGACCCCAATACGCAAAATCAGGTCCAGCAGGTACTGGACAATATCCGTCAGCAAGTATCGGTGACTATTCCGCCCGCTTTCAACCGCTTCCAGCACAGCTTCGGGCATATTTTTGCCGGTGGTTATGCTGCAGGGTATTACAGCTATAAATGGGCCGAAGTGCTATCTGCCGACGCCTTTAGCCGATTTGAAGACGAAGGAATCTTCAATCCACAAACCGGTCTGGATTTTCTGACTAACATTCTGGAGATGGGCGGCTGCCGCGAGCCAATGGAATTGTTTGTCGCCTTTCGTGGGCGCGAACCCAAGGTAGATGCATTGTTAAGGCATTCCGGGATCACTACTGCATAACATATCGGAATAAAGCAACGTAAACGCCGTTAAAGTTTATTTAACGGCGTTGCGTCAAAGCGTATTTATTCCGAATTCAGGTTATTTGACCAGTTTGACAATATCCGCTTTTAACGCGACACCAGCAACAAAGGTTCCAGCACCACATTCAAATTCGCTACTGCTGACGAATTCCTGATGTTTGTAATTAGACTTGATATTGATAACTGCATTCATTCCTTCCTGAATCGCACGCTCTTGCAGGCTTTTCAGCGCAGATAACAACACCCATTGACAGGCTTCCTGATCTGACTTGTTAAACGCATTGGTTTTTCTGCTGGTGGTTGCCTCACCCCATTTTTTTTCTACCGCGCCATGTTGTTGACCGGCAAAAAACACCGGGATATCCAGTAACGCTTCTTTAGCTTTTTCTGTTTTCAAAAATTCTTCAAAAGGAAACTTCAACCGATCATCCCTTGCCATTGCCTGGGTTGAAAGTGTCATTCCTATCATTGCACAAACGATTAAAATATTTTTCATTCCTTTCCTCCATCATGTGTTAAAAATATCCATGCTACTGCCAGACCAAAGCCACTTTGATGGCTGACGGCCAACAACGAACTTTGTCGGTTAGCGGCTCCCTCAAAGGAGTCATACTTGGCATACAATCCTAGCCATAATTGTTGGTAACGCCAAGTTAAACCTAACGATAGACGGGTATAACTCACACCTGAACGCGCCTGCCAATAATGGCGGTCAGCGGTGACATATTGCTGCTCCACGCCATAATAAAACTGATGGTAACGATGATCGGCAAAATTCAGACTCAATTCGGACTGCAGTGCCATTTTACCAAACCCCACAACGGACGAAATATCTTGTTGCCAACCAATGCCCAGTTCCGAACGCCAACCGACGTTAACTAATTTTCCTGAACGCCAGGACGTAGCTTTACGAACTTGCCACTTCACCTGCCAGTTTCGATTCAAATCATAAATCAGTGAGGGCCCCAGTTCTCCAACCCATCCCAACTCTGGCATGCCATCACGCGCCTTGCCTTCATCATTGTCGACCGGGATGGTGCCTGAGGCAGACAGGGATATGCGAAACTGGCCACTGTCGAATAACTCACCTTTAATCGCCTGCCTATCGATTGTCAGCTTATCATCCCGGTAATCGATATAAGGAAAAGGTAACACAAAACCACGTGCCTGTGCCGAACCGGGGTACTCCGGAATTTGTCCTGCGACCAGTCCGGCACCGACTTCCAGAAAATAATCTTCTGAGGCCTGACATAGCGTACTATGCGCTAATAACACAGTGGCCAACCATCCACATGCTAGAACAAATTTACTCATTCCAGCGTTTAAATATCAAAGAAGTATTAATGCCGCCAAAAGCAAAATTATTGCTCATGACAATGTCGGTACTGATTTGCCGTCCACCGGATGTCAAGTAATCCAGTTCCGCACAACGAGGATCAATATTGCTCAGATTAATTGTCGGTGCAAACCATCCACTTAACATCATTTCGATACTGGCCCAGGCTTCTATCGCTCCGCAGGCTCCTAACGTATGGCCAAGATAACTTTTTAGTGAACTGATCGGCACGGCTCTGCCCAATGCCTGGCGAGTGGCCTGGGTCTCGGCAATATCACCGGCTTCGGTAGCGGTACCATGTCCATTAACATAGCCTATTTCATTAGCGGGTATATCTGCGTCCTGCAACGCAAGTTGAATCGCCTGGCTCATCGTTTCCGCTGTAGGCTGGGTAACATGTTGACCATCCGCATTAGTACCAAAGCCAATCACCTCGGCAATAATATTGGCGCCCCGAGCTTTAGCGTGCTCAAGCTCTTCCAGAATAAAAGTACCGGCCCCCTCCCCTAAAACCAGACCGTCGCGATCTTTATCGTAGGGTTGCGGGGTCAAGTTCGGCGTATTATTTTTGGTACTGGTAGCATACAGGGTGTCAAACACTGCTGCCTCAGTGACACAAAGCTCTTCTGCTCCGCCGGCAATCATTACTTTCTGTTTACCAAACTTAATCGCTTCATAGGCATAACCAATACCCTGGGACGCAGAAGTACAGGCCGAACTGGTGGTAATAATCCGTCCCTTGGTGGAAAAATACACGCCCAGATTGACTGCCGTAGTATGTGCCATCATCTGTATATAACTGGTTGCGGTCACACCGCTCATACTACGATTGGCGATCAGATTACCAAATGCGGTCAAAGGCTGAGTCGAACCTGTTGATGATCCGTACGCAATGCCGGTTGAGCCATTGGTCAGAACAGGATCGTCTGTCAGGTGAGCCTGTTGGAGAGCCTGCTCAGTGGCGGCTGTTGCCATTAGGGAAACACGCCCCATCGAGCGCACTTTTTTACGACTGAAATGGGCGGGTTTAACAAACTCCACGGGCGCGGCGATACGAGTACCTAAATCTTCAACATCCTGCCAGTCAGGCATGTATTTAACTGCATTTTGCTCCAGGCGCAATCCCTGCTCAAAGGTATGCCAGTCATTCCCCAGAGCCGACACCACTGACATGCCGGTTACTACCACTCTATTCATCAACTTAATCCACCATCCACCGCCATGACTTGTCGGGTGACATAACTTGCCGCATCGGACATTAAAAAGCCCACCATCGCAGCAACATCCCGGGCTTGTCCCATCCTGCGCAATGGAATGTGTTTAACCATTTCCTGGACTGGCAACTCTTCAATCATATCGGTTTCAATCAAACCCGGGGCTACACAGTTAACGGTAATTTTCCGTTTGGCCAATTCCAGAGCCAACGACTTGGTTGCACCAATTAAACCCGCTTTGGACGCACTGTAATTCACCTGTCCACGATTCCCCAAAATCCCGGATACCGACGCAACAGAAACAATACGTCCACCCTGTCTGGCCTGCACCATGGGCATCACTAGCGGCTGAAGCACATTGTAGAAACCATCCAGATTGGTGCGCATCACCAGATCCCAATCTTCTGCCGGCATAGCCGGAAACGCGTTGTCACGCGTAATACCCGCATTACAAACCACCCCATAGTAAGCACCTTTATCTGTCACTTGTTGATTCAGTACTTGTTGCACTTGCTGCCGATCAGACAGGTCGAATTGTACAATATCAGGACAGTTGGCAAACTCTGCTATCTGTTGCTGGATTTGTTGCGCACCGGCAAGGTCCGAACGACAATGCAATGTGACATCGAACCCGTCGTGCGCCAATTGCAAGGCAATGGCTTTACCTATACCTTTACTTGAGCCGGTTACCAATACTCTTCTGTTCATACTCAATCCTTTAATTTATTGGCTCTGCTGAATATATGAGGCGCTATCTTTTGGCTGAAAGGTATTCACTTTTGCCTCTGCCAATAGCCTGTCCCGCTGCAGAATCTGGCAATCAAAAACACTTAATCCGGATTCCTCCTGATAGAGCAGCGTTACCTTAATTGTCAGTTCCATGCCTTTGGCAAAGCCATCACAAAAACTGCGATACTTACGGCTCCCTAACAAAAACCCGACCTGTATCTGATGGCCTTGATCTTTTTCATGTGCTCCCGCGTAGGCCGCAATGGACTGCGCCATATATTCGATACCGACATGATTAGGCACAAGCTGACGTTCCTGATCAAAAAACGGGCTGTCGGAACAGATGGCCACTCGACAGACAGCCGTTTGCTGATCGAAGCTGACAAGTTCATCCAGTAATATCATCGGCGCACGATGCGGAATAACATTTTCAATTAAATACATCGTTTTTTTCACCTAGCTGGATAGCAGCTGTCGGGATAACAATAATGCGACATTGCTGCCTCCGAAAGCGAATGAGTTGGACAGACAAGTATTAATTTTTTTGTCCAGTGTCCGGGTTTGCGCTAGTAAATTAATTTCGGCCAAGTCCGGATCAAACTGTCCGCTGATTCGATTGCCAGGCAACTGATTAAGGCGATTATAATCACTTAGTAATAACCAGCAAATTGCCGCTTCAATCGCGCCTGCGGCACCCAACGCATGACCCGTCAGGCTTTTGGTTGAACTGCAAGGAACCTGTTTTAGCAACTGATTTATCGCTAGCGCCTCCATTTCATCATTCTTGAGCGTACCGGTACCATGCAGGTTGATATAATCCACCTCACTGGCTTGCATATCGGCACGGGTAAGTGCTTGTTGAATAACACTTATCGCGCCGGTTCCTTGTGGTTCCGGAGCGGAAATATGATAGGCGTCCGAACTTTCACCAAATCCGGCCAGACAAATTCCTTGTTCAATTCGCTGCATAATAAACAATGCCGCACCTTCACCAATATTGATGCCGTCGCGCTGTTGGGCAAAGGGATTACACAAATCGCTGGCTACAGATTCAAGTGACGCAAAGCCATTTACCGTCAGTTTACACAAACTGTCGGCTCCACCGGTAATGACCGCATCGACCAAACCGGACGCTAATAAGTGCCGAGCACTGATCATTGCCTTGCCAGACGACGAACAAGCAGTAGAAACGGTATAAACCGGTCCTCTGGCTCCGCATAGCTGAGCTAAAAATTCAGCAGAGGCATTCATTTCCTGCAGGGCATAGTCAAAACCAGCGGGAAACTGACCTTGATATTGCAACTCACTCATCGCCTGTTCACCACTGGCAATACCTGAGGTACTGGTACCTATTACCACAGCAATGCGCTCAGACGGATAAGGTAGTTGTTTAATCTGTTCGGCAATTTGCTGATAAGCTAGTAAAATCAGTTGGTTACATCGTGTTCGGTAAACTTGGTCAAACGTCTGCATATCCGGCAATTCTGCACAGACCTGGCCAACACGAATAGTATGTTGCGGGTGTAAATCCTGTCGGGCGATCAAGCCACTCTGATTGCCCGCCAGGCAGGCGGATAGTACCTGTTCTTTGTCAGTACCCAGCGCGCAAACAATACCCAGATCAGTCAAGCTGCTCATCTAATTTCCATTGTTTTATTTTGTCTATTTTTATCTGAAAGTGTTGCAGGTGATGGTCAAACAGCGTCGTTTGTTTCGTTGTCTGAATCGAAAAAACCAGTTGTTCGTCTCGATAAAATTGTCTGCTATTTTCTTCGCTGTGTAATTGTATCCCCCTCGCGCCACGTTGCACAGCTGTATCCGGCCAATTGGCTAGCTGGAAATAAGCAAACAATACTTCAGGCCGTAAATCCCCCAGCGGTACCTTGGTGTGGCTTTCCAATCCAGTTACCGGATCCCACTTCATCTCGAAAAGCACCAGTCCCGATAAACTGAAACCAACCATTTTAACTTGCTGGGCGAAAATTTCGATTTGCAATAACAGTTGGTGGTCCTGATCGGGCGCGCTAATCTGCAACTTTTCCAAACGTCCCGTACCGGCCAGTACCGCGGGAACGGGTTGCAGAACAAACTGGCTCTGGTCATCCAGAATAACCGGTTGTTGGCTGGCAATATGGCTGGCACAGGCACTCAGCATAGAAACAAAGATTATAACAATCAGTTTGCGCATATTTCTGCCAGCACTTTTAAACGTTTACCATTACCGCCGACGTAAGGATTGGCTTGATCCCAGGCGTAACCGGCCAGAATTGAGCAAATCATTTGTTTGATCTCGGGTTGGGAATGGGGATAAAAAATAATATCTTGTAAACGTCGGTCATACCAGCTGACAACAAAATGCCTGAAAGTGGAAATTCCCAACCGCAGAGGTTGACTGAATTCACTTTGCCAATCAACGCTTTCGCCTTTTAGTTGCTTGTGGACTAGAGGCGCAGCTAATACTGCTGACTTTAACGCTATGGTCACACCGGATGAAAAAACCGGATCAAGGAACTCGCCAGCATTACCCAATAACGCGTAACGCTCACCATACAAGCTGTTCACATTGGCGGTGTAACCGGCAATTTTTCTTACCGGACCGGTAACTTTGGCCGCAACGAGTAAATCAGCCAAATCCTCGGTTTGCTGGATAAAGTGCCATAATATTTGCTCTTCTGACAGATGTGTAAACTCGCTAAAGAAACGTTGCTCACCCACCATGCCCAAACTACTGGTGCCATCGGAGAACGGGATCAGCCAAAACCAGATATCCGGATTATGTGGATACACTGTGATGAGGATCTTGTGCCGATCGAAACTGGCTGGCAAATTGTCCTGGATATGAGTAAAAATAGCCTGACGCACCGGAAAGTCGGAAGGCGATTCCAGGTCAAGCAAGCGCGGCAAGACCCGTCCAAAACCGCTGGCGTCCAGCACAAAACGGCCTTGTAATTGGTATTGCTGCTGTTTATCGAGATCATTTATGCCGAGAACGACGTTACTTTCCTGTTGGTTAAATGACGTTACCTGATGTTGGTAGCGTATTTCAGCGCCGGCTTGCTCTGCGGCATCGGCCAATTTCTTGTCAAAATCAGCGCGCTTTACCTGATAGGTAGTAGCGGGGCCAGTGGTTAACTTTTCGGCAAAATTAAACACCGTATACTGGCCGCTTTTAAAAAATGCCGCACCATTCTTATACTGAAAGCCGCCATTATCGACCAGGTCCTTTAAGCCAGCCTGTTCCAGAAAACTCATGCACTGGGGTAACAGACTCTCACCAATAGAGAAACGCGGAAATTGCTCTTTTTCAACCACCACGACGCTCAGTCCCGAGTCGACCAACATTTTTGCTGCACAAGCGCCGGCAGGACCGGCTCCTATAACGACGACATCAAATTGATTAGTCATTGTGTTCCTTAACAACCCTAGCTGGCGCAAACAGACAGAGTGCCCAGCCAACAGAGATACCCAATAAAACCGTCAAGCCAAATTGCCAGATCGCGGGGGTTTGACTCAACACCAGCATACCAAAGGCCAGACAGGAAGTTAGCGCCGATAAACTGATTGCACGAAGCACATGTTGGCATCGACCATGTTCCCTGAGAAACACCGCATAATCGACAACCAGTGCCAAAATAAGAATGCAGGCAAGTAAATTAAATAAACTCACATAACCTATAAGGATCTGGGTCAAGGCTAGTCCACCTGTAGCAGACAGCACCGGAATCAAAGCCGTGTCTAAACCACCACTCACGCCATAGCGAAACAACATCAGTACGATCAGCGTCATTGCCGAAACAGCTAAAAAGTACATCACATAAGTACGTAACGTCATTAGCGCTTCACTCAATTGCCCCGGCTGATCAACAAGTTGAATAGCGAAACCGAGTTGTTGTTGCATATTGTTAACGGTGGAGGCCGTGATTGGCCCGAGATAGCTGATCACTGTACTAACTTCTCCGTGATGTTTTAGCAAAGGGGGATAGAGTCCGCGAATTTGCTGCGGTAATTGCGAGTAAACCAGGCCGCTAGAGGGACTTTTGAGTAGCTGCTCAATATTCTGTTCAGACGTATAGGACAATGCAGTTTGAAACTGGTTATCTGCTATTGATTGACGTAACCACTCACTATTCATTTTTTGGGTTGTCAATGAAGGCAACCACTGATCGATTCCCGATAACTCATACTGGTTTAAAGGAGCCTGATTAAACTGCTGTCTTATTGCTTCCAATCTCTCAACGAGTAATTGCTCACTGTCAGCACTTATAGCTAAAAAGCGGGGGTATTGTCTATTACCGATTAATTGGCTGACTCTAATTTCACTATCCAACAGGGTTTGAGGGGTGCTGTTAAATTGCTTGATATTGTCCTCAAAATGCCACTGGCTCAACGCCAGCAAACAAATCGCCACTAGGCCGCCGGTAAGAGCCCAGTACCAGGTCTTGTGCCAGGTACGGGGAATACCTCCAGTTTGCCGGTATCGTTGCCCTGGCCACCATGCCAGCAATGCCAGACTGGTGAAAATCGCAAAAGCCAGACCAGCGCAGACAAAAACTGCCACCTGGCGTAAAAAAGGAATAGGCAACAACAACAGTAGCAAATAGCTGAGCAGCGTTGTCCCGCCTCCCATTAGCAACGCAGGAGCAATATATGCCACCAACGCTTTACCGGATTTGCCGGAAAATTGCGCCGCCAAAATAACATGGTATCCATAATCCACCGCAATACCGATGAGACTAATAGAAAACACCAGAGTAAGAAGATGTATTTTGCTAAACACCAGTGACAGAGCGGCCAGCCCCGCCAATCCAGAACCGCCGATCAGGACCAGGATCCACACTATCGGTAATACACTGCGAAAATACAACAACGACAGCAGCAGTACACCTAGTATCGATAAACCACCAAATAAACCCATTTCAAATTCGGCTTGTTCCGTTATTGCCGCGGAATGAAAGATCAAACCGCTTTTAAGCACCTCTGTTTCACTGCCCTGCACAGCGTGCTGCACTATTTTTTGTAGTTGCGCTGCTACGTCGACCACGTTATCCAGTGTTGTCGCTGTTGGCTTGAATTGGATAAACAGCGGGTAGTAGCGATGCTCTCCCTGACTCACATACAGCAGGTCACCGTCCTGTTGCCACTGACCCGGTTTAAGTTGTTCACTAAGCCAGTCTGCCACATTTAATAACGGCGCCTGTTCGATGGTCATCGCAACCATGGGATTGGCAGGCTGACTCATTAAATGCAAGAAGCGCTGGTTAAAATACTGGTAGTTGTTATCGTCGCGGGCCGCAATTGCGGGTTGGCTCATTAAGGCTAGTGGATACTTTGTGTATGTTTGCGCCAATTGTTGCAAATCAAATTGGGCCGAAGGATTGACGCTTGCCTCACCAATCCAGTCCTGTTGCGCTAACGCGGATTGTATCGACCTAATTTGGGTAATAACCTGTCGCCGGTCAGCATTGCTGAGCATCAGCAGCGCCCGATTTTGATAGGGTTGAGTGGCAGAACGGGTTACCTCTACGGGTTGCTCATCCAGCTCCAGCAAATTAAGCAAATCGGCATCAAATTGCAGTGGATCAACCAGACTGCGGTACAGAATAATACCGACCAGGCCTATGCTGACAATAATCCAGTAGAGCAGCGATCGATGTTTGCGTTCCATGCCCGGCATCAACTATTAGTCCGTTGTATCCGTTTGTTGATCTGGAATTAGCTTGATATCGGTACGATTTCCGTCAGCTTCAAACAGGCTAATTTGTTGCGATTGGGACTCTTTTTGGCATATATCGATATGACTAAACAACTTTTTCAGCAACGCGGTTTGGGGATGCATACTAACGCCGTCATCGGTTTGTGTGAGACTAAACTGCTCGCTCAGCAACGTCTGATCGCCACTAAACAAAGCTAATAATAAATTACCCACGCTGGTATCAGAGGTCACTGTCTTTTGGCTGCCATCGGCTTGAATCTCAACAATCCCCTGCGCATTGATCAGCAACTGGTTAGCAACCGGCTCTTCGGTGTGCCAGCTTAATCCTGTGGCCTTGTCGTAGTGGTAGCTACCCTTGGACACGAAAGGACGGGAAAGCACTTTAAGATGCTTTTGCTGTACAAAATGTCCCGATGTTTGCTGTATAGACAGCCACGGAAGTGTTTGCTGCGCCTGGGCAGACATCGCCAAAATTAACAAACATATACAATAAAAACCTTTGTTCATTGTAATCCCAACTTTTCCAACAAGATGGCTGGGCTGACATACTGCATTTCACCACTGTCAGCACAGACTGCTACCTGTATACTGGTCGCCTTGGTGAGTTTATCGCCACTGGCGGCATCGGTAATCAGATAATCGATTCGTAAGCGATTTTCATATTCTTGCAAACTGGCTTCGACCCAGATTTTATTAGCAAAACGGGCCGAACCGACATATTTGATACGCAGATCCACAATCGGCCAGAGAAAGCCCGACTCTTTCATTTGTGGATAATCATAATCAAAGCTGCGCAATAACTCACAACGCGCCACTTCCAGATATTTCACATAGTGTCCATGCCAGACCACATTCATCGCATCGATATCAAAAAAAGGCACATCAATGCAGACTTTGGCTCGCGGTAAGCTTTTACTCATAGAGACTCCAGCGGCGTGTTTGAATTTGCTCAATCATATTACGCAATTCATGTTCCAGAGGCCTGTCTTCCACGACTAATGGAAACAACTCTTGGATATCTGCACACATACTGCGTAATTCCTCGCTCAGGCTGTTATCACATAATTCTCCTGAACTGATCCTTAACTGCACGCCCTGCCAGCTTGCCACCAGCATCGCCGCTGCTACTTGCTCGCTCAGTTGTAAAATCCTCAAACAGTCCCTTGCCGCAATGGTACCCATGCTGACTTTGTCCTGATTATGGCACTCGGTTGAACGCGAAAAAACACTGGCAGGCATAGTCAGTTTAAGCGCCTCGGCCGTCCAGGCCGACACACCAATTTGTACCGCTTTAAAACCGTGGTTAATATAGCGCCGCTGTTCACTGGAAGCAGACAGGTTGGACGGCAAACCGTTGTTAAACTTGACGTCCATTAATAACGCCATTTGTCTGTCCATTAAATCGGCCAGATTGGCGACACAGGTTTTCATGGTGTCCATGGCCATGGCAATATGTCCCCCATAGAAATGGCCGCCGTGCAGAACATGTTCGCCCATACCATCGACAATCGGATTGTCGTTGGCACTGTTGAGTTCATTTTCGATAAGACTGCGCAGCCACGGCAGGGCATCCTGCAATGCGCCGATAATATGTGGTGCACAACGTATCGAATAGCGATCCTGTAAACGTTTGGAATTACGCGGATGCTCGTGATGGTTGAGATCGTCGCGGATCCACCGCGCTACCTGTTGTTGCCCCTGATGGGGCTTGACACTGAACAGGATTTCATCAAAGTGATGGCTGTTTCCTTTTAGGGCCAGACTGGTAAAGGCAGTGATGCGGCTACAGAGTTTGCTCAGATATTCAGCTCGTGAAAAGGCCATCGAAGCCAGCCCGGTCATGACCGCAGTGCCATTCATAATGGCTAACCCTTCTTTGGGGCGTAATGTGATTGGCTGCAGTTTCTCTGCCGCCAGAGCGTCGCTGGCATCCACTGTTTGACCATGATAATAAACCTGCCGCTCTCCGCACAGTGAGGCTGCGACATAGGACAACGGGGTTAAATCGCCACTCGCACCTACCGAGCCTTCTTCGGGTATAACCGGAATAATATCGCGGTTGATAAACTCCACCAGTTGGTTGAGTAACGTCCAGCTTACGCCGGAATATCCCTGTGCCAGCGAACACAAGCGGGTGGCCAAAATTGCTCTGGCTTTTTGCTTGTCAAAATAGTCCCCCAGACCACAACCGTGAAAGCGAGTTAGGTGGATAGGTAATTCGTTGGCCAGCTCGGCCGGAATACCAATAGTGCAAGAATCGCCATAACCGGTAGTAACGCCGTAAATTACGCCATCCTCGGCTAATAATTTATCCAGGAACGCCACACCACTATCTATTTTTTGCTGAAAGGATTTATCTTCAGATAAAGCCACCTGTTCGTCGCCATTAGCAACGGCGACAATATCTTCGATGGTCAATCTTTTGTCACCAAAAGTAAGGGTGTTGTTGCTGTTCATACTGCCTTGTTGTCCTGTTTGTCTGGCGCAACATCATGTTGCCAAAAATCGAAAAAATTATACCACTGGTAGGGATAGAGGCCGGCATAATGCGCTAAACGGTTAGCGTATTGCTGGCAATAAACGTCCAGAAGACGATGACGATCCTTCCTGGGCAACGGTAGCGCAGGTTCGGCGAAAGGTTCAAATATGATCTTGTATCCGGCTTTTTGTTTCATACAGAAAAGCAGATAAACCGGACAATCCAGCAAGCTTGCCAAAATCATCGGTCCTTGCGAAAAAGGTGCCTGCTTACCCATAAAATCAACCAGACTGATACGTCCGGGATTATTGATTGGCGTCCTGTCACCCACAATCACCACAAACTCGCCCTGCTCGATCCGCTCTTTTAGCAAAATAGCGATGTCCGGTCCGATGGTGGTCACCTGGATAAGGTTCAAATCCACTTCGTCACTAACTTGTTTGAGCATTTTGTTAAAAGCTTCGGCATGATGGGTATGCACCAGCACATTGATGCGGATCGGGTATTGCCTTTGTCCCAGCGCTCGGCACACTTCAAGATTGCCCAGATGTGAACCAATAAACACCGCTCCCTTGCGTTGGCTAATCAGTGACTCAAACAACGGGTAATTGTGATAACTAATCTGCTGCGACGAAATCTGTCCTAGCCAGGAGTCAATTTTATCCAGTGCAGCAAACCCGAAGCTGAAAAAATGCTTCAGACCCTGTCTAAATCCAGGACAGCTTTTAAACGGACTGTGTTGTGAACATTGATACGCACGGCGCAAAAACTGCAAGGATGCACGACGACTGCGCTTATCGGTGAGATAAAAATAACAGATCACCGGGATCAGCAACAACTTTAACAACCATTTCCCAAACAGCTTATAGACCTGCAATAAAAACTGGATGCCAAACTGGTTGCCTCGCTCGGCAATTGCGGACCAATGCTGGCTCATTGTTTAAACTTCCGGCTTAACAATATGGGCAAGCGCATAAGCATGCCGAAAAATAACCTGGTATGTAACCATGAGATCCGCAGGTTGTCTTGCAGGGGCTGGAAATGGGACAGGCCCTGTTGCGGATAAATAACCCGGGTCGGCAGAAATATCGACTCGACTCCCCGCCAGTACAATCGAACCATAATTTCAATGTCAAAATCCATCCTGGCGCCAATATTGTACTGTTCCGTTAGCGCTATACATGGTTTGAGCGGGTAGATACGGAATCCACACATGGTGTCTTTGACTGATAAAGACAATGTCTCGATCCACACCCAGAAATGAGTAATATAACGCCCGTACTTCCTGCCGATAGGGATAGAATCATCATAAACGGGCAGACCACTGACGATCTTGTCAGGATGGCGCTTGGCCAAGTCGAGCAGAGCGGGAATGTCGGCCAAATTATGTTGGCCATCTGCGTCGACCTGCAAAGCATGGGTAAAACCGGATTGTAGCGCCATTTTAAAACCATTGATCACGGCAGCACCTTTACCCAGATTGTGGTTGTGGCGAATTAACGAAATGTCGGCTGTTCGGGCTAACTCATCAATGACTTGAGCCGTCTCGTCGTTACTACCATCGTCAATCAGAATGACCGCCAGATTGAAGGCAATGAGTTGCTGACATACTGCCGACAACTGCTGGTGGTGGTTGTAAGTGGGTACAACGGCACAGCAATTCACACCTTGTCCTCAAATACGATACGTCCGGAGGCATGTTGCCCTCGTTCAGAGTGGTAGCTAAACAACACCTTATGCGAATCTTTTTTTTGCAATTCCAGCGTCACGATTAATCCCGGTACCAATAACTGTTGAAATTTTAACACTTCAAACTGTTTGGCTACCGCCTGAGGCTCTATTGATAAATGTGTTTTAGCCAGTTTGACCGCCCAATCCAGTTGCACCACACCGGGTAACACCGGCATACCGGGAAAATGCCCGTCAAAACAGGCAAGTTCTGGCTCAAGACGCAAATCAACGAGACATTTTTCCGCCTCATGACGAATTTGTAGAATAGGAGCCACGCTGTTCATGCTAACTAAACATTCCTTGTAACATCTGCAGGCTGGTTTTGCCCTGATTATCCATCGGTAACTCCCTGACAAATCGCCACTTTCTGGGCAATAATACCGGTTCAAAAAAGCCGCTTAAATACTGACGAAATTGCTGGCTTAGCTGTGGTTTATTTTCTACGTCTTGCATCTCGTCAGCCAGCTCAATCACCACTGCCAGTTGAACACGTTTATTGTTGATCAGTAACGCCTTGGCCCGCCGACAATCGGGATGCTGCTGCAGCCGCAATTCCAGCTCGGTTAACGATAAACGTTTTTCTTCCAACTTAACAATCCGATCGACCCGCCCCTGCAAATCAAAATGCCGGTTATCGTATAACGACGCCTTGTCATCGGTTTCGAACCAATTATCATCTGCCAGAAAAGGCGATCTGATTGACAGCCTATTTTGTTGATCTGTTCTGACCTCAATCCCGGTCAAGGTTTGCCAAACGGAATTCACGGCCTGTTTGCGCCAGGCGATACCACCGGTTTCGGTGCTACCATAGATTTCAACCGGCGCAATATTGGCAGAGTCAATCAGTTGACTGGCTGTTTCGGCCAACAACGGGCCGCCAGAGCTGAACACTTGTTTGATACTGCTGTAGCTCGCGATGTTAGTTGGCTCGTTTGCAGTACGAGATAAATAGGCCGGACTGGAGATAAAGATCAGTGCCTGTTGGCAGGATGCTACTTGTTCCAGTTGCTCCGGGAATTGAATCAAAGGCAGATAAATCGATTGTTCGGACAATAGCGGCACAAGAAATTTAAACAATAGGCCGTAGATATGCTGATGACTGACGCTGGCAACGGTCAAGCTGCCAGGTAGTAGATCTTTCCAGAGCTGCTGGTGACAACGTACTTCCCGTTCCAATTGATACCAATATTTAACCACTTTTTTCGCCGAACCACTGCTACCCGATGTGTAAAAATGAATCTGCTGCTCATCTTTAATATCTAGCGCAAATTCTTTGTCCACTAACTGTGTAGGTGACTTTTGCCAGCAAGCAACCCCTTCAATCACGTCAGGCAAAATAGCCAACTCGAAACTAGCTTGCATGCTACGGATGGTTTCCGGCTGGCCATTGGCTGTTAGTACGATTTGCTTTTGGGCGCCTAGCAGCGCCATAAAATAAACGGAAAATGCATACAAGTCCGGCTCATATAACAGCCAGACTGCTGCGGAGGATTGCTTGAACTGTGCCATACAATTTGCGACATCTTGTAGCCAACTTCCTTTACTGACCACCTTGTCCGGTGCTATCAAAAACGGCTGCTGGCACTGATAATCGAAAGGGATACTAGTGTTCATGCCGCTGTCTGACTTTTTGCCTGATAAGCCATTCACTGCCACCCAAAATGGCAATCAGGAGATAGGAAATAAATCCGTTATACAGCGTCCAGATCTGGATATTGGTAAAGAACGCAGTATAGGCAGCAATAGTGCCGTTAAGTATAAAAAAAACACTCCACACCAAGGTCACTTTACGAGTATAAGCCACACCGCTTGCTGGTAAATCCGGCTCTTTTAATCTGGCCAGTCGTTCAACTACGGTTTGGGATGAAAATAATGAGCTGGCAAATACCAGCAAAAAGACCAAATTGACCAACACAGGATAAAGGCGTATACCGAGTGGCGAACCGGTCAGTAGCGAATACCCCAGTGACAGGCTCAGCAAAATGACAAACAGATTGACAAACAAGGGGCTAAAAAGCGATTTTCCCCATTTTAGCCTGACCAGTAGAATAACGACAAGAATGCCAGCGACCCACTGCGGGGAGCCGTAAACGAGACCGGCATAAGCTAAAAATGGATAAAGCAATGCCAGTATTGCAAGCAGATATTGCAAAAAAAATCAGCCTTCAAGTAACAGATATATTTCATCAACCACATGTTCAACCGTACGCACTTGTTTAAAGGCGTCAGGTTCGATCTTGCAACCGGTTAATTCACGCAGCTTCACCACCAGATCGACGGCGTCAATGCTGTCCATATCGAGCTCCTGATACAAGTTCGCCTGCAACGTTACATCCTCTTCCGGCAACTCGAATTCATTGACCAGTATGTTTTTTAATTGATTAAAGATTTCGTTTTTGGTTTTCATATACTTCTTTTCCGAGGTAACCCGTTATGCCTGTGACTTAATAAAGTCAGCCAAACTGTTAACCGACAAAAAATGTTTTCTGGTTTGTTCCGAATTTGCATCAATACTGATTTGATAATGCTTTTTAAGCGCCAGTCCCAACTCCAGCGCATCAATCGAATCCAGACCCAACCCCTCCACAAACAAAGGTTCGTCATCAGCAATATCTTCTACTCTGATATCTTCTAGATCCAGTGTTTCGATAATGAGCGTTTTTAATTCAGTGTGTAAACTCACGTTGTTGAATCTCCATTATAAATAATCTTTCTATTTCCCGGGTCAGTGTCCTTACCGATTTGGTGATACTTTCACCCTGAAATGCTGCCACTTTTAGTTCACCTTTGACATCAAGCTGCAATATTATCTTGGAAGGCGGTACTTTATACCAGGGGAAACCTTTGGTTAACGCAGGTGGACTGACATGGATGGACACGACTTGAAGATCCTTCTGACAACGCAGCGCCAAATTGGCCGCTCCCCTGCGTAACTTGGGTATTGTATCAGGTTTAGTCCGGGTTCCTTCCGGGAATATGATCAAATTATTACCCTGTTCAAGAGATAGCCGACAATCTTCAATTAACCCTTCAGGATCTGCGTTGCTCAGATAACCACTACTTTTAATCACACCACTAATAAACAGGTTATTCCACAAGTCCTGTTTAACCACGCAATCTGCATTGCGGATCAGGGAAATCAATACCACGACATCAATCAGTGACGGATGGTTGGCGATGATGATTTTGCCGCGCAGATTCTGCAGTTTGTCCAACCCTCGAGTCTCAACCTTGACGACACCTACCATCCTCATTAGCCAGATAAACCCCTTAAACGACAGATGAACCGCGTAGCGACAAGCTTTTTTCTGACGTTTTTCATCCTTGTACCGCAAACGATATAACGGCAGCCAGAGCAATGCCATCAACATCCCGCCCAGACCAAATACAGCAAAGCAGAATCCGGTGGCGAACAAACGCCATATTTTATCCAGTCTAGTCACGGGACCAATCCCAATGGCTGTTACCCTCTATCTCAAAGCTACGCTGCCGGGATACAAATTGGCGCAAAAACTGTAGGCTGTGCGGAAGTGCCATACCGGTTATCGCTGTTTGCGCTAATTGCTTTTGATGCATAGTCATACTGTCGCCAGCAGCGCTTGTGTCTTTAGCCAGTTTAAGAGCGATACAATGTGCAAACTGCATTTCATCGGCAAATCCTTGATACGGCTCGGGCAAAGGCATATCTGCATAAACATAGAGCATATGCTCTGCCTCCGACTGTTCTAGCCTGGTTATGGCATCAATCAAGCCCAGATGAAAACTGTCCCGCCCTGCTGAAATTAGGGTTGATGCCTGAACATTATGCGCAAAGATACCAAACTGGCCTGACACGGCATTATGCACCGACAGTGCAAACTGGGTAGGAGACAAACTTTCGCCCCTGACCACATCGGCGATTAATTCAACGGTTTTTGGCAAGTCACCATGGCGGGTACAAAAAACGCTAGGATAAAGATGAAAGTTGTCCAGGCATGCCACTTGGCTCAACACTATCTTGGCCAACGGACTTAAACGCCGGCGATTTATTTTTGGCACATAATCGGGGACAGGCAGATTGAAATCTGCGGGGGTATCTGTGGGTTCCACTGCCCAATCCGTTAAACCCTCAACAGAATCAATACCATTAATCCAGGCACTCCATTGAACTATATGCATTTTCATTAGGTTATTACCGCCACTTCACAAACCGTTTAAGGTTTAGTGGTCAAATTGTATTAGTTATTCGCTTTTCCATTTTTACACTACCACAACACAGAAAAGCGACATTGAAGAATATTCCATTGCTGCTAACTAAAATTTGCCTATTATTGCCCTTTTCATCACACAGTCTGTTAAATTTGTTGGTTATTCAATCCACATCTTGTAGCTGAACACGAAAAATGACGGCGGATTATAGCAACCATTATCAGCATTTTGCACCAGCAGGTTGTAGCGAAAATCAACAACCTATCTCAGTTCATATTTTAGAAATGAAATCTGAACAGGATTTTGATTCGCGCCACCTTCACGAATTAGAAAAACGTGTTCTGGCAAACAAAAAAACAAAAAATGCCAAAATGCAATATCTAGTCAGCCGGACATTTGTCAAAGCACTATATTTATCCGAGTCAGCATGCTGGAATCAGTATCAGCTTAAATATCTCCCAGAACAACATGCAGTCTGCCTATTCGCAAAAAACAATGTTGTAAAAAAATTGAGCTTGTCGCATAGCAAAAATTGGATTGCCGTTTTAGATGTGCCCAAAGGCACAGGTGCAATCGATATTCAGTATCACAGTAAATCAGCTGTCAGCATCGCCACTATGCAAAAATCCTTCGCGCCCGCAGATCAGCAATTACTGCAACAAAACCAGCACTCTTTTTTCGACCTTTGGACAATCAAGGAAGCCTACGCCAAATTAAAAAATTTAAGCATATTTGAAGTACTGACAATACCCGTGAACGAGATTGAACAGCATTGCTACATCGAGATTATTCCGTTGCATAAAAAAATATCGATTGCTCTAGCTCTGCGTCCCGACATTCATCACAACAAGGCAATATTTAGATGGACAACAAATAAAAAAGGGGAATTCGTGTTAGCGAATTCCCCCTGATAATCACCAATAATGTCTGTTGCTCAGGTTTTCTGCTTGAACATTTCATCCACCAGTTCAATTATCTTTTCTTCAGCATCGATAAATTTGTCTAGCCCGGCACCCGCTGTATAAGTGGCCTGTGCGAGTTTGGCCTGCATGCTTTCATCCATTAACCAAACATTGGCAAAGCGCATGTACATTGCCAGATCCCAGTGCCAGTTAGCAGTATAAAAAACCAATGTTTCACAATTCTTTGATTGATCATCGCTAATACTAGGGGTTAACGCACCATGTTTCTCAACATAAGTTGCATTAACAACCATGGTATCCACGTTATGTTTGGCAAAACCTTTTTCAAGTGCCTTAATAACACCTTCACGAACTGCATCATTTTTAGCTATGCAAACCTTTTGTGGGACGTAATCCGTGAGCTGAGTAATTTCTTGGCGGGCTGCACAACCACCTAAACCAAGAAGCGCAATAACAACGAAAAAAAGCTTGAAGTTATAATTATAGGTATTCATTAACTTTCCTTAGAGGTAACCGCATTGCATCCATTTACACAATGCTACAACGGCAATTTTCACCAAATTTTTCTTTTATTGTCAATACCTTATAAAAATACTTTAAGTGCCATATCTTCCTTCCCGATATCTATGGTGAACGGATAAGACCTCCCATTCGCTCCAGATAGCTGACATTCTATCCGCACTCGATCATGTTCAATTCTTGTCGTGAGGCCTACTGGACAGGTATGTGGTGCTACTAACCGAAACAGGATCCTATTTGTCAGTATTAAATATTATGGTTTCTTCCAGTCCTGCTGTCTTTATTGTCTCCCCGTTAACCATCGCAGGTTGATACTGCCAGCCCATTAGCGCTCGCTGGGCCGCGCGTTCAAATACACCTTTTGGTTGTGCATCAAGGACTTTAATGTCTTCAACGCTACCTTTACTGTTAACTGTAAAGCCCAGTTTGACCCAACCTTTAATTCCTTTGCTCTGGGCTCGCATAGGATAACGAGGTTCTTGCCTGGTAATCAGTTGTGGTTTGCTCGCCGTAACATTGGCAATAGCAGAATGGTTGTTAGCTTCTGTGCTTAGCTGTTGCGTCTCGATGGGGGAGCTATTGTGGGCTTTCTGTTGCGCTTGTTGGCGGCGCATGCGTAGTTCTTCGCGAGTGGATGGTGGGGCGTTAGTGCTATTCTGTGCGTTGTTTGTTGGTAATAGCGCTCTGTCTTTGCCTGGCGCAGGTGAGAATGAGTCAGACATTCCGGCAGTTTTTGGGTCCGTCCCTGAGTCTGCGGTTTCTGTTTGCGCCGCATAGTATTGCTTTAGTTGATCCAGCACTTGATTCAGCACCGAACAGCGTTGCATCGTATAACCGTCAGGCATTTTTCCGTAGGCTAACTGTAAACGTGCCTGGTAGTAATTACGTAAGCTGTTGCAATCGAGTTTATCAATATTGATCCTGAACTTTTCATCTGATAGCAAACATTGCTTGATATGAGCTGGAATATCATCTGGCGTAAAGCCGGAACATTCGGAGCCTTTTGTTTCTATGCCAATTGACTCAATCGCCTGCAACATAAAATCGCAGTCCGGTTTTGTATAAGTTTCCGGCAATACTAACTTGCGTGGATCTTCACTTACCGCTAACAGGCCTGTTTCGTATAGCATGGTCAACAATGGACAGCTTGCTAACAAAGACGGATTTTTCGCCGGTGATCGGTTCAACATCGCTCCAACGCAGTCGGCTATATGCTGTTTGCTGCCATCATAATGCAAACAGGATTGCCAAAACGGTTCGAGACCGGAAACTTCCATGGCAATCTGGGCAAAAATACTGCAACTTGGCAGGTTATCAACCCGTTCGCTGCTGGCGCCGCCAGCGCGCAGCAACCCCAGATATTGTTGTTTGATTTGTGGGCAGTTCATCTGCCCAGCGTTCGCTAGGCTCCGGCTTCCCTGTGTGCTAATGCATTGAAAAACTTGCTCAAAACTGTCCGGTTGAGGCGAGGTGCAGCTATTTGTCGCGCCACTTGACTGATGCACGAGTAGCAACAGGCAGCACAAAGCATTTCGCAAAACGAAACTTGTCATAATAAAACATCCTGTACTCGTTGTTATAGTTCGTCCATATACTCAATTAGAGCGAGCTTAACCGCCGAAACCACTTCGTCTTCGATCATTTGTTCTTTTTGTTTGGCGAACTCTATTTTATTGGGAAACACTTTTTCAAACTTGATTGCCCGAAAAACCTCGATATCACGCTGTTCGTCATAGAGTTCCACTTCACTGGTCATTGACACCAGTAACTCCTGATCATCTGACATCTTTTCCAGAAATCCATCAGGATCCTGCAACTTGGCGTTGGTTTCTCGCAATTTGTCCGCTTTTTCGCTGCTTCCAAATAAGTCGCCAAGGCTGGCTAATGTCTCCAGTCCAACATTAGCCATATCCGAAGCACTCATGCCGTCTTTATACGGAGTGAAATTGAATATCGGAGGACTAACCCCGACGATAGGCCCACTTTTGTATTTATTTTTACTATATTTGCCGACTTTGAACTCGCCACCTTTGGAGATAGAGCGTGCAGCCGCTTTGGTCGCGTTTATCAGGTAATTGCCCTCCGCGTCCCGAATTTTCTTTAGATGAACCTTGATAACATCATCTTCATCGTCATCAAACTCGTCGGCGATTGAGTTGAAGCTTGACAGGCAGATTAAAATACCTATAAAAATAATTTTAACAAAAGCATAGGGTTGCGTGTGCTTTGCGCAACGATGAGTGGTCGTTATAGATGTCATGAATATCGTCCCATAAATTCATTAATTGGATACAGCAGTCGTTGATTGATAGGTCCCCCGACAGCTGAATGCAATCCGGCATCTAGGTAATGGATTTCACTAGAGGACTGCTGCATTTTTAATCAATTTTTCCTCAAGATTAAAGCTTTATTTTATGAATTTTTAATAAACCCGCAGGCGATGGCCGATCATTGTTATTTATTTCAGTCAGATCCGTTACACTAGAGCGGTTATCTCATTAGGAAATATTCATGCGCGAATCCAATACATCCGGGCAAACCCATTTCGGGTTTAAAAATGTTGATAAGTCGCAGAAAGCATCGATGGTTGCCGATGTCTTCCATTCTGTGGCGGCTAAATACGACGTGATGAATGATTTAATGTCGATGGGCATTCATCGTTTATGGAAACGCTTTACGATTGATTGCAGTGGCGCAAGGGCCGGACACAAAGTTCTTGATCTGGCGGGAGGGACCGGAGATTTAACCGCCAAATTTTCGCGCATCGTTGGCGCTAATGGACAAGTCATTCTGGCGGATATTAACGACGCCATGCTCAAAGTCGGCCGAGATAAACTGCGTGATAAAGGTATTATTGGCAACGTGGAGTACGTACAGGCCAATGCCGAAGAGCTGCCTTTCCCGGATAATACTTTCGATATCATCACTATTGCTTTTGGTCTGCGCAATGTCACCGATAAAGACAAAGCTCTGGCATCAATGTACCGGGTGTTAAAACCTGGCGGACGATTATTAGTGCTGGAATTTTCCAAGCCGGAGAATGATCTGTTAAACAAAGCCTACGATGCCTATTCATTCCATTTATTACCCAAAATAGGTCAACTGGTAGCTAATGACGCCAACAGTTATCAATATTTGGCGGAATCGATCCGCATGCATCCGGATCAGGAAACACTGAAGAACATGATGGAACAAGCCGGATTTGAGCAGACCACTTATCATAATCTAACCGGTGGTATTGTCGCCTTGCATCGCGGGTACAAATTTTAATGCCCGTAGCGCAACTCGTCACTGCCGTGCTTGAATCAGCAATAAATAAACTGCTGTCAATGGATGAACAGAGTGCTGAGCGGTTGCGACCTCTTACGGGTAAGCAGCTCAAAGTGGATTTGCGTGAATTACCCTGGCCGCTGACATTGGTGTTCAACAATCACATAGAGATACAAGCTAACTCTGCCGCCGACGTTGACTGCACTTTAAAATTATCAGTTGGCACTTTGAACAAATTACAAGATAGCAGCCAGCTAACCCAGTTGATCCAGAACAGGGAACTTGAATTGCTTGGCGACATTCACGTCGCACAAAGTTTTAGTGTATTGATCAAGGATTTGGATATCGACTGGGAAGAACAATTATCCGTTTACACCGGCGATGTGTTTGCCCATCAAACTATGCGTACTGGCAAACGGGCGGGAGCAGCCATCAAAGATACTGCATTACGTTTTGAGTCAACACTACGCGACGCGGCGATTGAAGAAAAAGCCCTGGCACCGCACCCTGTAGCCGTTGAAGCATTCTATCAGGGCGTCAATCAGTTGCGCGCCGACGTGGCGCGGTTTGAAGCGCGGTTAAGCTTGTTTCAACAAAAACGGCAGCGTTAAACAGTGCGTGCATTCCGCTTATACAAGATCAATACAACGTTGTTGCAATATGGCCTGGACGAACTGATCCCGGCCAAATGGCTACCCTGGTATGCTCGTCTGGCGCGTCACAGCATATTCTGGCTTCGCAACCGTTGTCCGGACAAAACACGAGGTGAACGCCTGCGTCTGGCGTTGCAGTCACTCGGGCCGATTTTTATCAAATTCGGCCAGATGTTATCGACCCGCCGTGATTTGTTACCTGCCGATATTGCCGATGAATTAACCTTGCTACAGGATAAAGTCGATCCTTTTGATGGTCATTTGGCCCAACAGATTATTCAACAGGCATTGCAGATCAATTCAATGGATGAGTTGTTCAGTGAATTTAATGTCACCCCGCTAGCCTCGGCCTCCATCGCACAAGTGCACACCGCCAAACTTAAAGCTGATAATAGCGAAGTCATCATCAAGGTGATCCGCCCCAATATCAAAGACACCATTGAAGCCGATATTGAATTACTACGCACCTTAGCCTTAATTGTTAAAAAATGGCTGCCTGACGGCAAACGTTTGCGCCCGGTTGAAGTGGTCAATGAATATGAACGCACCATTATTGATGAACTGAATCTACTGTCAGAAGCCGCCAACGGCGTTCAGCTAAGACGTAACTTCCAGCATTCCAATGCGCTGTATATCCCGTTAATTTATCAGGATCTGTGTCGCAAGAATGTACTTGTTATGGAACGCATCTACGGTATTCCGGTGGCCAATATTGATGAGCTTCATGCCCAGAACACCAATATGAAATTATTGGCCGAACGCGGTGTGGAAGTATTTTTCACCCAGGTATTTCGCGACAGTTTTTTTCATGCTGATATGCACCCGGGTAATATTTTTGTGTCGCGCGACAACCCGCAAGATCCGCAATATATAGGTATCGATTTTGGCATCGTCGGCACCTTGAATAGCGAAGACAAACGCTATCTGGCCGAAAATTTTGTGGCGTTCTTTAATCGCGATTACCTTAAAGTGGCCACTTTACACGTAGATTCTGGCTGGGTTCCCGCCGATACCAATATTGCTGAATTTGAAGCGGCAGTGCGCTCGGTGTGTGATCCGATATTCCAAAAACCACTGGCTGAAATCAGTTTTGGGATTGTGTTGTTGCAACTGTTTAATACCGCACGACGTTTTAATATGGCCGTGCAACCCCAGTTGGTACTGCTGCAAAAGACCTTGCTATATATTGAAGGACTGGGTCGACAGTTATATCCTCAACTTGATTTGTGGCAAACCGCCAAACCTTTTTTGGAGAACTGGATGAAAGAGCAAATAGGGATCAAGGCGATGTTCAAAAAGATGGCCGATAATTTGCCCTACTGGACCGAAAAGCTGCCGGATATGCCCGACTTGGTACATGATACTTTTAAACAGCTCAAACAGTTACCCGAACAGCAACGCCAACAACAATTGTTGCAACTGGAGCAGCAACAAAAAGCCAATAAAGCCCGCTATCTCGGCCTAATTGGTAGCACTTTTATGTTGGTGGCCTGTTTATTGCCGCTAAATCATATTAGCTGGTGGGGATCTGCTGTTTTGGTTGTGATCGGCCTTGGCTGCTGGCTACAAGGCTGGCGATATCATAGTTAGGCAGCCTCAGGATGTTTAACGATGACCAAAATAGCCTTCCACTCTCAAGGCGATACCAACGGAAGTATTAAACTGCTCTTCCCGTCGCCAAATCAGAAAAGGTTCAATTTCAAAAAATAGCCATTCTCGCAGGGCATTTTTTCGCCAACGCATGCTGAGTAAATATTCTTCCGGCCGGTAACTCGGCTGGCTGTTGCCTTCAATATACAAGCCGTAAACCAGTGCGTTTTTTTCATCCATTTGCAAATAGTTATACATGCCATGTTGCCATACCCAGTCGTTTTCACGATCACGATAGTAATAATGATTGTCAAAGCGGAACAACATATTCTGCGACAAGTTGGTTTCATATTGCAGCATTAAATGGGCACCAAAACCGTCACGGCTATAAAAATAGGCGGACGTTTCCCAATTAATATTACTGGTTGGAGAAAGCTCAAAAATACGCCGATACTGACTTTTAACAAAGGGTTGTAGCTTGCGACCAATGCCAATGCGATGCGATACATCACGTTTTTTATCATGCTTGGAGGTCCAGCGTAATGACAGGTTAAAGCGATTCTTATCGGCTACAGCTTCATTGCGGGCCGCCCGAATGGGGACGTTTTGCTCGTCATCATCATAGTCGGAAAACACCAGATCAGTCTGATGTTTGGCATTAGGTAAATTGACCCGCACCCTAAAACGGGTATCAAATTCATTCAGTTCGGTACTGCGCGGCTCCCAGCCAAACATAATACGCGCCTCTCCACCGGCTTTTTCATTAAGATAAAAACTGTCATCCATAAAAAAACTGTCAAACCAGCTCGCTGTTGAATTAACCGATTCGGACACTTCGGCATGCAATGCATCCAGCCATGCCTGGCTTCCCTTCTCGGGTTCCTGTTGTGAACTGGCCCAACCGGTCCAGAACAGACAGCAACCAATAAAAATGAATCTTAATGCCAAATCCGTTTTATCCTTAATCACATTTGAATAAGCACGTTACATCTTTAACTGCCTATTTGATAATGGTAAATAATCAACTTGGGATCAAATCCAGTGACCTTTTCAATTACCTACGTATAATGCACATCATCATGCATTAACAGGAGAATATTATGGCAGGTATCAGTATATGGCAGTTGGCCATTATATTAGTGATCGTTGTATTGCTGTTCGGCACTAAGAAATTCCGTACTCTAGGTTCCGATCTCGGCTCGGCTGTCAAGGGCTTCAAAAAAGCGGTGAGCGATGACGACAAAGATAAAGACGAAGACTTTAACGAGCAAAAAAAAGTCGCCAGCACCACCGACGCCGATAAAAGCACGCAAACACAGGATCAAAAGGACAAGGTCTGATCCATGTTTGATATCGGCTTTTGGGAATTATTGTTAATTGGCGTGGTCGCCCTGCTGGTGTTGGGTCCTGAACGTTTGCCCGGGGCAATACGCTCCGCCAGCAAAACACTGCGTAGCGCCAAATCAATGGTACATGGATTTAAACAGGAAATGAGTGAGCAACTGCGCATTCATGAATTGCATGCTGATCTAAAAAAAGCCGAACAAATGAACATGAAAAACCTGACACCGGAATTGGAAAAAAGCGTCAAAGAACTGACCGATTCTGCCAAATCAGTACAGCACCCTTACGAAAAAGCAGACGATGGCAGCAGCACAAAGCCTTCTTGAACATTTAGTCGAACTGCGCAGTCGATTACTCAAAGCGCTGGTGAGTGTGCTTGGCGTATTCTTGTGTCTGGTTTACTTTGCCAATGATTTATACCACTGGTTAGCTAAACCCTTGCTTGATGTTTTACCTGCCGATACCCAGATGATCGCCACCGATCTCACTGCGCCGTTTTTTGCACCGTTTAAGCTCACCCTGGTACTGTCTTTTTTTATTGCTATCCCTTTTGTGTTGTATCAAATATGGGGTTTTATTGCGCCGGGACTGTATCGCAACGAAAAACGTCTGGTTGCACCGCTATTGCTCTCCAGCACGCTGTTGTTTTATTTAGGTATCGCCTTCGCCTATTTCGTGGTTTTCCCGATTGCCTTTGCTTTTTTTACCGGCATGGCACCACAAGGGGTAACGGTCGCGACAGATATCACCAGTTATCTGGATCTGGTGCTGAAACTGTTTTTTGCCTTTGGTGTATCGTTTGAAATTCCTATTGCCATTATTCTGATGTGCTGGACGGGTATTACCACACCCGCTGCGCTGCGAGAAAAACGTCCCTATGTGATAGTGGGTGTATTTGTGATTGGTATGTTACTCACTCCGCCTGATGTGATTTCGCAAACATTATTGGCTATCCCCATGTGGATCCTGTTTGAAGTGGGTGTGCTCATTGGTGGTATCTACACTCGGGCAGGCGAAGAACAGCAGCCAGAAAGCGAATAGTGAAAAATTTATCCGGTTATTGTTATGCCATTATTTGATATCGGCGTTAACCTTACCAGTCCACGCTTGGCTGACCAACTTGACGATGTCCTGATCAGAGCCCGTCAGGTGGGGGTCAGCGGCGGTTTAATCACCGGCACCGATATCACCCAAAGCCAGACAGCAGTTCAAATAGCCCAGCGGTATCCAGGCGAATTATTTGCCACGGCGGGAATCCATCCCCATTATGCCATTGACGCTGACAACGACTTTATTCAACAGCTAAAAACATTAGCCGAATGCTCTCAGGTCAAAGCTATTGGTGAATGCGGGCTGGATTTCAACCGCAATTTTTCGCCCAGAGACGTCCAACTTAGCGTATTTGAAGCACAGCTTGAACTCGCTTGCGAGTTAAAATTACCGGTTTTTCTGCATGAACGTGACGCCTTTGAGCAACAGATCAATTTGATCAAGAAATACCGTTCACAGCTAGTCGGCGGAGTGGCACATTGCTTTACCGGCAATCGCGCACAAATGGAGCAATACCTGCAGCTGGATCTGTATATCGGCATTACCGGTTGGTTATGCGATGACAAGCGCGGCAAGGACCTGCAAGCAGCTGTTAAACACTTACCCCTTGAGCGTTTATTGCTGGAAACCGATGCACCTTATCTTGCTCCCAAAACGCTTAAACCTAAAGTATCAACCAATGAACCCTGCTATTTACCTGAAATTGCGCGTTATTTCGCCGAAATCAGCCAACAACCCCTCGCCAGCGTAGTCGAACTATCTTATGCTAATGCTCATACTCTTTTTGCTATAAACCTGTAGTTTGACAGGACAATGTTGCCGATTCATCTCAATGAACACTTGAAAAGTTTGCGTAGCTGGTTAGTCCTACTGACTTTTTTCCTGAGCCTTTTTTGTATCTATCGCGTCAGTTTGCTCGACAGGATTACTGCCCCACAGCAAAGGATAAATCAGGGGGTGTTCTATTTGCAGGACGACGATAATCAATATCGCATTGAAGATATTCAAATGTTGGCGGATTCTGCCTGGCAGCCAGTACCAAGTGAGCAACTGTCATTTGGCATGACCACTGCGTCATTCTGGTTTAGTTTTTCAGTCAATCATTTGGATCAAGCAAAAAAATGGTTGCTGGAGTCAGAGTATCCACTGCTTGATCACCTCGACCTGTGGTTTTATACCGAATCCGACTTGCTGGCCGAATACCACTTAGGCGATGCGCTACCCTTTAATCAGCGTAACATTCTTAATGAGCGATTTTTGGTGCCCCTGCCCGAAACAAATCAACCTGTGAGGGTTATTGTTCATGCCCAAACCAGTGGTGCGATGAAACTGCCACTCAACATCTGGGATGAAGCGTCATATATGCTCTTCAGTGGCGAACATAACCTGATGACAGGTCTGTTTTTTGGCTTTATCGCCGCGCTGGCGCTAAGTAATTTTTTCTTTTTCGCCACTACAGGCTCAGTCAACTTTCTGATTTACAGCGCTTTTACCCTATGTCTGGGGCTCACCCTGGCAACGTTGCAAGGCCTGACTTTTAAATACCTATGGCCAGATAGCGTTTGGCTACAGAGCAAAAGCATCGCTGTTCTGGCCAATGCCACCTGTTTATTCGCTGTTGTTTTCACTTACCGGTTGCTGGATATCGGGCAGCACTCCAGGACCATCCATAGGTTGCTGCGCTATCTGGCTGCCAGTTTCGCTCTATCCTCTTTGGCCGCACTTTTTATTCCCTACAGCCTATTTGTCAAAGTATTCCTGGTCGCACTTAGTCTGTGCATTTTACTGCTTAGCATCGCCTGTCTGTGGCTGTGTATCAAACGGGTACGGTTAGCCAGAATCTATACCCTGGCCTGGATCCCGCTATTGGCCAGTGCGCTGCTGGCCAGTCTGGATACACTGGATTATATTAGCCTGTCGGTCCGCGCCGACTATTTGTTGATGGTCGGCGCCACGATTGAAACAACTTTGTTCGCGTTGGTACTGGCTCTGGACTACGGCCAGCAACGACAACAATTTATGGATGCTCATAATCAGGCACTGGCCAGTGAACGGGAGTTACGCCTGACACAAGAAAAAGTCAATGCAGTACAATTACAAGCTCGTGAAGAACTGGAGTATAGCGTTGGCGAGCGGACACTGGAGCTGGAAATAGCGCTACGGGAGCTGTCTGATAAAAATCGCGAACTGGAAGAAATTAATACTATCGATGCGCTTACCGGTATTCGTAATCGGCGTTATTTTGATAGAAAGTATATTGCCGAAGTACGCCGGAGCCGACGCGAACAGACTGAATTATCCATTGCAATGGTAGATATCGATCATTTTAAACAGGTAAATGATCAGTATGGGCATATGGTTGGCGATGAATGTATCCGCTTTGTGGCCCAAACCATTGCAGCTATTGTCAAACGCCCCAGCGATGATGTATGCCGTTATGGTGGTGAAGAGTTCGCCATTTTATTACCTAACACCGACCAGTCAGGTGCCATCTCGTTACTCGAACAACTAACTGAAACTTTCCGCAAAACGCCGGTTTCCACAGCCGCTGGAGACATCAAACTTACCATCAGTAGCGGCATTGCGACGAGTGTGATCCAGTTAGAACAAAATGATTTCAATCTGCTGGAAAGCGCTGACAAGGCTCTCTATCAGGCCAAAAATGAAGGTCGTGACCGGATTGTTTTCATTCCTTTATCCGTCACCGAAACTATTGAAAACTAGGAACCGCTATGCCGCTCAATCCTCATTATCCCTTAACCAGAATGCGCCGCCTAAGAATCTCTGAACCACTGCGCAAACTGGTAGCTGAGTCGACGCTGTCCCCGGCAGATCTGATTTACCCGATGTTTGTAGTTGAAGGAAAAAACCGTACCGAAGCCATTCCGTCCATGCCGGGCATTGAACGCATGTCGATAGATTTGCTGATTAAAGAAGCACAACAACTGGTAGAGCTCGGTATCCCAGCCATTGCCTTATTTCCAGTCACACCTCAGGCACTCAAAAGTGAATGTGCCAGCGAAGCTTTCAACCCGGAAGGACTGGCACAAAAAACCGTTCGGGCGTTGAAACAATCTGTACCCGATATCGCAGTGATCACCGATGTGGCACTGGATCCTTTTACCTCTCACGGTCAGGATGGTTTAATCGATGAACAGGGATATGTCCTGAATGATGAAACTATCCAAGTATTGGTAAAACAAGCCTTATCCCATGCCGAAGCAGGTGCCGATGTTGTTGCTCCTTCGGATATGATGGACGGACGAATTGGCCAGATCCGCCTGGCGCTGGAAAAGCACGGACACTTAAATACAGCCATTATGGCTTACTCTGCCAAATATGCCTCCAGCTACTACGGTCCGTTCCGGGATGCCGTCGGATCGGCCAACAATATTAAAGGCGGGAATAAAAAAAGTTATCAAATGGATCCTGCCAATGGCAATGAAGCGCTACGTGAAATTGAGCTGGATCTTCAGGAAGGGGCCGATATGGTCATGGTAAAACCGGGCATGCCTTATCTGGATATTGTGCAACGTTGTAAACAGCAATTTTCGGTACCGACCTTTGCCTATCAGGTCAGCGGTGAATATGCCATGCACAAAGCGGCTTTCGCCAATGGTTGGCTGGATGAAAACGCGATTATTATGGAATCCTTATTGGCCTTCAAACGCGCCGGTGCCGATGGCATATTAACCTATTTTGCCAAGCAGGCTGCCACGATTCTGGGTCAAAAATAATGACATTGAAATAGCAACCCAATCTGCATAAATCGGAAAAAAATCTATGCATTCAATAAAATAGGTGTATTTTTAGGTGAATCGATAAAACAAAACTAGGCAGGGGGATGCATCCTGTTTGTTGGGGATGGCAGTTATGCAATCGTTGATCAATTCCGTTCAATACTGCGCCACGGTGCAACAAAGCAGCGTGCTGGAATTATTACGTAACGCCAGCAATAACGGCGCAAAATCCCTGCTGGTTTTATGTTGCGATGATCCGGGCAATGATCTTGCTTTCCTGAATAACTGCTTAACCGAATTCGACTTACCTATCTTTGGCGGCGTATTTCCGGGCATTTTGTATGATGACAAAGTCTATGAACAAGGTTTTTTGGTCGTCGCCTTATCAGTTGCTGCCCACATCAGTTTTCATCCCAATCTGAATAACGCCCTACAGCAAGACTTTTCACCGGCTATCGATCTCGATTGTCCGTCAATGATGGTGCTGGTAGACGGCTTGGCGGATAATATCGATTATATGATCCAGCAGTTGTTCCACCGGGTTGGCCGTCAAGTCGATGTCATAGGTGGCGGTGCCGGTTCGTTAAGCTTCGAACAAAAACCCTGTATTATCTGCAATCAAGGGATATTTGCCGATGCCATGTTGCTTGTGGCATTAGAACAACATATCGAACTGGCCATCGGGCATGGCTGGCAAAAGTTGGCAGGGCCATTTCTCGCTACCCACACGCAAGGCAATCGCATTGATAGCCTCAATTTCCAAAGTGCATTAAGTGTCTATCAGGACGCAGTAAGCCAACATACCGAACTGAACTTTGACAGCAGTCCGTTTTTTGATATTGCCAAAACCTACCCATTTGGCCTTGAACGGCTTGATGATGACATGCTGGTACGCGATCCCATTGCAGTCGAAGGACAAAGCCTGGTTTGCGTGGGCAATATTCCCGAGAATACCATGCTGTATATTCTGCATGGCGAGCCGGATACTTTAATATCAGCAGCATCCGATGCAGTCCGACTCGCCTTGAATGTTCAGCCTCAACCTCGGATTTTTGGCGACGCTATCTTATTTGACTGTATCAGCCGCAAGTTATTTTTAACTGGACAATATCAACACGAACTTTCTGCCATTAACGCTAGAATCACAAATAATAGTCATTTAATTGGGGCACTGGTACTGGGCGAAATTGCCTCAAGTAACACGGGAGTTATCAATTTCCATAATAAAACGGCGGTCACTGCCTTAAGCTACCAAATAGCACCGTCGAACTAATTGACGATAGGCTAAAGGACTGAGTTCACATGGATCAAATCAGCCAAACTTTACAGATTGTCTCAATCCAGCATGAACTGGCTATGTCTATCGGGAAAGATTTACACCTCGACAATATGCTGGCTCATTTTCTAACCGCAGCTCAGCGCAGACTCAGCCTTAGCGCAATCCATCTGTTTTATTCACAGCGCGAAACAACATCAGCAACCAGTAACGCCCATAATAGCAACATGGAACATTATCGGTGTTTTCCCAAACAAGGTGAAAATGATAACCAGCAAAAGCACTTTTTGATGGAGCAGCTAGACAGCGCTGTTCCACTCCCGCCAAACGCAGTTCCGCAGGCGTTACGGCAGGGTAACAAACTGTTCTACAAGTTTGCTATCCCAGAGGTAGGCTGGATTGTTCTCGAACGCATCCATTCACCAATTGAACAGGCGATATTAAGCGCGTTGCCGCCTTTATTTACAAGGCTGGCAACCAGCTGCTTGGCATGTATGGAGCATCACAATTTATTAATTGAAGTTGAGGCGCGCAAACAAGCCGAAAAAACTATTGTAAGACAAATTTATACCGATGCCTTAACCGACTTACCCAACCGAAAATTACTCAACTCCAATTTGAACAAGGCGCTGGCCTCGGCCAGACGACACGACTATTTTGGCGCATTGTTCTTTATCGACCTGGATAGATTCAAGATAATCAATGACACCATGGGACATGCCGTCGGCGACGAGTTATTGATTAAACTGACTGATCTGCTCAAACGCTGTGTGCGCGAGGGAGACACCTTGGCGCGGGTTGGAGGGGATGAATTTATTCTACTCACACCCAATCTGTCAAAGGACGAGTCCAACGCTATTTCACAAGCCCACCGTATTGCCGAGAAGTTGACAATGCTGGTCAATCAGCCCATTGGTCTGAGTGAAAACACCCTGTACATGACATTTAGCATCGGTATTTGTATATTTCCTAATCCACAAATCAACCAACTCAGTGTCAATGAAGCAAGCGATATCATCATAAAAAATGCCGATATCGCCATGTACCGGACCAAACACAATACGCGTAACGGATTCCGTTTTTTTGAAAACAAAATGCAGTCGGATGCAATCAAACGGGCCAATATCGAAAAACAACTGCATTTTGCCTTGCAGGAAAATCAGTTCGAGCTGCATTATCAACCCATAGTTGACAGACAGGGGCAACTACTGGCCGCCGAAGCATTGCTGCGCTGGAATAGTCCCAGTCTGGGCATGGTGAGTCCGGCGGAATTTATTCCTATAGCCGAAGAATCGGGACAAATTATCGACATCAGTAGCTGGCTCATGACTGAAGCATGCCGATTTATTGAACAACTGCAAGGTTTGCACTTGTCAAAACCTATGAGTTATATCAGTGTCAATATCAGTCCCAAACAGTTTCGTCATCAGCATTTTGTTGAGCAACTCAAAGCTGTTGTAGAGCGTTACCAGATTGACTTGACCAGACTGAGACTGGAAATAACCGAAGGCATCGCGATCGGCAACGTCGAGACTGCAATTGATAAAATGCGCCAACTGGTGGATGCCGGCTTTCAATTTATGCTGGATGATTTTGGCAGCGGCTATTCATCGCTCTCCTACCTGCACAAAATGCCTTTGAGCGCGATTAAGATAGATAAAAGTTTTATCCGCGACCTGGATACCCGCCAGTCCAATCAAGTGGTGGTTAACGCCATTATTGATATCGCCAACCATTTCAAGTTGGGCTGTATTATCGAGGGGGTAGAGTCAGCCGCAGAAGTGGGTTACCTCAAAAACAGACAAATTAGCGCGTTTCAAGGTTATTATTTTTATCGCCCCATGCCAGCCGACGCATTATTGCAAATTATCCAAAAACAGGACTAGATAACCTCAAGCATCCAGCCGACCCGATATTGCTGCCATTTTTCATTGGCTAACTCGGCATCAATCAGCGGATGCGCTTTTAACCAGCCATCAGGAAAGGTCAGTTTCAGGATATCTGACTCAAATTCCACCACAATATGCGGTAAAGGTTGGGCGTTACGGCGAATACACAAAATGACCGCAATTCTTAATACTCGGGTCAGGATGGCCAGATTCATTTTCAGATAGGTCTGATAACCTTTGAGTACATTCAGCTCGATATTTTGCCGGAAATTATTCACCAGGTCGCGAATACAATCCCTCTGCAAGCGGGTATAGCCTTGTAGCTCCAGATGTTTAAGGATGTAGGCACCGTGCTGGTGGCTGTTTTTATAGTCGATATGCAAACCAATTTCATGCAGCATCGCCGCACCTAGCAGTATCCCTTCGGCATCAAAATTATCACCCCATAACGTAGTTGGCAGTTGCTCGAACAAATCATCTGCCGCTGCCGCAACCCGCACCGCCTGAGCTGTGTCGATATGAAAATGCTGAGCCACCTGGAATATGCCATGCTGACGCAAATTGTCCTCACGCATATCTTCCAGCATTCCGTAAATAAGCCCTTCTCTAAGTGCCCCGCCGGAGATTTGCATGTCTTCGATATCCAAAGCTTCAAACAATGCGATCAGGATCGCCAAACCACTCGGGAAAGGTTGCTTGCGGGATTCTTCGAGTCCGGGAATATCCAGTTTCTGATGTTCATAACACGCTATGCACTGTTGCATCAAATCATGCAAGTAAGCTAAGCGGATACTGTCGTTAATTCCCTGAGTAACCAATATTTCGACTATCGCCTGCGGTGTACCTGATGCCCCCATACACTGCTGCCAATCGTAAGGGATAAACATTTCGGCAACGGTCTGAATCTGTTGCTTGGCGGCATTAATTGCCTGCTGGAAATTGTCGGCAGATAAAAAACCGTCGCTAAAGTAGCGCTCCAGAAATGTCACACAGCCCATGTTCAAACTGGCCAGTTGCAACGGTTCAAAACCCTCTCCTACCACCAGCTCGGTACTGGCCCCGCCAATATCAATCACCAGTGTCTGGCCAATATTGGCTGAGGTATAAGCAACACCTAAATAGATTTGCCGGGCTTCCTCTTCTCCTGAAATCACTTCAATCGGATGTTTCAGAATAGCTTCACCTTCACGCAGGAATTCCTCGGCGTTATTTGCCAGCCTGAGAGTGGCGGTGGCAACTACTTTGAGGTTTTCAGGGGGGATATCTTCGATGCGTTCGGCAAAGGCGCGTAGACATTCCCAGCCACGTTCGAGACTGGCCTGATCCAGATTAGAATCGTCATCCAGACCGGCCGCCAGACGGATTTTTTGTTTTACCTTGCCAATAATCTGCACCGATCCGGCGAAGACTTTGACTATCACCATATGGAAGCTGTTAGAGCCAAGATCGATAGCAGCGTATAGCTGCTCCTGTTGATATTTGCTGTTAGGTAAATCCCTGGCCATTATCGCTTATTATATTTTTTCCCGGACGACGGTCGTTTGTTGTATGGCTTGCCACTTTGCATCCGTTTACGATGCTGGATTTTCGGTGGCGTCACATCATCCAGCAGCGCATCAGACCGGTAATCTGATACCGGAATAGAATGACGAATATAATCTTCAATGGCTGGCAAGTTAAGTGCATATTTTTCACAGGCAAAACTGATAGCGTGGCCACTTTCACCCGCCCGGCCGGTACGGCCAATACGGTGCACATAATCTTCGGCATCATCAGGTAAGTCGTAATTAAATACATGAGTGACTTTATCAATATGCAATCCGCGCGCCGCGACATCGGTGGCCACCAGAATATCCAGTTCACCGCGGGTAAAACGCTCCAGAATCTGTAAACGTTTCTTTTGTGGTACATCACCACTTAATAAACCAACCCGATGTTGATCCGCTTCCAACCAGGCCGCAACATTTTCGCAGCTATGCTTGGTATTGGCAAAGACGATGGCCTTATCTGGCCACTCGTTTTCCAGCAAGGTTAACAGCAGTAACATCTTGTCTTCGTTGGACGGATAAAAAAGCTCTTCCTGAATCCGGCTTCCGGTCATTTTCTCGGCTTCGACCTGAACATGCACAGGATTATTCATATGTTCATAGGCGAGTTCCTGTACCCGGAATGACAAGGTCGCAGAAAATAGCATGCTCAAACGCTCCGCCGGCTTGGGCATGCGTCTAAGTAGGTAACGAATATCTTTGATAAAGCCCAAATCCAGCATACGATCGGCTTCATCCAGCACCAGTACCTGAATATGCTCCAGTGAGAAAATATTCTGCTTGTAGTAATCGAGAATACGTCCGGTCGTGCCGATAACGATATCGACCCCCGCTTCAAGCTGCTCACGCTGACTCTGGTAGCCTTCCCCACCATAAATCAGTCCCAGACTTAAACCGGTATGCTTGCTGAGCAATTTGGCATCTTTATGGATCTGGATAGCCAGTTCACGGGTTGGCGCCATAATAATCGCCCGGGGTTGCCCGCTGCGTTGTTCTTGATGGGTTAACAGGTAATGAAAAGTCGCCACCAAAAACGCAATGGTTTTACCCGTTCCGGTTTGCGCCTGACCGGCAATATCGTGCCCGTCCAGCAAATGGGGAATACTCAATGCCTGTATCGGTGTACAATGCTCGAAATTGGCTTCCTGGAGTCCACTCAAAACATCAGGGTGGATCGCCATTTCGGAAAAGTGTGTTTCAGTTAAATGTGTAGTTTGCATAGCTTATAGCTTATCAGTGCTTGCATTAAAAAACAGTTTCTATATAAATAGCCAGTTGTAAAGACGTGATAATTTATCACGAGTTTTTGTATACCGGAGAAAAGAATGAGCGACAAAATTATCCAACTATCTGACGATAGCTTTGAAGCCGATGTAATCAACGCGGCAGGCCCTGTTTTAGTAGACTTCTGGGCAGAATGGTGCGGACCTTGTAAGATGATTGCGCCAATTCTAAATGAAGTTGCGGAAGAATTTGATGGCAAGTTAACAGTTGGTAAACTGAATGTCGACCAAAATAACGAAACTGCGCCTAAATATGGTATCCGCGGGATCCCGACTTTACTGTTATTTAAGGACGGTAACGTTGCGGCAACCAAGGTTGGAGCTTTGTCAAAAACCCAGTTGACCGAGTTTTTGAACGAGAATATTTAAATAAATTAATAAAAAATGGCACTTTTGTGCCATTTTTTATCATTTAAACAAGAAAATTACGTCTCTACTTCTAGACCTTCTGTATTTTTGGTGCTAACTTTACTCTGTCCAGTTCGGGACACTTACCAAATATTCGCGTCCAAATCAGCGATTTACGAAAAACGTATCATTAATTTTATTCATTCAACTTTGCAATTAAGAGCAACATTTCAAGTAGAAAAACCCACCTATGAATCTAACGGAACTTAAAAATAAAACTATCAACGAACTCGTTGATTTAGCCAATGAAATGGGCCTGGAAAATATGGCCCGTGCGCGCAAGCAAGACATTATCTTTTCAATTTTGAAAGCACACGCTAAAAGCGGTGAAGATATTTTTGGAAATGGAGTGCTGGAGATTCTGCAGGATGGTTTCGGCTTTCTACGCTCAGCAGATTCCTCTTATCTGGCAGGACCGGATGATATATATGTCTCCCCCAGTCAGATAAGACGCTTTAACTTGCGCACTGGTGATACGATTTCGGGCAAGATCCGACCGCCGAAAGACAGCGAGCGTTATTTCGCCCTGTTGAAAATCAGCGAAGTCAATTTTGATCGTCCCGAAAATTCCCGTAATAAAATCCTGTTTGAAAACCTTACCCCATTGCATGCCAACGAGCGCCTGGTGATGGAACGGGGTAATGGTAGTACCGAAGATATTACTGCCCGTGTACTGGATTTAGCTTCACCGATTGGCCGTGGCCAACGTGGTTTGATCGTAGCGCCGCCCAAAGCCGGTAAAACTATTTTACTGCAAAATATCGCCACCTCGATTGCCGCTAACCATCCGGAATGTCAGTTAATTGTATTGCTGATTGATGAGCGCCCGGAAGAAGTTACCGAAATGCAACGTATGGTACAAGGTGAAGTGGTCGCATCAACTTTTGATGAACCTGCCAGCCGTCACGTCCAAGTCGCCGAAATGGTTATTGCCAAGGCCAAACGTTTAGTTGAGCACAAAAAAGATGTGGTGATATTACTGGATTCTATCACCCGTCTGGCGCGCGCCTACAACACGGTAATCCCGTCGTCCGGTAAAGTACTGACCGGTGGTGTGGATGCCAACGCATTACACAAACCCAAACGTTTCTTTGGTGCGGCACGTAATGTGGAAGAGGGCGGCAGCTTAACTATTATCGCTACTGCACTGGTGGATACCGGCTCCAAAATGGATGAAGTTATCTACGAGGAATTTAAAGGTACCGGTAATATGGAATTGCACCTGAACCGCAAAATTGCTGAAAAACGCGTGTTCCCTGCGATTGATTTTAACCGTTCCGGTACCCGTCGTGAAGAATTGCTGACCTCGCAGGACGAGCTACAGAAAATGTGGATCTTGCGCAAAATTGTGCATGAAATGTCAGAAATTGATGCGATGGAATTCTTGATCGACAAGTTATCCATGACCAAAACCAATGACGAATTCTTTACCGCCATGCGTCGGCAAAAAAGCTGATTAGCGTCAAGATAAACTAAAAAGGCACTGAAAAGTGCCTTTTTGCTATCTGCATGAATATTAAAGAATATTTATCTAAAGATGTTCGCTATGCAGGGTGTTGATCAATTCATCTTCCAGTTCAAAACGCTCTTCAAGCTGTTGTCCCAACTTTGACAAAGCCCGATCAAAATCGGACATATCGGTATCCGAGTTCGTTTCGGCATAGCAATCGTTAAATTTCAGCGCTTCATCTGTGGTGGTGGAGATTTTGGGATATAGCCTGGCCGACAGAGAATCGCCATTGGAAAGCTGATCATAAACTTCAAAATGTCCGGCAGACAAATAATCCATTAGTAACTCACAAAATTCACGGATTTTGTCTTTGTCCGGTAATGCCTGCGATTCCCGTTGATAAGGAGGTAAACCCGCCAACTCGCAATACATCACCAGCAGCATTTGACGTTCTGCCAGCCAGTTATCAATGGCATTATGGGCTCCACCCCACTTTTGCTTGGCCTGTTCAATACCAGTTAACATTAAATTCTCTCCTTAACCATGTCACAGGATTTCAGAAATTCTTGGCAATGCAAGCCACAGTATATCAAAATGGGTCCCAAGCAAAACCATTACCGCATTATCCCTGTCATTAAATCTACCTGAATTTGGTTTTAAAGATAAGCAGTAAATATGATTAATCAAAATGTACAGCTACATATCAAACAACAAGCCTGGTGGCTGGTGTTTTCCGGCAACCAGTTACTGCAGTTGGACACTCATCCTGGCTTGCCGAAAAACACTCATGCTGAAATGGATTTTCTGGGTGAGTATTTTGATCAGGTTATTCAGGTTGGCGAATACCAGCAGTTGCCCTGTTATATGATTGATATCGGCTCCGAAGTGGCTGAGCAACAAGCGGGGGAGTTTAATACGTTACGTGACTTACTGGTGCGCTCCGATCAGGAACTGTTCCAGATTGCGGCACGTGCCTGGCAAGTTGCCCTGTTTTTACGCACTCACCGTTATTGTGGTCAATGCGGCAGTACAACCCAGAAAATTGACTGGGAGCTGGCTGTCCAGTGCCCCACCTGCCAGCACCGTTGCTATCCGAGAATATCCCCATGCATTATCGTGGCCATTCGCCATCAAGACAAAATTTTACTGGCACAGGGACGTCATCATAAAAATAATATGTATTCGACCCTGGCCGGTTTTGTTGAAAGTGGCGAAAGTCTGGAGCAGGCAGTCCATCGTGAAGTGATGGAAGAAGTCGGTATCGAAATTAAAAACCTGCGTTACTTTAACAGTCAACCCTGGCCATTCCCGCATTCCTTGATGATGGGTTATCTGGCCGAGTATAAAAGTGGTGAAATTAAAGTCGATGGCCATGAAATTATCAGAGCCGACTGGTTCGCATTTGATAGTTTGCCGCTGATACCGCCGACCTTTTCTATTGCCGGCCAGCTAATTCAGGCTACCATCGATCAATAGCGTAAATAGAACGCTGAAGAATCTGGCGAAAACGAGCTAAAACCATGGTCACGCAAAGAAAAGCATATTAACCGCCGGGTTGCAGAGTTCACAGGGAAAGGAAATTTACGCCATTCGCTCTGAGCGCGCAGCAGTCGAAGGGTGAGTGGCATCTGCTTTTCCTCTGCGCATTTTACGTAAGAATTGATGTAACTCGCATCCCACCAACAGTCGGGGATAAATAACAAACTAAAAATAAAAAAGCCTTATCCGAAGATAAGGCTTGAATATTTTAGCGTGGAGGTCTCGTGTACGAGCTTCTTTTTGTTAGTATTTCACTAGCGCGAATAAGTTATACCAGAGTTTATTTCGCAAAGGCAAGTTTTATGTCAGTTAATTTATCCTATTAGTGACAGTGTCTACTCACATCACCCCATAAAAATGTGTACAATAGCGCCCGTTTTCAGCCTCCCGGAGCAGTGACCTTGTCTGAACTTAAGAATGATCGCTATTTAAAAGCCCTGTTAAAACAACCTGTTGATATGACTCCCGTATGGATGATGCGTCAGGCAGGGCGTTATTTACCCGAATACCGCGAAGTTCGCAGTCAGGCCGGGGATTTTATGTCGCTGTGTAAAAATGCTGAATTGGCCTGCGAAGTGACCTTGCAGCCTTTGCGACGCTTTGAACTGGATGCCGCGATTTTGTTTTCCGATATTCTGACCATCCCCGATGCCATGGGTTTAGGGTTGTATTTTGAAGCCGGTGAAGGCCCTAAATTTGAACGTCCAATCAGTTGCAAAGCAGATATCGACAAAATCCCTGACTTTGATCCCAATGTTGAACTGCAATATGTGATGAATGCCGTGTCGACCATCCGTAAAAACTTACAGGGACAAGTACCCTTAATTGGTTTTTCCGGCAGTCCGTGGACCTTAGCCACCTACATGGTCGAAGGTGGCAGCAGCAAAGCCTTTACCAAAATCAAGAAAATGGCCTTTGGTGAGCCACAAACCTTGCATCTATTGCTGGATAAACTGGCAGATTCGGTTATTGCTTACCTGAATGCGCAAATTGCAGCAGGCGCACAATCGGTGATGGTATTTGATACATGGGGTGGGGTGTTATCCCCTGCGGCATACAAAGAATTCTCTTTGCAATATATGCATAAAATTGTTGATGGTTTAACCCGCGAAGCTGAAGGTCGCAAAGTACCCGTAACCCTGTTCACTAAAAATGGTGGAATGTGGCTGGAAGCCATCGCAGCCACCGGTTGTGATGCGGTTGGTCTGGACTGGACCATTAATATTGAAGATGCCAAAACACGTGTAGGCGATAAAGTAGCACTGCAGGGCAATATGGATCCTTCGATGTTATACGCACCGGCCGAACGTATTGAGCAGGAAGTGCAAACCATACTACAAGGTTTTGGCAACGGCAGCGGCCATGTATTTAATTTAGGCCATGGCATTCATTTGGATGTACCACCGGAAAATGCCAAAGTGTTTATTGATGCAGTGCATAAATTCAGTAAGTCTTATCATCCGTAATCGCTAACTAATAAAAGTAAAAACGGTCTTTTTAGACCGTTCTTTAGTTTTCGGATTCAGATTTTTTCAGACTGGATTTGCTTAAGCTTGTCCAGCTGCTTTATCGCGTTGTGGTTGTCAGGTTGTAATTCCAACACCTTTTGGTAACCCGCAATGGCAGTTTCGATACTTGCCAGTCCGTAACTGCCGGTTCTGATAATTTTATTGTGTCGCACTACCGCCAGTTGCAGGCCAGGGATCTCACGTTGCTGCATTTGTGGGGTAATAAAATCATCCAGCTCATCAGCAAAGGCCAGATTAAACAAGGGGCTTAAGAATACCAGGATTAAAAATAGTGACTTCAACACTGTACTGCGCATTTCATACTCTTCTTGGTTAGTTTTCATATCAATCACCCTTTATTGCCCGCTATCGTATTGGCTTAATTGGTCAGGCTTCGGTTTTCATTTAGTAATTTTACTCACCTACAACCACTTTAGAGCAACAAATAGACCAACACATAACCAGTTGTTTTAATTTGATTTTTTATGGAAATAGCAATTTTTAAAATAAAAATATTAGTAAAAACAACCACATTTTTGTGAATGTGACTAATCAGTCGCACCGGCAGCAGGATCCTGTATTTTGCTGCAGCAGATCTACCCGCACTCACGAGACCTTGTCATCAAATAAAACCTTTTCACATCCAAACTAGTCACTCCGCGCATCTAAGAATTAAATCAAACAAAAGAAATACCCTATGAATCGTATTTTAATTACCACTCTTGTTGCTATGCCACTATTCGCGCACTATGTCATTGCTGAAAACACACTCGACAAAGAGCTTGCTGAACTGGATCGAACCTTTTTCCAGCGAGGTTTTAATCAGTGTGATCTGAACTATTTACAAGCACATATTGATAATGCTCTGGTGTTTTACCATGACCAAGGTGGTGTGCAGGATACAGATGCATTTTTAGCTAACACGCAAAAATACATCTGTAATAACGAGCAGGGTAAGCCAATACGAAGACTGTTTCCCGGCTCATTGCAGACCTATCCCTTGTTTAATGACGGAAAATTGTATGGGGCGATTCAACGTGGCAAGCATGCGTTTTACTTGCGGTCTGCAAACAAACCTGAGGTGCTAACCAGCACCGCTGATTTTACCCACACATGGATCAAACAAGGCAACACATGGCGATTATCAAATGTACTCAGCTACAACCACCAAAGCCCCGATAATGATGAAAGCGAGTTATTGTCTGTTCTAAATAAAACTCATGTACCTGCATTGGGTATTGGTATTATTGAATCAGGTCAGGTCAAATCGACACGTGTCTATGGCAAGTTGGATGAAAATTCACCGGCACCATTAGATACGCTTTTCAAGGTAGCCTCGCTAACCAAACCCATTGTCACCTTAGTGACATTAAAGTTAGTTAACGCTGGTAAATTATCCTTGGACGAACAGTTATCTCAATATTGGACTGATCCGGACTTACTGGATGACAAGAACGCTGCATTACTGACTCCCCGGATAATCCTGATGCATCAAACTGGTTTTCCTAATTGGCGATGGATGTCTGACAGTAAAAAGTTGAGTTTCAATTTTGTCCCCGGCCAAGGATATGGATATTCAGGTGAGGGCTTTGAATATTTGCGGCGTGCGCTTGAAGCCAAATTTGCTACAACACTCGAAAAATTAGCTGACAAGCTGGTGTTACAACCAGCAGGAATGATCAACACGCATTTCTGGTGGGATGAAAACCTGAACGAAGCGCTTTATGCTAAAAATGTTGATGAGCAGGGCAACCTGTATCCACTAGACAAATACTACAAGCCTAATGCAGCGGCCAATTTGATAACCACCATCGGGGATTACAGCCGTTTTATGCAATATGTGCTGAACCAGCAACAAGTTATGCCAGAGATTTACCATGCCATGATAGATAAAGGCTATAAGCTTGGTGAACATCATTATTTTGGGCTCGGCTGGGAAATATTTGATGGTTTTTCGACAAATGATTACGCTGTAATGCACACGGGTAAAGATCCGGGGGTTAATACCCTTGCGGTTTTCTTTCCCGAAACAGACAGTGCTTATGTGTTATTTATGAATGGTGATAACGCCGCACCAGTATTTGAGCATATGTTACCTCAGCTTTATCTGGGTAAAGAACTTTGGAATAGAAGGTAGACAATTGATGCAAGGCAGTGAAGAAGTCCTGGTACCGCTTATCGTATTCACTTCAATAACCTTGATTATTGGGTGGATATTGCTCTACCAGTTTAGTAAAAAACAGGCTTTTTTGCGTTTATTGGAAAAGCAACCCGGCCTGCAGCCCGAGTCGATAAAAGCGATAGGCCAGCGCCTTTTTGCCTCCAATAACGATCTACGCAAGGGCATTTTTTGTGTGGTGATCGCCTGCGCGATTTGGGGCTTTTCTCTGCTAACCCATTTTCACAGTAACGGTAATCTCAATCTGAACCATGCTCTGTACGGTATCGGATTGTTTCCATTTTTTGGCGGCATTGCTTATCTGATTCTATATCATCTCGAAAGGAATTGAGCACTTATTGATGAAACATTATTCGGATGATCAGCTTGTCGCGATTGCGCAAAGCTGCGCAGATCACGCTGCCTTCGAAGAACTGTTTAGACGAAACCATGAGAAACTGCGCAAGTTCTTGCTGAATAAAGTGAATGGCGTTGCAGTCGATGATGTGATGCAAGAAACCTATATCAAAGCCTATACCCATATTTCTCGCTACCAAGGCAAGGCGTCATTCTCGACCTGGCTTTTCTCTATCGCAATAAATGAACAACGTCAACTGGCCAGAAAAGTCAGTCGGTTTGATAAGTTAACCGCCCGATTATTCAGGCAGCAGCAAACCCCAAGCAGCGAAAAAAATATCGATGTGTTAATTGATTTTATCAAGTTGTCCAACGAACTTAACGACAAGCAATATGACGTGTTTATTCTGCATGCAGTTTATAGCTACTCTCATAGCGAAATTTCAACCAAGCTTGGTATGGCTGTGGGTAGCGTCAAAACCTATATTGCACAGGCTCAAAAATTACTAGGAGCATTTAAACATGACTGAGTTTTTAAGTACCAAGCGCAAAATCCGGCTTCTGTTATGGAGATATCGAAAAACAGGGTTACTCAGCCTATCGGTAATATTGTCTTTAGCATTGCTGCAAATTTTCCCACAGGCAACCGCTGCACAGACACTGCTGGATTTACCTTTTTTGTTTTGGGTATCTGCGACAGGGATAATTCTACTGCTGTTGGTCAGTCTGATAATCGATTGATATAGGCTATGCTTTGCGTTAATCAGATCAATCTCCTGGTCGCAATCCTGTATTTCTAATTGCAAACCGGGGATCTGCCATTGCTGCATTTGTGCGGCAATAAAACATTCAGTTGATCGGCAAAGCCAGATTAAACAAGGGGGCTTAAGAATACCAGGATTAAAAATAGTAATTTCAACACTGTACTGCGTATCTCGTATTCTTTATTGTTAGTTTGCATATAAATCATCCTTTACCGGCACCGTTTTACTACTTTGCCAAACTCAGGTGTTTATTAGTGAATTTCTTATATCTGCCAACATAAAGAGCAACATGCAGACCAATATTTAACTTATTGTTTTTAATTACTTTTATAATTTCAATTGAAAGAATTGTGATATTAACTTATTGAAATTAATCAATTTTTTGTGAAAAGACTAATTGTGGGTTGGGTACAAATGAATTGCTCTTCCTAGTTTTATTCTCTCCGAATCCAGCCTGGTAGTGCTTCATCCAAATACCCGTGTTTGGACTTTTTAATCACGCAGGGTAATCTAGTTTGCAAGGTCGATATTAAACACTATAGAGCTCAGAGTCGCTAAATGGATATTCTTGCTGAATTTATTAAAAACTTTGGTACTCAACTTTCAGCAGTTGGGGCAGCCATTGCTTTTGTATTTGCGGTCTATAAGTTCGTAGCAGAGAGAAACGCCATTCGATTTTGGAAAGAGTTTGACGCCTACCATAAGCTCGTAAAAGAACTTGTCGAACCTACTAATGAGCAGGGAACAATGTACGTTGATCGTCAAACGGCAGCAATTTTTGAGTTGCGCTTTTACCACCGGTACTACCCTCATTCGTTAAGAATGCTTAAGCATTTAAGGGTAAAATGGGCGGCAGTTCCTGATCAATACCCACGTTTGATCGAAGAAATGGATCTTACAATTAGGTATATCGAAAAAACCTAACAATACAATAAACTGAGGAATAAAATACAGATTTGTCGAATGACCTGACAGGATTTTCGAACAAGTATCAATTCTTTGATGATTCCACCTAATATTTCCATAACCAAGCGCAGCTTGGCTTTATTCCCTTTGCAGTAAATAAAAACCTTGTTCAGATTAGCCTACCGGTATTCGAGACAGGGATGTCGAGAAAACAGCTGCTGAAGGGATGTGGATTTGCTGTGGTACCGGGATGCCTGAACAAGGTTTTTGTGTTTTTACTGCAAGGGTGACGGGGGATTTCAAAGGGGAACCGTCATTTGTTCCCTTTTGGCTGCCGTCGCCAGTGCGACGCCAATAGTTGATTTAATTACTTACTTTCAATTTAACACATAAGCCAAATTTTGGATTCCGGCTCAAAAAACTGCCGGAATGACGGTGGCCCTTAGCGCGGCCAATATACCCTGCGAATGCGGAACTCGTTACGCGTCTCTTGGTAATCCTTTTTCGACACTTCTAATCAAGCGCTGGGTGGTCCGGTCTTCAATACCATCATCCAACGCTTTAGCTTTTTGCTGGTCAATCGCCCATTGAATATGCTCAGCTACCAGCTCCGTTGCGTTAGGCAAAGTTGCACTTAAAACCGTAATAATCTCGTCGGAATAGGGCGCGTTACCCAGAGCCACGGCAATATTGCGTTGCCAGCGTTCAAAGCCGATGCGTCGAATCGCCGATCCTTCGGTGTTGGCTAAAAACGACTGTTCATTCCAGGCAAATAAATCCAGTAAATCCTGTTGATGTAATTGTTGCCGTGTCTGAAAATCTTCCTCGACTGACAGATTGGCAAAACGATTCCAGGGGCAGATTAACTGGCAATCGTCGCAACCATAAATACGGTTGCCGATTAATGCTCTGAATTCTTCCGGGATCGCGCCTTTTTGCTCAATGGTTAAATAGGAGATACAACGCCGAGCATCGACCACATAAGGTTCCACAATTGCCTGGGTAGGACAAATGGTGATACAGGCAGTGCAACTGCCGCAGCCTTCTTCTACCGGTTGATCCACCGGCAAGGGCAGATTAATAAACAACTCGCCTAAAAAAAACCACGAACCCGCTTGGCGATTCAATGTCAGTGAATGCTTGCCTGTCCAGCCTAACCCGGCTTTTTCGGCCAGTGCATGTTCCAGTACCGGCGCCGAATCCACAAACGGGCGAAATTCCAGCGGACACTGCGCCTTTATTTTTTCGCCCAGTTTTTTAAGGCGTTGGCGCATTAATTTATGATAATCCCGACCCAGTGCATAACGGCTGATATAGCCCTTATTTTTATTTTTCAGACTACGGGCAAAACCGGCTTCAGTGGGTAGATAATCCAGCCGCACACTGATCACCCGCACTGTGCCGGGCAGCAGTTCATCCGGTCTGGCACGTTTCATACCATGCTCTGCCATAAAGTCCATTTCGCCCTGATAACCTTTTTCTAACCACTGCTGCAGGAATTTTTCGTGCTTCGACAGGTCTATATCGGCGATACCCACTTGCTGAAAACCTAGCGCTTTACCCCATGCCTTGATATTTTCAGCTAACTGTTTGAGATCTTGTTCGAGGAACGGCCCCATTGAAACCCTTTACCGCTGCTGCCAGAACGCCTAGATTAGCACAGAAGTTCTACTCCGCGCAGCAGATCCGCCAACATGAAGGAGCAGCAGCCACTGCGGCAGACTGTGATCTCTATACTCTTATGGAACGCGCCGGCCAGGCGGTATTTAACGCTATTAGACAATATTTTGCAGAGACGCGGAATTTGCTGGTGTTATGTGGCTCGGGCAACAACGGTGGCGACGGTTTTGTGGTCGCCCGGCTGGCCAAACAGGCTGGCTACACGGTGGTATTACACAGTTTTGCCGATCCCCATAAGGCAGGGGAGGACGCCAAACTGGCCCGCCAGAAATGGCTGAATAGTGGGGGAGAAATCAATATTGATATACCCGTCGATTTCCAATCCTGCGATCTGATTATTGACGCATTACTGGGCACCGGAATTAAAGGCACCGTGCGTGAGCCTTATCAATCACTTATTGGACAGATAAATCAATCACCCCGTCCGGTGCTAAGCATCGATATTCCTTCCGGTCTTGATGCTGACTGTGGCATGGTTAATCAATATGTCATTGAGGCTAGTGTGACAGTAACTCTGGTAGGGCTGAAGGCCGGACTGCTGACAGGGGAAGGAAAACAACAATGCGGAATATTAGTACTTGATGAGTTGGGAATAGCAACCGAGTTTGCGCAACTCGCCGAGTCAAGCGGCATGCATTATGCACTGGACAATGTCGCACCTTTGCCTAAAAGGCCAATTAACAGTCATAAAGGCCATTTTGGCCGACTGTTGTGTATTGGCGGGCACAGCAGCATGCCCGGTGCGATTCGGCTGAGTGCTAACGCCGCGCTACGCTGCGGAGCCGGACTGATTAAAGTAGTATGCCATCCCGAGTCGCGCCTGCTAGTGCACAGTGGTTTACCTGAATTGATGCTGGGTCAGGAAGACGTCGAACTGGACGACATGCTGGATTGGGCAGATGCAATTATTATTGGTCCGGGGCTGAGCCAGTATTCCTGGGGTGAATCATTGTTTGAACAGGTGATCCGTTATCAACAGAATCAGGCCAAACCCTGGGTTATTGATGCTGACGGACTTAATTTACTGACTAAATACAATATTCAGTTAGGTGAGCATTGCGTATTAACACCACATCCTGGTGAAGCCTCGCGTTTACTGGGCTGCACTGTTAGCGACATTGAAAGCAATCGAATCAGCAGCGCCCGGACACTGGCACAAAAATATCGATGCCAGGTAAATCTCAAGGGAGCTGGCAGCGTGATTGTCACTGACAATCAATTAGCGATATGCAAAGAAGGCAATCCCGGCATGGCCAGTGCCGGAATGGGCGACACCTTAACAGGAATTATTGGTGCCTTGATGGCACAAGGCTTAAGCGCTTCAGATGCTTTGTTGCATGCTAGCGCATTGCATGCCAGAGCCGGTGATCTTGCTGCCCAAAATGGCGGAGAACATGGTATGCTTGCCAGTGATTTAATTCTGTTTTTACGTCAATTAGTGAATCGATAATGTTGTATCAGCAATTTTTGCCAGATGAACAGGCCACACTGGATTTTGCTGCGAGTATCGCCGCGTTATGCTCCCAGGCAACGGTTATTCATCTCGAGGGGGATTTGGGTGCCGGAAAAACCTGCTTCAGCCGTGGTTTTATTCAGGCATTGGGTTACACGGGTCGGGTTAAAAGCCCCACCTACACTCTGGTTGAGCCCTATGAAATTGAGAATTGGCGAATATTTCATTTTGACCTGTACCGGCTCGCCGATCCGGAAGAACTGGAATTTATCGGTATCCGCGATTATTTTGAAAAAGACTGCCTAAGTCTGATAGAGTGGCCCGAGAAAGGAATTGGCATGTTGCCACCTGCCGATTTGATCATTCAATTCGTCTTCGAGCAACAGGGCCGAACAGTAAGTGTTCGGGATAATTCGGATCTGGGGCGTGTGTTGATTGCAAAACTAGAAGAATAATAAAAATGAGCAACCGTCATTTTTCATTCAAAATTATCATTCTTATGCTTGCCTTGCTGCCTGCTGCCTCGTGGGGGGCGGCTAACAAAATCAAAAGCGTACGCATCTGGCCCTCTCCCGATAACACCCGGGTGGTATTTGATCTGGAAGGTTCCCCCGAATACACCTATTTCACCCTGTCCAAACCGGAAAGGCTGGTGATTGATTTAGCCGACACCCAGGGTAAGTTCGACTTCTCCGGCTTAAGTAACGACAGCGCGTTACTGAAGAAAATTCGCTATAGCACGGCCAAAAACAAACAATCGGTAAGATTGGTGCTGGAACTTGAAAAAAGCATCAAACCGCAAATATTTGCCCTGACTCCCACCGCGCCCTATGGCGACAGACTGGTTATCGATCTGCGCGACAGAGAAGCAGAGGCGAAAGAAGCCGCTCCCAAACAGGTCGTCACTCATCATGCCCAAGAGAGCACTAACAGGCCGATTATTGTCGCCGTCGATGCCGGTCATGGTGGCGAGGATCCCGGCTCTATTGGCCACGCCGGTACTTATGAAAAGAATATCACCCTGTCCATTGCCAAATCATTAGCGCGTCTGATTGACAGTGAATCCGGTATGAAATCCGTGCTGGTGCGCAGCGGGGATTATTATGTCGGTTACAGTCGACGCACCGACATTGCCCGCCAGGCAGGCGCAGATTTATTTGTATCTATTCATGCCGATGCTTTTACCACCCCGCAACCTAGTGGCGGTTCGGTGTGGGTATTATCGATGAAGCGGGCCAATACGGAATTAGGACGCTGGCTGGAGAAAAAAGAACGTTATTCCGAGCTACTTGGAGGAGCTGCAGAAGTGATCCAGGACTCGGATAGTGAGCGTTACCTGACCCAGGCTTTGCTGGATATGTCGATGGACCATTCTATGACTACCAGCTATGGATTAAGCGATATGGTGATCAGTGAAATGAAAAAAATCACCCACATGCATAAAAGCGCTCCACAGGCCGCCAGTTTAGCAGTACTGACTTCACCGGATATCCCTTCTATTCTGGTGGAAACAGGATTTATCTCTAATCCCAAAGAAGAAAAGAACCTTAACTGGTCTACTCATCGAGAACGGCTGGCTAGCGCCATCTTTAACGCGATTAAATCCCACTTCAAGCGCACGCCTCCTGATGGCACCCTGTGGGCATCCTTAAAACAGGACACCCGCACGCATAAAGTCAGTCGAGGTGAATCCCTGTCGGTGTTGGCACAACGCTACAACATCTCGGTAAAAAACCTCAAAGTAGCCAATAACATGAACTCGGATATTGTTCGCATCGGTCAGGTATTGACCATTCCCAGCAGCTAACCGGACATTACCAATTTATGCCAATTAAATTGTTGCCAGCGATGCTGGCCAACCAGATAGCCGCTGGTGAAGTGGTTGAACGCCCCTCTTCGGTGGTTAAAGAACTGGTAGAAAATAGTCTGGACGCCGGCGCTAGCGAAATTGAGATCAGCATAGAAAAAGGTGGCCACAAGCGTATTTGTATTCGTGATAACGGGTGCGGGATAGACAAACAGGAGCTGGAGCTGGCACTAAGCCGTCATGCCACCAGTAAAATTGAATCGCTGGACGATCTTGAGCATATTGCCAGTCTGGGTTTTCGGGGCGAAGCCCTGGCCAGTATCAGTTCAGTGTCACGCCTTACTTTGATTTCCAAGCCAGCTAAACAGTCCAACGCCTGGCAAGCCCACACCGAAGGACGTGAAATGCAGGTCAAGGTTTCGCCTGCAGCTCATCCCGACGGCAGCAGCATTGATGTACAGGATCTGTTTTTTAATACTCCGGCGCGGCGCAAATTTTTACGCGCCGAGAAAACCGAGTTTATGCATATCGACGAAGTGATTAAACGCATGGCGCTAAGTCATTTCAATGTACAGTTTACCCTTAAACATAACGGCAAAACTGTCCGTCGTTACCCTAAAGCCAGCGAAGCCGAGCAACGACTAAAACGTGTGGCGAAAGTGTGCGGGAATGATTTTGTTGAACAAACGTTCAGTGTCAAAAGTGACTATCAGGGCATGCTATTAACCGGCTGGCTTTCGCCGCACCAAGCAGAACGCCAAGGGGCTGAAACGCAATACTTTTATATTAACGGCCGGGTAATGCGCGACAAATTGGTCAATCATGCCGTTCGCCAGGCCTGTCATGAAAGCTTTGCCGATGACAGATTGCCTAATTATGTGTTGTATCTGGATATTGATCCTGAACAACTGGACGTCAATGTGCATCCGGCCAAACACGAAGTGCGCTTTCATCAATCCAGACTGGTGCATGATTTTATTTATCGTGCCATGTTAGATGCGCTAGCCCAAACAGATGCTATAAGCAGCACTCCTGCGACTTATACGCAGCAGCCTGCGACAGAACCGGCACATAATTATATTAACAGCTTGCAACCCGCTTATCGGAGTGGCTCATCGAATCATTATCGCCCCTCGACAAGCTACACACCGGAAAATCAGACTCGCGCGGCCGAACATTATCAGCAGTTAGTGACACCAACTAACAGTCAAGGCCATGATATTCAATGGATGCTGGTGGAAGGCCATTATCTGCTTGTCGCACTAGATTCACTTTATCTAGTGGATTTACACCATTTACAGCAGGCTAAATTCAAGCAGGAGCTGACTGATCGACAGGTTGTCAGCCAACCACTGTTAATGCCACTGTCGGTGCCAGTTAGCAGCGAACAGCAACAGGTAGCGGAACAACTTCAAACCTTATTAGTCGAATATGGCATTCATCTGAATTGTTTACCCGGAAAACTGATGTTAACGCAGATCCCGGCCGGTATGCGTGAACTGGACTGGGCCGGGTTATTGAATCAACTGACTGATAGTCTGCTTGAACCAAAGGATTTGACTAGCTATTTACTGGTGATGTTCAAGCAGTACCAAACAGCGTTCAATCAGCCACAGGCTCAGTCATTGTGGTTGTGGGCACAACGCCATTTTGCCGAAAACTGGCAGCAGCAAATTGAAGCCTGGGGAACACAGGTTCCCTTACAGCAGTGGATAACCCAACATGTCTGAGGTTTTTCCTCCCGCTATTGCGTTAATGGGGCCAACCGCGTCGGGCAAAACCGCGCTGGCGATTGAACTATGTCAACAGCTTCCCTGTGAAATTATTAGTGTCGATTCCGCATTAATTTATCGCGAGATGGATATTGGCACGGCCAAACCGACAGCCGATGAATTAGCCTTGGCTCCCCATCGCCTGATTAACATCAAAGATCCTGCCGAGGTCTATTCTGCTGCAGATTTCAGGCACGATGCGCTAAAAGAAATGGCCGACATCACTGCCGCAGGCAAAATTCCGTTATTAGTCGGTGGCACCATGATGTATTTTAAAATACTGCTGGAAGGCATATCACCTCTACCGACGGCCGACAGTCAGATTCGTCAGCAGCTTGAACACCAGGCAGCACAGCAAGGTTGGTTGGCCTTACATCAGCAATTACAACAGATTGACCCACAATCCGCTCAACGTATCCATCCCAATGATCCGCAGCGTTTGACCCGGGCATTGGAAGTGTTTCATTTAACGGGAAAATCATTAACCGAGTTGACAAAACAAAAGTCGCCCCCATTACCTTATAAGTTAAAACAATTTGCTATAGCACCGCAGGATCGCCAGGTATTGCATCAACGTATTGCCCAACGCTTTGATTTGATGTTGTCCCAAGGCTTTGAAAATGAAGTAAAAAAGTTATTTTCACGAGCTGATTTACATCTGGATCTACCTTCGATAAGAGCTGTTGGATACCGACAGATGTGGGAATATTTGCAAGGCAGGTACGACCATCACGAAATGCGGGAACGTGCTATAATTGCAACGCGTCAGTTAGCCAAACGTCAGTTAACCTGGCTACGTAACTGGAAAAATGTGCATTGGTTAGATACATTTGCAATCAATAACTTAGAGCGAGTACTGGCTATACAGCAAGATTAATTGTTGTATACTTCAGGCTGCTGCTATAAAACATAATAATAGAATCACAAGGATTACAGAAAATGGCTAAGGGGCAATCATTACAAGACCCGTTTTTAAATGCGCTACGCAAAGAACGAATTCCTGTTTCGATCTATCTCGTTAATGGTATTAAATTGCAGGGTCAGGTTGAATCTTTTGATCAGTTTGTCATTTTACTAAAAAACACTGTTAGTCAAATGGTATACAAACACGCAATCTCCACTGTTGTACCGTCTCGCCCCATTCCTATGGTTGCGAATCCGACAACAAACTCCGATAATGAACAGGAATAAAATTTTATTTTAGAACTGTTTATTATTAGGAGATAGTGCTTGTTTGACCGTTATGAGGCAGGTGAACAGGCTGTATTGGTTCATATAAATTTTTCCGACGAAAGCAGCAGAGAAGATTTGCATGAATTGCAGATGTTGGTCTCTTCTGCCGGAGTCACTACCGTTGATGTCATTACTGGTTCGCGCCAAACTCCTCATCCCAAGTATTTTGTCGGTAGCGGTAAAGCGGAAGAAATAGCCAATGCAGTGCGTGCCAGCGAAGCGCAGGTTGTTATTTTTAATCATGCCCTTTCACCGTCACAAGAACGCAATCTGGAACAACTGTGTAAATGCAAAGTGATTGACCGTACCGGTCTTATCCTGGATATTTTTGCCCAACGAGCCAGAACTCATGAGGGTAAGTTGCAGGTAGAGCTGGCGCAATTACGGCATATATCAACCCGACTGATTCGGGGCTGGACCCACCTTGAGCGCCAGAAAGGCGGAATCGGTTTACGTGGACCGGGTGAAACCCAACTTGAAACGGATCGCCGTCTGCTACGTGGACGCATCAAAAGTATTCTGCGCCGTTTAGGCAAAGTCGAAAAACAGCGCGAGCAAGGCCGTCGCGCCAGAAACCGTGCGGAAATTCCTACGTTAGCGCTGGTCGGCTATACCAATGCCGGTAAGTCTACCTTATTTAATACTATCACCCAGGCCGGGGTATACGCCGCTGACCAGTTATTTGCCACGCTGGATCCCACATTACGCAAAATTCAGCTTCAGGATGTCGGTCCGACAATTCTGGCCGATACCGTGGGCTTTATTCGTCATTTGCCGCATGATCTGGTGGCAGCGTTTAAGGCCACCTTGCAAGAAACCCGCGAAGCAGACTTGTTACTGCATGTAGTGGATTTTTCAGACGATCAGCACGAAGAAAATATTCGACAGGTAGACGAAGTGTTGGCGGAGATTGATGCCGACGAAATCCCGCAACTCATGATCTGTAACAAAATTGATCGGATGGAAGGCATGCGCCCCAAGATTGATCGGGATGAGGATGGCAGACCTTGCCGGGTATGGATTTCAGCCCAGCAGGACATCGGCATCAATTTGTTGTTTGAGGCACTCACAGAGTGTCTGGCGCAAACAATGGTGCAATATCAGTTGCGCATTCCGGCCAAAGAAGGAAAACTGCGAGGAGCCTTGTTTCATTTGGACTGTATCGCAGAACAATCTTATGCAGATGATGGTGACTGGTTGGTTGATGTCCGTATGCCCAGCAGCGACTGGCAAAGATTAGTAAAAAGATACGATGGTGACATTAACAGCTATGTCATTAGCAGCCATTAATTGAATAACCCTAAAGCAGTAAAGATGCTGCGCAACACTGTTGATGTTGCCTGTATGATTTATCGCTACAACAATAACGTGGAGAGATAACATGGCTTGGAATGAGCCTGGTGGTAACAATAATGATCCCTGGAAAAATCGCGGAGGACGCGATCAGGGTCCGCCGGATCTGGATGAAATTTTTAAGAACTTCTTTGCCAAACTCGGCGGAAAGTCCGGAGGCGGCTCAGGCTCATCCGGCGGCAAGAGCTTTGGCGGAATTGGACTGAGTTTGATCGTGGGTATCCTGGTTGCCATCTGGGTAATCAGCGGTTTTTATACCGTGCGTGAAGCGGAACGTGGGGTGGTATTAACCTTCGGCAAGTTCAACGAGTTTAAAGATCCTGGCTTGCGCTGGAAAGCGACCTTTATCGATAAAGTATTTACCGTTGATGTTAAATCCATCCGCCATCTTCCCTCCTCCGGTTTTATGCTGACCCAAGATGAAAACGTAGTGCGGGTAGAAATGGAAATCCAGTACCGTATTGTCGAACCCTATAAGTATACCTTTGCTGTCACCGATCCTGACGAGAGTTTACGTCAGGCATTGGACAGTGCTATTCGTTACGTGGTCGGTCATTCAGATATGAATGATGTACTCACCAGCGGTCGCGAACTCACCCGTCAAAATGTGTGGGAAGAGTTACGCAAAATCATCGAACCCTATGGAATGGGCATTGATGTAGTTGACGTGAACTTTAAAGATGCGCGTCCGCCTGAAGAAGTAAAAGCCGCTTTTGATGACGCCATTGCTGCACAAGAAGATGAGGTGAAGTTTATTCGTGAAGCCGAAGCCTACGCACGGGCGATTGAGCCACAGGCACGAGGCAGTGCCAACCGGATGACTCAGGAAGCTCAGGCCTACAAAGAACAGTCTATTTTAAAGGCCGAAGGTGAAGTAGCGCGTTTTAACGAACTATTACCCCAGTACGAAGCTGCGCCGGAAGTTACCCGTCAACGCCTCTATCTGGAAACGCTGGAAAAAGTTTACAGCAATACCAGCAAGATTATGGTCGACAACAAGGGCAGCGGTAACATGATGTACCTGCCACTGGATAAAATACTGGAGCGCCAGACAACTTATACCCTGCCTGCCAGCAATCAAGATACGCTCGAGGGCCTGCGTCAAACTAGTCAGGACAATACGCAAAGTCCGTCCAGTAGCCGCAGTGACCGGACAAGAACGGGGAGAAATTAATCAATGAAAAATTTATTGTTAGTACTTATCGTTGCGTTAATTGGATTGGGTTTTGGCTCTATTTTTGTGGTTGAAGAAGGTCACAAAGCGATTGTAATCCAGTTTGGTAAAGTCCAGCGCGATTCAGAAACCCAAGAAACCCGAGTATTTGAGCCTGGTATCCATTTCAAATTGCCGTTATTTGATAAAGTTAAACAACTGGATGCCCGTATTCAAACACTGGATGACTCACCGGGCCGTTTTGTTACCTCCGAGAAAAAAGATTTGATCGTGGATTCCTATGTCAAATGGAAGATCAGCGACTTTTCAGCTTACTATTTGTCTACCGGCGGATTTAAGGATCAGGCGGAGGCCCTATTAAAACAGAAGGTCAATAATGGTCTGCGTACCGAATTTGGTACCCGTACTATTACTGAAATTGTGTCGGGTGAACGTTCCGAACTGATGCAAAAAGCCATGACGCAAACCTCGCAAAGTGCCACTGAACTGGGTATCGAGATAGTTGATGTTAGGGTCAAGCAGATTAACCTACCACAAGAAGTCAGCAACTCTATCTTCCAGCGGATGCGTGCCGAGCGAAGCGCGGTAGCACGTGAACACCGTTCACAAGGTCAGGAACAGGCGGCCATACTCAAAGCCAATATCGATGCCAAAGTCACTGTTATGTTAGCCGATGCCGAGCGTAATGCGCGCAAGGTAAAAGGTGAAGGTGATGCGGCGGCAGCCAAGATTTACGCTGATGCTTACACTAAAAACGCCGAGTTTTACAGCTTTCTGCGCAGTATGGACGCGTATCAGAAAAGCTTTGCAGATAAACAGGATGTATTGATTCTGGAACCGGACAGCGACTTCTTTAAATATATGAAAGATGCTAAAGGTAAAAAGTAATTTTCAAAGGGTCCGTAAGGACCCTTTCGCTATATAACGCTCGGTTAATCCATGTATAAACATCTTTACCAACATTTTCTTGACGCCAATCCTGGTGTGCAGCACTTTGCCTGCCACAGTCACCATTACTGGCCGGATATAACCCGCCAGGCAATGCTGGATTATTGGGACGATTCGGCCAATAGGGTAGATGAAAAATGGGATTATCTGTTCAGCGAAAAAATTCCGGCGGTGCAACAGAAAATCGCCCAATTGCTCAACACCGGCCAACCACAGCAATTGGTGTTTGCTCCTAATACCCACGAATTACTGTTTCGGATTATCAGTTGTCTGGACCTATCTAAACCATTACGCATATTAACCACCGACAGCGAGTTTCATAGCTTTAACCGACAGGTGACGCGTCTGGAGGAGTTGACTAATGTCATAGTCGATCGTGTTGCCTGTTTACCTTTCGAATCATTTGAATCCCGGTTTATTCAGCAGGCGCAACAACATCAATATGATTTAACCTTTGTCAGTCAGGTATTTTTTAATTCCGGTTTAGCGATCATTAATCTAAATCAACTTGTGGATGCGATACACCAGCCAAATAGCATTACGGTGATTGATGGTTATCACGGATTTATGGCACTACCCACTGATCTGGCCATGATTAAAGACAAAGTTTTTTATCTGGCGGGCAGTTATAAATATGCGCAAGGAGGTGAGGGTTGCTGTTTCGCCCATGTTCCGCAAAATTGCCAATTACGCCCGTTGTATACCGGCTGGTTTGCCGAGTTTGGCGAGCTGGATAAAGCCAACAGTGGTGAAGTAAACTATGCTACCAACGCCATGCGCTTTGCCGGTTCAACCATGGATTTTGCCGCGCTTTACCGACTGGATGCAGTATTAACGCTGTTTGCAGATTTGAGCCTGAGTATAGAAAACATTCATCAATACGTAAAAGTACTGCAAGCGGCCTTTCTGCAACATATTGAGTCCCTGCGACATACCCAGCTAAATCCGGACAATCTATTACAAACAGACAAAAATCATCACGGTCATTTTCTCACCTTCAGGTTACAAGATAACCGACAAGTGGCAGAATTGGCCCTGTATCTTAAACAGCACAATATCATTACCGATTATCGGGGTGACCGTTTACGTTTCGGTTTTGCGCTGTATCACAATGTCGAGGATTACGATCTAGGCTGCCTACAATTTCATCAGGGACGGGACAATGGATAACTTATTTTGGATGGCATTTGCGCTGTTTTTAATTCTGGAAGGACTCGGTCCGCTGCTGTTCCCGAAGAAATGGCGCAACTATATTTTGCAACTGGCCAATCAGCCGGCACAAAGTTTACGGCTAATGGGCGGTATTATGGTCGCAATTGGCTTTATACTCTGGCATTGGCTCAACTAAAGCGCAATTGGTCTATAAAACAGATGATTTCCCCCCCTATTTTTTGATAGAATCCCCGCCTAATTTTTTGCTGACTTTTTAATCATGGCTAATAACGTTGTTGTACTTGGCACCCAATGGGGTGACGAAGGTAAAGGAAAAATTGTTGATCTACTCACTGAGAAAGCGAGTTATGTGGTTCGCTATCAGGGTGGCCACAATGCCGGCCATACGCTGGTACTTGACGGTGAGAAAACAGTCTTACACCTGATCCCTTCCGGCATTCTGCGTGACAACGTTAAATGCGTCATCGGTAATGGCGTGGTATTAAGCCCTGAAGCGTTAATGACTGAAATTGCCATGCTGGAAGAGCGCGGGGTCCCCGCCAAGGATCGTCTGTTCATTAGCGAAGCCTGCCCGTTGATCTTGCCGTATCATATTGCACTGGATGTAGCCCGTGAGAAAGCACTGGGCAACAAGGCCATTGGTACCACTGGCCGCGGTATCGGCCCGGCTTACGAAGATAAAGTAGCCCGCCGCGCGTTACGGGTTGGCGACTTATTCTGTATGGACAGCTTTGCGGTTAAACTGAAAAAGATTATCGATTTCCATAATTTTGCCCTGACTGAATACTATAAAGTCGAGCCGGTTGATTTCGACACAGTATTGCAGCAAGTTAAAGAGGTGGCTGACATACTCAAAGCCATGGTGGTCGACGTAACCGATTTACTGGATAAAGCCCGCAAAAATGGCGATGCCATCATGTTTGAGGGCGCACAGGGCACCTTGTTGGATATTGACCACGGCACTTACCCTTATGTCACTTCCTCCAATACTACTGTAGGTGGTGTGGCAACTGGCGCCGGTTTTGGCCCGCTGCATCTGGATTACGTGTTGGGTATCGTTAAAGCTTATACCACCCGGGTAGGCTCCGGCCCATTCCCAACCGAGCTGGAATGCCAGGTGGGCCAGCATCTCGGCGTGAAAGGTCATGAATTTGGTGCCACTACAGGTCGTAAACGTCGGACTGGCTGGTTTGATGCGGTAGCGATGAAACGTGCAGTACAAATTAACTCAATTACCGGTTTTTGCTTAACCAAACTGGATGTACTGGATGGACTCGAGACCCTAAAAATCTGTACCGGTTATCAATATCCGGACGGCAGTGTTAAAGATGTACCGCCTATGGCAGCTGAAGGTTACGAAATAGCCATCCCACAATACGAAGAGATGCCAGGCTGGTCAGATAATACTTATGGCGTCACTTCGGTGGACGGTCTACCTCAGGCAGCCCGCGACTATATCGCACGGATAGAAGAACTGACGGGTGTTCCTGTGGATATTATTTCCACCGGCCCGGATCGAAATGAGACCATCATTGTCAGACATCCTTACGAAGTCTAAGCCAATTCTGGAATTCCTAAGCCGCTAACCAGCGGCTTTTTTGTGGCTAATTGATACGGAATGGCATTGACATAACTGGTCAGTCCATTACATTAGTTAGCATTAAAATCAGCTCGGACAGTTCATGGATATTGCCGCAATCGCTTTGCAGGTTAACAGCCTGAAATCATTCTTTAATCAAGGTCAAACTCGCGCGCTTAGCTGGCGACGCCAGCAATTGCTGCAACTAAAAAAAATGACCGAGGACCACGAAGATGACATCGCCAAGGCGCTCGAACAGGATTTAGGCAAATGTCGTCAGGAAGCCTGGACGGCTGAGATTGGCTACCTGCTCTCCGAAATCAATCACAGCCTTAGACATCTGAATAAATGGAGCAAACGCCGCCGGGTCAGTACTCCTATGGTGGCACAACCAGGCAGCAGCTTCCTGTTGCCTGAGCCCAAGGGCGTAGCACTGATTATTGGTGCCTGGAATTATCCATTCCAGTTATTACTGGCGCCATTAGTTGCAGCTATTGCTGCAGGTAATTGTGCTGTACTCAAACCCTCCGAATTGGCCGTTAATGTATCCGCTTTACTGGCCAAGTTAGTTCCGGACTATCTGGATCAACATGCCTTTGTGTTGATAGAAGGCGGTGTCGAACAAACCACAGAAGTTCTGAAACAGCCTTTTGATCATGTGTTCTACACGGGCGGAGAAAGCGTAGGCAAAATTGTAATGCGGGCGGCGGCTGAGCATCTCACTCCGGTGACCCTGGAATTAGGCGGCAAGAGTCCCTGTATAGTCGATCAGAATACCAACCTGAAAGTCACCGCGCGCAGAATAGTCTGGAGTAAATGGATGAATGCCGGCCAGACCTGTGTCGCACCGGACTATGTGATTGTCAGCAAGGATTTTTCCCAACCCCTGATCGACGCCATCAAGCAAGAACTGACCGCATTTTATGGCAAAGACAGTGCAACCAATGGCGATTATGGCCGGATCATCAATGATCGTCATCACGCCAGACTGATCGGTTATCTGCAAGGACAAAATATTATTCACGGCGGCCAGGCTGACAGCGATACACGCTATCTGGCACCGACTCTGGTACTTAACCCTGATCTGCATTCGGCGCTAATGCAGGAAGAAATATTTGGCCCAATCTTGCCCATTATCACGTTAGATAAAATTGAAGATTCCATTGCTCTTGTTAATCAACGCGCCAAACCTTTAGCCTTGTATCTGTATACCAATGATAAAGATTTAACCGAGCGGGTATTACACCAAACCAGTGCCGGTAGTGTGTGTATTAATGATGGGATGATCTTTATGACCAACCCTAAACTACCTTTTGGTGGCGTGGGCAATAGCGGCATGGGGAGTTATCACGGTCAATTCGGTTTTGATACCTTCAGCCATCTCAAAGCGGTGATGAAAAGACCCTTCATCTTCGATGTTAACTTGCGTTATCCGCCTTTTAACCGATTTAAATTATCTGTGCTTAAGAAGCTGCTCTAAATTTCGCACCAATGAATTAAAAGTGGCCTCCCGGACAGGCCACTTTGCCTATTTGTTGACGTTCATATACCTGCATAACAACTTAGCTTTGCTGCAGAATATAGGCGTGTACTTCAGTAGCTTCACGTTGTTTGGCAAAATCAACCAAACTAGCCCCATCACAAGTCATGCCATCTTCCGCTATCAATTTGCGCAATACATCCCGGCGACTGGAGGCCACGCTGCCGACTTTTCGGGCCAGACTATGTTTGAGCAGTAATACGTCATCATTCAATACAGCTTTACAAAAAGATGAAAACTTCATATCACCGACTAACTTATAACCTTCAGATGTCGTCACGTTTGTCTCGGCACTCACTGTTGCAGTCAATGCCGAAAGCGCGAGTGCAGGTACAATTAAATATTTCATGGGTGTTTCTCCTGATTATGGATTCAAAACGCGAGAATGTTCCCGCCCTTTAGTTATGCATGGAAAAACCCCATACGTCTGTTGGTTTAATGATCCAGAGCTGTTAATTCCCGGTAAAACAATAAGTTACAATATTTTCACAGTGTCTAATTGATTGAAATATGGTGATTTTCTTCAAATCGATATAGCCAAAATTATTTTGAAACCACTTTTTAACTGCTATTTAGTCTAAAAATATTCGCTATTTGCTATCACCAACGAGTTAAAAAATGAGGTTTTTAACTTGATTAACAACCGGGTTAACAATTGTCTGTTAACGTTCTGTTGCTCCATCCTTATTTAATTGTTTTTATTAGGTTTTTATGCTGTAAATTGAATCATTAAGGTGCACTATAATCATCATTGCACCATTATTTTTGTTAGGGAACTTGCATGCAAAATAGCAATCCGTTTCATCTGGCAATCCCGGTTACCAGTTTGGAGCTATCTCGACAGTTCTATGGCGAACTGATGGGCTGTGCTCAAGGGCGAAGCAGTGAACAATGGATTGACTGGGATTTTTTCGGACATCAATTAGTTACGCACTTGGTAGCTGAGATGCCCAGCGCCCCACAACATAATGCAGTGGATAACCACGCAGTACCCGTTCCCCATTTTGGCGTAGTACTGGATTGGCAATGCTGGCAACAACTGGCGGATAAGTTAAGTGAGGAAAAAGTAGATTTTGTGATCGAACCTTATATTCGTTTTGTTGGCCAGCCGGGTGAGCAAGCGACAATGTTTTTGTGCGATCCTTGCGGGAATGCGCTGGAATTTAAAGCGTTCAAGGATTTGAATCAGTTGTTTGCCAAATAGATAAAGCTGCGAGTAACGAGCTATGAGCTAAAAGCAAAAATAACCGTTCAACCTGGGCGCGAAGAATGAGCTGTCGAAGGGTGATTTTGTTGTTCATAGTTCGACTGTTCGTCCCTCACGCTCACCACGAACGGACTTTCATATACACCGTTCACCCTGAACTTGTCGAAGGGTCACTACGAACCTATTGCATTTATTAATGTTTTTTCCTGTTATCCCTGCCTTGTTTTGAGCCGGGATTCATCTTCACGTTATCAACCATTTTGACCCCTGGATTCCGTTCCGGCTCAAACATAACCGCATGATAAACTGACGGGCTAAAGCCACGACCTACTGAGAATTGGTAGGTCGGCATTTATGCCGTCAATGACATAAACCCCGACCTACCAATTGATAAATTTAGACCCGTTCAAATACCGTCGCGATACCCTGGCCTAAACCAATACACATCGTCGCTAGACCAACCGACTTGTCATTGGCTTCCATCAGATTGATCAGCGTAGTAGAAATACGTGCACCCGAACAACCTAATGGATGACCCAGTGCAATCGCACCACCATTCAGATTGACCTTCTCATCATAATTGTCCAACCAGCCCAATACTTTGATACATGATAAGGCCTGAGCGGCAAAGGCTTCGTTAAACTCGGCTATCTCGATGTCGTCCATCGTCATACCGGCACGTTTAAGCGCTTTTTGGGTTGCGGGGACCGGGCCATAACCCATAATCGCCGCATCACAACCTGCTACCCCCATAGAGCGTATTCTTGCCCGTGGTGTCAGCCCTAATGCCTTGGCTTTTTCGGCGGACATTAACAGCATGGCCGAAGCACCGTCAGAAATCGCTGAAGAAGTTGCTGCCGTTACCGTGCCGTTAACCGGATCAAACACCGGACGTAATGCAGACAAGCTTTCTACTGTCGATTCAGGGCGGATCACTTCGTCAGTCTCGATCAGTGTTAATACCCCGTCAGCATCATGACCCAAAATCGGTGCAATCTCATTCCAGCGACCTTCCACTGTGGCGGCATGGGCACGTTGGTGAGAACGGGCGCCAAACTCGTCCTGCATTTCACGGCTGATACCATTCTGACGACCCAATAACTCTGCTGTCATCCCCATGCTACCAGAGGCTTTGGCGGCATGCTTGGCTAAGCCAGGATGAAAATCCAGATTAAAATTCATCGGTACGTGGCCCATATGCTCCACACCACCGATCATAAATACCTCGCCCTGGCCGGTCATAATGCCTTTGGCGGCATCATGCAGAGCCTGCATGGATGAACCACATAACCGGTTTACTGTTACCGCACTAACGCTACGAGGAATATCGGTTAACAGCTGGGCATTACGGGCAATGTTAAAACCCTGCTCTTTGGTTTGTTGCACACAACCCCAGATAATATCTTCTATTTCGGCCGGATCTAATGATGGATTGCGTACCAGTAGCTGGGTCATTAAATGGGCGGATAAGTCTTCTGCACGTACGTTACGGAATACACCACCTTTAGAGCGGCCCATCGGGGTACGGATACAATCAACAACAACGACGTCTTTCATGTTACTCATGTTCTTTACTCCTGCTCTTATTGGCCAAAATAGGATTTGCCAGAGGCCGCCATGTCACGCAAGCCATCTGAAATCTGGTAAATCGGCCCCAAGTCCGCATATTTATCAGCCAATGTCACAAAATTGCTTAACCCGATAGTTTCAATGTAACGGAATATACCGCCACGGAAAGGAGGGAAACCGAGTCCATACAGTAGGGCGATGTCGGCTTCGGCAGCGCTATCGACAATCCCTTCTTCCAGACAGCGAATGGCTTCGTTAGCCATAGGGATCATCAGGCGTGCGATAATTTCATCGGCATCAAAATCCTGTTTATCCGCCTTGATCAATGCATAGGCTTCATCTGCAGGCGTTTTGGCCGGGCGATCACGCTTATCCACCGAGAAGTTATAAAAACCTTTGCCATTTTTCTGACCCAGGCGACCGGCTTTGTACAATAGTTCGATAGGATCATCCGCTATTTTCTGCATACGCTCAGGAATACCTTCAGCCATCACTCCGGCAGCATGATCGGCGGTGTCCATGCCGACCACATCCAGCAAATACGCCGGACCCATTGGCCAGCCAAATTGCTTTTCCATCACTTTATCAACAGCAGCGAAATCCGCTCCATCCAGCAGCAATTTGCTAAAGCCGGCAAAATAAGGGAACAACACACGGTTAACTAAAAAGCCTGGGCAGTCATTGACCACAATCGGCGTTTTACCCATTTTTAAGGTGAAGGCAACTACAGCAGCAATAGTTTCGTCGGAGGTTTTTTCACCGCGAATAATTTCCACCAATGGCATGCGATGCACCGGATTAAAAAAGTGCATGCCGCAGAAACGCTCTGGATGTTTAAGACTTTTAGCCAGTGAATTGATTGAAATGGTCGATGTGTTGGAACAGATAATCGCATCGTCGGCAACATGCTGCTCAGTCTCGGCCAGTACCGTACTTTTGACTTTAGGATTCTCCACCACGGCTTCAATCACGATATCGGCATCTTTAATCGCTGTGTATTCCAGTGTTGGTACGATACGATTTAGCGTCTGCGCCATTTTACCGGCATCCATCCAGCCTTTTTCTATACCTTTGCCGAGGATTTTGGCCGCTTCATTTAAACCCAACTCCAACGCGGGCTGGGCAATATCTTTCATAATGGTCGGAGTACCTTTCACCGCAGACTGGTAGGCAATACCACCGCCCATAATGCCTGCGCCTAACACGGCAGCCTGTTCGACGTTTTTAGCGGCAGTTTTAGCCTGTTTTTTACCCTTGCTCTTAACGAGCTGATCGGCCATAAAGATACCGATTTGCGCTTTAGCGGCATCGGTTTTGGCCAGTTTGACAAAACCTTCGTTTTCAAGCTTGAGAGCGGCGTCACGCTCCAGTCTTGCAGCTCCGGCAATAGTATCAACCATCACATGCGGTGCGGGATAATGCTTGCCTGCCTGGGCAAATACCATGGCTTTTGCGGTGGAAAAACACATGGTCGATTCATTTTTGTTTAAACCCAGTGGCGCCTGTTTTTGCGCCCGACGTGCCTGCCAGTCAATCTTGCCGTCAATCGCATCAGCAACCATACTCATGGCGGCATCAATTAACTTGTCTGGCTCGACAACTGCATCAACTGCTCCGACGGCCAAGGCTTTGGCCGCTTTGTGATTTTTGCCGGTACTCATCCACTCCATCGCATTATCCGCGCCAATCAAACGCGGTAAACGTACAGTGCCACCGAAACCTGGCATCAAACCAAGCTTAACTTCCGGCAATCCAATTTGGGCAGTTGTGTCGGCCACTCTCAAGTCACAGGCCAAGGTCATTTCACAGCCTCCCCCTAAAGCAAAGCCGGTTACTGCAGCCACTGTGGGAAAAGGTAAGTCTTCGACTAAATCAAATGCTTGGGAGGTTTTTGCCACCCAAGCCAGTACTTCATCATCTGGAAGGGCAAACAGTTCACCAAACTCGGTAATGTCCGCACCCACGATAAAGGCGGGCTTAGCTGAACGGATAATGGCACCTTTCACTTGTGAATCACTGCTTAGCACAGCACACATGTCGGCCATTTCCTGAATAGTTTGTTGATCGAATTTATTGACTGAACCGGCGGCATCAAAAAGCACTTCTGCGATACCGTTATCCAACAGCTTGGCGGACAGGTTTTTGCCTTCGTATATCATTATTTTCTCCGAGGACAGAATATGTAGGGTTGTCAATTCTTGATGATACACAGGCAAATTTCAAGCAAATTCAAACAATCGTTTGGAATAAGCGTTTGAATTACTCCTCAGATAGAGTGTGTTTTTCTTTACAGCAACATCCGCCTATTATTTATAGTAGTAAATCTATGCGCTGGCATTGACATGCAATACAGATGGATTATGGTTGTGGCTGCGAATTGCTGCGGGAGTTTTAGTGATTAACAAGCTCGGAATGGTTATGTATTTATTCAGGGTATCCGGCGGTCTAATGCTGACGCTGGGGTTATTTTCTGCTACCTGCAATGCTATTGACCTGACCGAACAACGTGAATTATTCATTCGTGCCGAGGCACTTGCCTATAACCCCAGCAGCGAAGAATCGCAAAAACTGGCGGAGCAATTGGCCGATTATCCGTTGTACCCTTACGTAGAACAAAAAACCCTTATTCAGTATCCTTATTTATCGAATCAAAAAAAAATTGCCGCGTTTCTGGAAAAATATGATGGCACGCCTTTGGATCGTCCCCTGCGCAAAAAATGGCTGAATTACTTATTGACTAAGGATCAAAAAGCATTATTCCTGCATTTTTACCGGGATATTGGTGATACCCGCCTGAAATGCAAACAGCTTAGCTATCGACTTAGCGATAAACAACCAAGCGAAGAACTGTATAAAGAAATTGATCGATTGTGGCTAACCGGGCAGTCTTTGCCCTCGGCTTGCGATCCTGTGTTGAAAAAATGGCAACAAGCAGGACGGAGAACCGAACAGGCCGTCTGGAACAGAGTGGTACTGGCCGCCGACGGCGGTAACCACACACTGTTACCCTATCTGAAAAAATTGCTGCCCGAGAATGAACGCTACCTGGCCGACTTATGGCTGCAAGTGCGTCGCTCTCCCAGTTACGTCAGTAAACCTTCGCTGTTTCCAGCCAAAATAATGGAGAAAGAAACCGAAATACTGGCCTATGGCTTACAACGCCTGGTCTGGCATGATCGAGACCTGGCGCTGGCAAGCTGGCACAAGCTTCAGGAGCGTTTCCAGTTTTCTGCCAATCAACAGCAACAGATTACGGCTAAATTTGCCGTGAGCCTGGCATTGGCCAATCATGAAAAGGCCGGTGAATGGCTGGAGCAGGCAGATAAAAACTTTGATGATGAAGAGATTCTGCGCTGGCATCTGGCCTATCTGCTGCGTCAAAAAAACTGGCAACAGGTAGTAGATATCGTCAGTGCCGCGCCTGCGCAACTGGCCAGTGACTACAGCTATCATTATTGGCTGGGACGCAGTTATGAAGAGCTTGATGCGCCAGAACAGGCCACCCAAAAATTCCAGGAATTAGCCAATAAACGTCATTACTACGGTTTTTTAGCCAGTGGTAAGTTACGCTCCAAACCCGAGCTGGCCGATTCGCCGCTGGCTTATGACGCTACCCAACTTTCCGCTATTGCCGGTATGCCGGCAGCTCAGCGTGCCAAAGAGTTTTTGGCGCTAAAACGTAATGTCAGCGCCCGTCGTGAATGGATCTATTTGCAATCACAACTTTCTGATGAACAGAGTTTGATGGCGGCGGTGATTGCCGATAGCTGGGGTTGGCACGATCAGGCTATTTTCACGTTTTCACGCGTGGGTTATCTGGATGATGTGAAACGCCGTTTTCCGCTGGCCTTTAAAGATCAGATGGTCAATACCTCGGAAGATCAAAATATCGATCCCGCCTGGGCCTTTGCCATTGCCCGGCGCGAAAGCTCTTTTATGTCCGATGCCAATTCTGCGGTAGGGGCACGGGGACTGATGCAATTGATGCCCAGTACCGCCCGTTATCTGGCTAAAAAACGGATTAAATCCCGTTCACTGATGGATCCCGATACCAATGTGACCTACGGCACCCAGTACATGCGTTATTTACTGGATAAAATGGACAACAATCAGGTGTTAGCCACCGCCGCTTATAACGCCGGCTGGCGCAATGTCAAAAACTGGCTGCCACAGGATAGCAGTATCCCTGCTGATGTCTGGGTGGAAACCATTCCCTATAAAGAAACCCGCAATTACGTCAAGGCAGTGATGGCTTACAAACAAATTTATCTGCGTTTATTGGGTGACGAACACAATTTGTTTAGTGATCTTGCCACTATGCAAATTTCTTCCGGTACGACAACTTTGTAGAGCGCAAGGGCTGTGATAATGTAGCCGCCATCAAAATTGCCGCGGAACACTTACATGTCAGATTACGTCCATTTTTATGCCCAGCACATCCAGGAATTACAACAACGTACCCGCCATGCGCTGGAACGTGAAGGCATTGATGGTTTGGTGATCCACTCAGGCCAGGCCAAACGCAAGTATCTGGACGATATGGATTACCCTTTTTTCGTCAATCCCCATTTTAAGGCCTGGTTACCGGTACTGGATAATCCCAACTGCTGGCTGATTGTTAACGGTTCCGACAAGCCCAAACTGATTTTTTACCGTCCCAAAGATTTCTGGCATAAAGTCCCACCCGAGCCAGACGCATTCTGGACAGAATATTTTGATATCACCCTGCTGACCAACGCTCGCGCAGTGGAAAAATATTTACCTTTTGACAAAGCCAAATACGCCTACATTGGTGAGTATCTGGAAGTCGCCCAGGCGCTAGGTTTTGCACTGGTCAATCCGGATCGGGTAATGCACTACCTGCATTATCACCGTACCAGTAAAACAGATTATGAGCTGGCCTGTATGCGTGAGGCGAATAAACTGGCTGTCGCCGGGCATCTTGCTGCCAAACAGGCCTTCGAGCAAGGTTTAAGTGAATTCGATATTAACTTGGCATTTTGCTGTGCGACTCGTCAGGGTGATAACGAAGCGCCCTATGGCAGCATTGTGGCATTAAACGAAAACAGTGCGATCTTGCATTACACCGCGATGGATAAGGTACCGCCGGCCGATTCCCGTTCTTTTCTGATTGATGCGGGAGCCCATTTTCATGGTTATGCCGCCGATATTACCCGTACCTATACACGTGGCTCAAACCAGTTTGCTGAACTGATTAAATCAGTTGACCAAATGACACTGGATTTGATTGATATGGTTAAACCCGGCGTGCCTTATCCGGACGTTCATCTGGCAACTCACCAGAAAGTGGCCGAAACTTTACATCAATTCGGCCTGGTCAATTTATCTGCCCAAGACATTATCGAGCAAGGCATTACCAGAACCTTTTTCCCTCACGGTATTGGCCATCATCTCGGTTTACAGGTGCATGATACCGGTGGTTTAATCGATGATGATTGGGGCACACCTAAACCGGCACCGGATCAACATCCGTTTTTGCGTAATACCAGCACTATAGATGTCCGCCACGTGCTGACCATTGAACCCGGATTCTATTTTATTGACAGTTTGTTGGCCGATTTAAAGGCTACGCCGCAGTCCCGTTACATTAACTGGGATAAAGTTGACGAGTTCAGGCCTTTTGGCGGGATCCGGATCGAGGATAATGTGATCGTACATAAAGATCGCAATGAGAATATGACCCGTAATTTAGGTTTATAGCACCAAAAACCGTCAGGTGAAGCACCACTTCACCTGACGACAGGCCGCCTCAGCCAGGTTTAGCCGGTTGTCGCTGGTACAGTTTTTTTGGGCGTTAAGCAGCCCGCCACTACCCCCAGTATCGCCAAACACCACACGATCATGGCACCCGAGGGCAAATCCCACAATGCAGAGGTCACCAAACCGGTCAAATACCCGGCTGCCCCTACTGCATAGGCAATCCACAAGCGACTTTTTTCAACATAACCACGGGTAGCCAGCGCCGGAATAATCAGGCTGGCAAATACCAGATAAACCCCAACCAGCTGAACCGAAGCTGTCACCGTGATAGCAAACAGCAGATAAAACAGCAGACGATTTACATTGGGCACATCAACCCAATACCAGATAGCGAGCACCAAGGCGTAAAGCGCCCCAATAGGCAACAGTTGATCATAAGACACCCATAATATTTGGCCGACCAGTAAATCTTTCAGCTGCTCACCGCCATGAGGATTATTGGTTAATAACAATAATCCCAGCGTAGCCGCCAAAACAAACACCACACCAATCAGGGCTTCCTGAATCGCAGCAAACTTTTTTTCTGTCCAGTGTAGCAAGACTGCACCTACCATAGCTGCCGTCACTGCTGCTAGCTGGACTTCCCAACCATCGGTTTCCCAACCAAACACGCTGGCCGCAATAACCCCAAGACCGGCTATCTGGGCGATAGCCAAGTCAATAAAGATAATCCCGCGATTTAAAACGGAACGTCCTAGTGGAACATGCGTCGCCACCACCAAAAATCCGGCCAGTAACGCCGGCCCGATAATAGCAAGATCAACTGCTGCCCAATTCATTAGTTTACTGCCTGTAATAAACGGTTAAAGGTATCGTCATACAAACTGAAAAGGTCTGTCGCTGCTGGCGTACCGCCTAGGGTAAAAGGCAAGGCAATTGCCTTGATACCGGTTTTATCCGCTAGCCAGTTAGACGCTTTATCACTCTGGTATGCAGCACGGATAATCACTTTGGCAGGCGTCGTTTTCATCTGCTGTAAAATTGTTGCCAGATGACCACTGGTGGGCGGAATGCCTGGTTTATCTTCCAGGGTGGCCACCTGGTCCAGTTTCAGCCAGTCTTCCAGATAGATCCAGCTATCATGGTGTACCACTATCGCAGCGTGCTTTAGCTGACGAGTCTGGTTTTTCCACTTCTTTAATGCCGCCTTCCAACGTACGGAGAAATCCTCCAGCTTATTTTGATAAGTTGCGCTGTTCGCCGCATCCAGTTGAGCTAATCGCTCGGTCATGGCCTTGGCAACATACAGGATATTGGCAGGGTTAGTCTGGATATGCGGATTACCGGCAGCATGCACATCACCTTGGCTGCGATCGATTTGCTTGGGAATACCTAACAAACGAACATATTGGGTGGCCATGAAATAACCCGGTTTACCCTGCTGAATATTGCTATTCGAGGCACGCTGCAGCAACAGCGGCAACCAACCCACCTCCAGATCTGCGCCAGTACAGGCAACCATATCAGCATCCCGTACCTTAGCAATTAAACTGGGGCGCGCCTGCACATGATGGGGATCCTGTAAGCCGGTGGTGGCACTGTAGGTTTCGACCAAATCGCCCCCCAACTCATTCGCCAGCGATGCCCATTCTGGCTCACAAGCCAGAATCTGAACTTTTGCTTGAGCATTAAAGACAGAACCAAGCAATAAAGTAAGTACTAACATTTTAACATTTTTCATTGTTTGTCTCCGATTAGAACGAGTGGGCACCGTGAGCGCCAAAAGCAGTAATGTATTGCAAGATAACCAAATCGGAATCCTGTGGAGAAGCCTGGTCACGACTGAACTGCAAGCGGACACGACTGAATTCACTGTTGCTCCAGTCAACCATCATACTAAGCTGACGTGGATCGTGGTCGAGAGTATCCAGTACTGTGTCGTTAAAAGTGTCGGGAAGTCCGTCACTCTGCAGGCCTTCATAGCGTAAACCGACTCGCCATTGTGGCATAAACTGATAAACCCCCTGCACATACCAACCCGTCTGTTTATGGTCAAGATCGAGTAAATCGGCGCTGCTAGTGGCTAGCTGCCCTTGTTCGGTGCGACTAAAATATTCGGCTTGAATTTTGGCATTAGTGATTTTGCTATTACCGTCCGGTGCCCATTTCCAGACAAAGTCGGCTAGCCACAGTTTACTGTCACCCGAAAAACTGTCGCCTTCATCTTCATCAGCAAAGCGCTCATCAACATCAGCTTGCAAATAAGACACGCCAGCTCGCCAGCTTTGACTGAAATTAATGTCACCACCTATGTGGGAATAAACCGTGGTAATCCCTTTACCTTTATTAGCCGCTCCTGCTGCAGGATATGCATCACCGCGGAATAGTTCGGCACCCGTTTCCCAATAGAGATCGGTAGGCGCTAACCAGCTGACCTGAACCCCGGCATCGCCGAAGTTGGGCCCCAGAAAAGCCTGATACGCAAGCGGACGCACCGCAAAATCATCAGTATGGCCATGATGACTGTTCAGATAACCAATGCCGGAAAAAAACTTACCGGCCTTGACGGTAAAGCCATTAGCTAGCCCCAGAGTTTGGATAAAGGCTTGTTCAATTTCGGTTTCTTCACCAAATGCCAGGGTCAGACTGCCATAAAACTTATCATCAATATTGGCAGATAAATTCAGTTCAGATTCACCCAGCGATAATCCGCGTTCACCCGGCCCCGGCTCTTCACCCAGAAAGTAGCCCGGCATCGAAAACTCGTAATCTGACGGAGCTTGCAAATATTTACCGTTTAACACCACCCCAATACCGGGGTTAAAGGTGTTAGCTGCGGTACGGTTAGATTGCTGGCTCAAATCTATTGCCAGTTGCTGAGTTTGTTCGGTGGTTTGTTCGCTTTGCTCTTCGGTATCTTGAATACGCTGTTCCAGTGCTTCAATTTTTTGTTGGTACAGCTTTTTTAAGTCAGCCAGTTCTTGGCGGATAGCATCAATATCTTTGTCGGCTGCGAAAGCCGGGGTGGTACTGGCGCCAAGTAATGCAATCGGCGCCAATGCCAAAATTAATGATCGATTAACGGCCATCAAAATGTCTCCAGAAAATATGAATTCAACAAAGCAACCGGCATTGATATACCAGTTCCTTAAATAAAAAATCAGGAATTCAGCTTTTCGGGAGGCCCACGATTACGGGTAACTGTAACCGTTGATTCATACTCGTCCATCGGTAGCATCTGTATAACAGTAGATGGCAGGACAGCGTTGTTAAGAATAACGGCAGTTGGCGGAAGTGCGTGATCAGCATTGGCCGCAGAAAGGCACAACGCACAGTGATTATCCGGTTTAACTAGATGAGAAGCATCATGGTCAACATAGAGTTTGGCGACCACAAAACTGAACAGCAGCAATAGCACCAATCCATATTTGGATAGTGTCGACGCTGTTCTGAATGAATGCAAACTATGCGATCTAATCATTTGTTATAATATAACATTATGATTTTACTGAAGTCGATAGAGCGAGCTTGATTTACTGAAAAAATCCGACGAACAACAAAAAAATAGCGTTAGACAGCAGTTTTTTACCAGTATTGTTCAACGGTGACATTACCCGGTTTACGCCGCAAGTTTTTTTCCAGCCCCAAGGTTTCCAGTAAGGCTTTAGTGTCCTTGATCATGTCCGGGTTACCACAAATCATCACCTGACTATGGCTATCCAATTTTTGCTCTGATTGCTGTTGTAGTTGTTGGTCGGTAATCAACGCCGGGATTCTTCCATACAGGGCATCAGGCACACTCTCACGACTGACCACTGGAACATAGCTGAACTGACCAGCGTATTGTTGCTGCCACTGCCCAATCAACTGGGTATAAGACAATTCATTGGCCCAACGCGCCGCATGAACCAAGATTATATGCTTAAAACGTTGCCAGGGCTCCTGCGTCGCGAGCATAGATAAATAGGGACCGACACCGGTACCGGTTGCCAGTAGCCACAAGTTATCACCATCAGGTACTTCATCCAGGGTAAAAAATCCGCTGGCCGGATAGGATACTTCTATCTGGTCACCGGATGTCAACGCCGCCAAAGCCGGTGACAATAGTCCGTCATCAACATAAGTGAGATAAAATTCCGCATAATCGCTACCCGGCGGATTGACCAGTGAATAAGCTCGCTGGACTCTTTTGTCGCCCACTTGTAACGCCAGACGCACAAATTGCCCGGCAGTAAATTTTTCGGCCGGACAACGCACTTTGAGACTGAACAGTTTATCGGTCCAAAAATGATTGCTTATCACTTCAGCAATATGCCAATTTGCCATCAGGATCTCCGTTAATTATTGATGTCGTCCACATTAGCATAAAGCCAGGGACAGCAGAGACTTAATACAGATCCGGCGTCACTACTCTATTACGGCCACTCAGGTTAGCCTGATAAAGTGCATGCTCTGCGCGGGACAACAGTTTACTGTAAAAATATTCGTGACGACTGGATACCACCCCAAAACTGGCGGTAAAGCGAATTTCCTGTTCCCGCTCGGTCAAACAAATTTGACCGGTCGCCAGGCGCAGTCTCTCCGCCATTTGCAGCGCCCCGTCATCGGAAGTATTGGGCATCAGCAACAGAAATTCCTCGCCACCGACGCGGCCTATATAATCACCAGTGCGCAAGTTGGTAGTCAGCGTGTTGGCAAAAGTACGTAATACCATATCACCAGCATGATGGCCGTATTGTTCGTTGATTGACTGCAAGTTATCTACATTGGTCAGGATCAGGCTGATCCACTGGTCACTACGCTGGCAATGAGCCATCAGTTTGGCGGCAATCTGTTCAATACCGTTCTGATTCAAGGTGCCGGTCAGCGAATCGGTAATAGAGAGTTCATTATTATGCTCGGACAAATCGGAAATAATCGTCAGTAAAATCCCTATCCCGATGGCGGTGTAGGCCGCCGGTAACAGTAAAAAACTGACCAGTTCGTAGTAGTGTTGCAAGGACTGGTCAGGATTCTGCGCCTGGATGGCGGTTAAAATTCCTCTGGCCAAATGCACGAGGGCACCGATCTGGAAAATCACCGCAACCACTTTTTCGGCTGGCGATAGGGGTTTAGGTTTAAACCATAAGACAAGACTGCTTATTTGCAAACATAGCATCACAAAAAACGGACTCACAGCCATTTTCAGCTCGACACTATTTTGCACCGAGGAGTAATACACCATCACGTTAAGCGCAACAAATGCGGCGACGACAAACCAGACAATATGCAGTGAACGATTGGCACGTAGCACAAAACCATAACAGACAGTGGAAGCGGAAATCATCGTCACCATGGTATCGAGTAACCAAAACAGCGCCTCTGAAGCAAACAACGACACCGGGATCAGATTGATCAGCCAGCCCAACGAGCCAAACAGGAAACCGACAGACCAAACCAGAATATATTTTTGCGGCACATTTTTTTGCCAGATATGCAGCATGATCCAGCTAAAGGTGAAATAAACAATACCTTGTGAAACAACAATATAGAAAAGTGATGACAAGTGTTAAACCCATCAGCTGAGAACTTGTTTATAACTATAACGAATCAATATAGATGCGCATAGACCCAAACCTGTTTTTCTATTCAGTATGTTGATAAGCGCTAAACTGGCTAAGCGGTTGCGGCTTGGCAATCGCATAACCCTGAGCGTAATCCACTCCCAGTTTACCCAGCTCCACCATAATATCTTTGGATTCAACGAATTCGGCGATAGTTTTCACCCCGACAGCACTGGCGATATCATGGATCGAACGCACCATCGCGCTGTCAACTGAATCAATCAGTAAATCCTTGATTAACTCACCGTCAATTTTGACAAAATGAACCGGCAAATTTTTAAGATTGGAATAAGACGAGAATTCGTTACCAAAATCATCCAGCGCAAAACTGCAGCCCAAATTGGCAAAGGTCTTAATAAACTTCAGGGTATCGTCCATTCTGACCATTGCATCGCTTTCGGTCAGTTCAAAACAAATCTTTTCATAAGGGATGGCATATTGTTCAAAGGCGTTGAGCACAAACAACTTCAAATCATTATCTGCCAATGAATAGCCGCTGAGATTAATATTACAGCGTTCCAGTTGAGCCAGATGCTCAGGATGGGCGCTGAGCCACTGAAAATAATGCTCAATTACCCAGCCATCAATCATCGCCATCAGATTATGCCGTTCCGCTGATGGTAAAAAAGACGTGGGCGAAATAATATTATCCTGAATATCGGTGTTCATGCGCAGTAGAATTTCATACTGATGGCGGGCTTCGCTGGTTTTCAGGGGGTGATAGTGCTGGAAGTACAATTCAAACTTGTTATTTTCCAGCGCCTGATTCAGCATGCTTAACCAGTTTTGATCGGTTTGAAAATGTGTCAGTTCCTCCCCCTGATGCGAATAATTGTGGATCTGGTTGCTACCTTGTTGCTGCGCACTGTTGCAGGCCGAGTTGGCCATACTAATTAATTGCTGTACCGATTTGGTGTTTTTATCATAGTGAGCCAGACCGATATGGGTGCCGATATCAACGTGGCGCTTGTCCCAGACAAAGACAAACTCCTCACCGATTTGCTGTAGTTGTTCGGCAATAGTCATTGACTGGATGGCCTGCTCTCCTTCCAGCAAAATGGCAAACTGGTTGCTGTTTAATCTGGCCAGCATCGCTCTGGAACTGATCACTTGGTGCATCTTGTGTGATAGCTGTTGCAGCAGAATGTTGGCAGCCTCATAACCGCAGGTTTCGTTAACCTGCTCAAATTGTTCAATTTCGATCAGGAGCAAGGACAACACGCCATTGCTTTGCCGGGTGTATTGCAAGGCCTGGGTCAAACGACGTTCAAACTCGCGATGATTGTACATCCCGGTCACCGAATCATGGCTGGCCAGATACGCCATGCTCAGGTTGCTATGTTTACGCTCGGTAATATCCACGACCGAACCAAACAGCAATTGCTGTTCATCTTCTTGCTGCATCTGTACCGAATTAGAAAACCAGAACTCCGAGCCATCGCGTTTATTGCCCTGAATCTCACGGCGAAAAACAATGCCCTTGTGATGCAGCTCCTTGATGAGCTTTTTGCGATCTTCTTCATTGCGATACAACTGCCGGGTGTTTTTGACTTCATTGAGCATCTGCTGTTCGGACTCATAACCGAACAATTGTGCCATCGCCGGGTTAACGCTGATTAACTGCCCCTCCAGAGTGGCACTGTATAATCCTTCCGCAGAGTAATGTACCAGTTGGTAAAACTGCTTGAGGTCAGTAATGATTTCATCCTGTTGATGTTGGTAAGTCATTTTTACCGCTTGCTCAAAAGCTTCGTTAGCCAATGCCAGAATCAGCCCACCGGCCAACACCAGTAATATCAGACCAATATTGATTTGCCTGTCAACAATAATACCATTGAGATATAAGGTGGACTGTGCAATACCGACCACACAAATAATCAGCCAACCACCAATAAACAAGCGGGACGGCAGCCTGTTTCCGCGCCGGATAGAACGAACCCCGAGAAGCAGCTGGATCATCAATATTGCTGATGAAATACTGGTGGTGAAAATCAGTTGCCAGTATGCATCCGACATAACCGCGAAAACCAGCAGGGCGCCACAAAGTACATAAGCCGAATAGCGCCAGTATGCTGACACGGGTTGTAATACCGAATGCGATACCTTGACCAGGCATAGCAGCGTCATCGCCAGCAGTCCGGTGGTAAAAGAAGAAATATACGGCACCAGTCCCAACCATTGGGTCAGATTACCTTGCAAGTTGAGGAATAACAGCAGCGCAGCAATACAACTGGACGCATACCAGAACCGCACCGGACTGCGGCGTAAAATGTAAGCCACCATAAAATAGCTAGCCAGAACAATTAATCCGCCGCAAATAAAGCCTTCAAGTAATTGAATCTGCTGTTCATTTAATTTTAATTGCGATTCAGACACTAGCGTTAACGGCATCACCATGGGGCCATCATCAGCCAGTTTGAAATAAACTGACAAGGTTTCGAGCGGCTGGAAGCTGACCGGTAACAGGAAACGGCCGGCCTTAACCTGATGCAATGCATCAACCCTGTCAGTACCGGTAAAATGCGAATAGCGGATACGATTTTTACTGTCCAGCACATACCAGTCGAGTTTATTCAGACCCGGATTCGCCATCACCAGATAGGAATCCAGAGTTTGGGCCGCCTGATTGGATATAGACAATTTGCCCCATAACACATCCCCCTCAACCAAAGGGGCAATATCCAACACCGACTGCCAGCTTTCCAGTGACTGGATAAAAGATAGCTGACGGGATTCGTCAATACGCAGCACCTCAACGCGAGTTGACAGATTTATTTCCGTAACGGACTCATCTATCTCGATATGGGCGGCCATTACTGGCACACTCAACAGGCACAGCGCGATGTAGGATCGGCACAATAGCAAAAGAAAGGAAAAAATTGATTTCAAAAAGGAGTTATCTCCGCTTCAAGCAGTGTCCCTAGCATAATCTCCTGTGGTGTCAGATCAAGCATCGGTGTTGTTATGGTTCTTAATTTTGATCTGATCAGTATAGTTCTTTTCAATAACTTTCAATAGGTTATACAAATTTTATACACCAGTCTGGTTCCCGCCGGGAAAGATAAATAGTGCTCTGATATAGTACCCCCTGACGTCACGACCATTTATTCAAGGCCTGAATACAGTGAACTTTGACAATAGCTACATGCAACTTGGCGAATCCTTTTATCAACAAATTCGCCCCACGCCGGTCAGTCAGCCGAAGTTATTGCTGTGGAATCAACCACTGGCCGACACACTCGGGATGGCTGAATCTGTGCAGCAAGATAACCATCTGCTGGCACAATATTTCTCCGGTAATAAATTGCCTGAAGGCGCGGAATCTATCGCGCTGGCTTATGCAGGTCACCAGTTCGGTCATTTCAATCCGCAGTTGGGCGACGGACGGGCTCATTTATTAGGTGAAATCATCGATACGCAAAATGTGCGCCGGGATATCCAGCTTAAAGGTTCCGGTCCTACGCACTTTTCCCGTCAGGGAGATGGCCGTTGCGCATTAGCTCCCGCCTTGCGTGAATATATTATGAGCGAAGCCATGCATGCGCTGGGTGTGCCGACCACTCGCAGTTTGGCGGTGGTCGCCAGCGGTGAAACCGTCTATCGGGAAAGACCCCAACCAGGTGCCATCGTCACCCGTGTAGCCAGCAGCCATATTCGGGTCGGCACTTTTCAGTATTTTGCTGCGCGTAATAACATGTCTGCACTCGAAGCATTAGTCGACTACAGCATCCAGCGCCATTTTGCACATACCGATTTACGCGATGAGAATAAAATCCTGCGCTTTATGCAACAAGTAATGCAAAGGCAAATAAACTTGATGGTGGAGTGGATGCGGATCGGTTTTATTCATGGTGTGATGAATACCGATAATACTGCCATCAGTGGTGAAACCATCGATTTTGGCCCTTGCGCGATGCTGGGCGTTTATCATCCAGGTACGGTGTATAGCTCCATCGACCGGCAAGGTCGTTATGCATTTGGTAACCAGCCACTGATCGCCCAATGGAATATGGCCAGACTGGCAGAAGCCCTGCTTCCCCTGATTGATCGCGACCAGCAAAAGGCGCTAAAGCAGATAGAACCGCTTGTCCACGATTTCTCGCATCAGTTTGAACAGGCCTATTTTGCCATGCTGTCCAAAAAAGCCGGATTAACCGATGCTAATGCCGAAAGTATCGAAATGGTCCAGCACCTGCTTACCGCCATGCAAACTCTGGAGCTGGATTACACCCAAACGTTTAACCGCCTGACCGATTCTCTCAAAGACGAGTCAATTGCGTCAGCGCTACAGCAGCAACTGGGTGACTGGTATCAACAATGGCGAACAAAACTGGAGCAAACAGATGATAATCTTGAGCATCAAAGTTTGTTGATGCGCCAATATAATCCGCTGGTGATCCCCAGAAACCATCATATGGAAGCGGTACTGAGCGAATGCATTGATACTGGCAGTATGCAGGCAGCGGAGCAATTTCTGCAGGTGTTACGTTCGCCCTATTCACCGACTCAATACACTGCCCAATATCAGGATTTGCCAGCAGATAACGATCGTTATTATCAAACCTTCTGCGGAACCTGAACGCTGCGGACATCATTTTTTATTGACAATTATCAACCCAGCTGGAGTAAATAACGTTACACTGAGGTCACAATTTGTTTGAACAATCCAATACTTGTCATCACCAACGGGAGCCAATCACGATGAAGTTAAAATCTGTTTTATTGTTTGTTGTTAGTTCGCTCAGTTTTTCTGTTACCGCAGGCGACATTGACGCGGGTAAAAGTAAGTCCGCCACCTGCACCGCATGCCATGGTTCAAATGGAATCTCGGTGATCCCCATGTACCCCAATCTGGCTGGCCAGAAACAGGACTACCTTAAAAAACAGCTTAAGGACTTTCGCGACGGAATACGCAAAGATCCGGTGATGGGCGCCATGGCCAAAGGGTTAAGCGACACCGATATTGATAATCTGGCGGCCTACTATTCCAGTCTGGATCCCAAAGGCTAGCCCTTTTTTGTATGCACATTTTACTGGTTGAGCCCAAACGGGCTCGACGGCAAAATCTGGCATTATTGCTTACCACAACCGGCGGTTTCAAAGTGACCAGCATTGCCACTTTGAGCACAGCCAAGGAGCAGAATAGTGCCGACCTGTTGATGATTAGTCAGCGGTTATTTCAACCACAGCAAATTGCTATCCCCTGCATATTATTCGATGCCAACCAATACCCTGACGTTATTCCGCCGGTTATCGGTTATATCAGCCAACAGACGACAGATATCGCCATAGCGGAAAAAGTACGCATGTTATGGGAGCAGCATTCAGCTTTGTAAGTGCTTATTGATCAAGGCCAAAAAGCGCTCTCCGTACCGCTCCAGTTTAGTTTGTCCCACCCCGGAAATGGCCAGAAACTCGCTAATGGAACCGGGCAACTGTTCGGCCATATCGGCCAGTGATACGTCGCTGAACACCACAAAGGGCGGTACCTGATCCTGCTCGGCAATCTGCTTGCGCAAATGTTTGAGTTTGGCAAATAATTCCCGATCATAATGCCGCTGCGCCAGTTTATCCTTGCGGCTTACTTTCAAGCTCAAACGTGGCACAGCCAGAGTAAGTGCTTGCTTACCGGTTAATACATCGCGCGTGGCTTCGGTCAATTTCAATACTGCATTTTGGGTAATATCGACCCTTAGCAACCCCTGATGGATCAGCTGGTTGATCAGGTTGTGCCAATAGGCATCAGACTGATCTTTGCCTATGCCAAAAGTACTTAACTGATGGTGTTGCTGTTCGATAATCTTGTTGAGCTGGTTACCCCGCAACACATCAATCACATACTGGCTGACACTGTTTTGACCCAATCGATATACGCAAGACAGAATCTTTTGTGCCTGCTGAGTACCGTCAAACTGGCGCGGTGGATCGAGACAAATATCGCAGTTTCCGCAAGTATGGGCGTTATACTCGGCAAAGTAGTTTAACAATACCTGACGACGACAAGTCTGCGCTTCTGCCAAAGAATGCATAGCTTCAAAGCGTTGTAGTTCGACGGCCTGACGATCGGGATTATCATTCATCGCAATCCATTTACGGCATCGAGCAGCATCTTTTTCATCAAATAACAGCAACGCCTCGGCAGGCATGCCATCCCGGCCAGCACGGCCGGTTTCCTGATAATAGGATTCAATAGTGCGCGGCAATTCAAAATGCACCACAAAACGCACATTGGGTTTGTTGATCCCCATACCAAAGGCCACCGTGGCGACGATCACATCAATATTGTCACGGATAAAACCTTGTTGTACCCGATCACGCTCGGCGGCATCCATTCCGGCATGATAACCGGCACAGCTAATGCCGCTTTGCGCCAGTTTTTGACTAAGTTCATCCACTTTACGACGACTGCCGCAATAAATAATACCGCTGCCTTCTTGCTGTTTAAGATAGTCCATCAACTGACTAAATGGCTGATACTTGATCAGCTGGTTGTAGCGGATATTGGGGCGATCAAAACTGCCCTGATAGACATATGATTGATGCAGGTTAAGCTGGATTTGAATATCCCGGCGGGTGGCCAAATCCGCGGTTGCCGTCAACCCCATTGTGGGAACATTGGGGAAATGCTTTTTTAACTGACCGAGTTGACAATAATCCTGCCGGAAGTCATGCCCCCAGTGCGACACACAATGGGCTTCATCAATGGCAAAAAAACTGACCTGCAAATGCTGTAAGCGCTGGATAAAATCCGGCTGAAGCAAACGTTCTGGCGCCAGATAAAGTAATTTAATCTGGCCTTCATGCAATTTTTTGTAAGTATCCAGTACCTGTTCATAAGGCATATTACCGTTGACATAAGCTGCCGGCACACCACTGGCCAACAAGGCATCGACCTGATCTTTCATCAGGGATATCAAGGGAGATACCACCACCGTTAATCCCGGTAATAACAACGCCGGTATTTGATAACACAAGGATTTGCCACCACCGGTAGGCATCAGCACCAGACTGTCTTTGCCTTGTAAGGTGGCGTCGATGACTTCCTGTTGACCGGGACGAAAAGAATGATAGCCGAAAACCTGTTTTAACTGGCTTAACGCGGCTTGCTCAAATGATGCAGGTTCGGATTGGATTGAAGCAGACAATGTAAATCAGGTATAAAAATGATTGTGTTATTGTACGTTTCTTTGCAGTGACAGGTCATCAATTAAATAGGAATAGTTATGGATCAGGATAAAGCGTTAACAGCCGAAGAACTGCAAAATCATGTGGCCGCAGTCTTTCGCGACCATATGCCGTTTAATCAACTGCTGGGAATGAAAATTAGCCAGTTTGATCAATCCGGCGTCGAAATACGCCTGCCCTGGCATGACGGGCTGATGGGTAATCCAATTCAGAAAATTCTGCACGGTGGCGTCACCGCCGCCATACTCGATACCGCAGGAGGCCTGATGGCCATCCTCGAAGCAGTACGTCATATGCCACAAGTTAACCTGGTCGAATTCCAGAAAAAGATATCACGAATGAGCACCATCGACATGCGGGTCGACTATTTACGCCCGGGCAAGGGAGAGGAATTTATTGCCACAGCCAAAGTCATCCGTAAAGGATCACGGGTGGCGGTATGCCGAATGGAATTACATAACGACGCGGGCGAGCATATCGCCTTTGGCACCGCCACCTATATGGTCAGTTAAATCCTCAACAAGTACCAAAAATGTTAATTCGAGTACAAACTTATTGACGTTATAAAACAATCAATTAACGCCTAATTTTGCCTAACCCCAAGAGGATGCGTAACATTCCTTTTTTGATAGCTCCGCTCACTCAGGTACAGCCATCCGATGAACGATCATTCTGCCAAATCCGGTATCCTATTTGCCATTGCCGCATATGGAATGTGGGGCTTCGCCCCGATGTATTTCAAACTTATCAAGCAAGTTCCGGCTATTGAAATCCTGATGCACAGAATGATTTGGTCGCTGCTGATTCTGCTGGTGTTGATTATTGCAGTGGGCCAGGTTCATAAAGTACAAGCTGCCCTGCGCAATCCAAAAGTATTAAAGATATTACTGATTTCCGGGTTATTGCTGGCAGGAAATTGGCTGTTATTTATCTGGGCGATCAATTCCGACCATTTACTTGACGCCAGCCTGGGTTATTACATCAATCCACTATTAAACGTGTTGCTGGGCTACCTATTTTTAGGTGAACGTTTACGCCGTATGCAACAGGTTGCCGTCCTGATTGCTTTGGTTGGCGTGTCCTATCTGGTAGTGTCGTATGGGCAGCTGCCCTGGATTGCTCTGGTACTGGCTGGCAGTTTTGGCATATACGGGTTATTACGCAAACAAGTGGCGGTGGACTCGTTGCCCGGATTATTAATAGAAACCAGTATGATGACCCCGTTTGCCATTGCCTACTGGATTTGGTTTGCCGGCCCCACCAGCAACTTTATGCTTAACGAGACCAGCCATAACCTGATACTGATTTGTGCCGGCGTTGTCACTACCGCCCCCTTGTTGTGTTTTACCGCGGCGGCTAAACGCTTGATGTATTCCACTTTGGGCTTTTTCCAGTACATTGGCCCCAGCATTATGTTTTTGCTGGCCGTTTTTGTCTATCAGGAAGGTTTGCAAATAGACAGACTAATTACCTTCGGCTTTGTATGGACGGCATTGATTATTTTCAGTTACGACTCTTATCGCCAGTACCGCAACAAACGCAAACTACTCAAACAATCCTTACAAACTCCAACCGCCAACTGATAAAGATAGCGGTCAGAAGCGATTTACTGTATGCTTCGCGACCGCCTTTAAGGCGGTCTACACTTGAACAGATATGTTAATTTCCCTCAACTAAAGAAGAATCTATGTCCTTTGCCTCCTTGGGCCTATCCGCCCCAATACTTGCCGCTGTAGCCGAACAGGGTTACGACACGCCTTCTCCTATTCAAGCTCAGGCGATCCCTGCCATTATTGAAGGCAAGGATGTGATGGCTGCCGCACAAACCGGTACCGGTAAAACCGCCGGATTTACCTTGCCGATTCTGCAGCGATTATCTCAAGGACAAAAAGCCTCAGCCAATCAGGCTCGCGCATTAATTTTAACCCCGACCCGCGAACTGGCTGCCCAGGTGGGTGAAAGTGTGGCGTTATACGGTAAAAACCTGCCAATGCGCTCTACCGTAGTATTTGGTGGCGTCAAAATTAATCCGCAAATGCAAAAACTGCGCGGCGGTGTCGATGTGCTGGTCGCCACTCCGGGCCGTTTGCTGGATTTGTACAATCAAAACGCAGTGAAGTTCAGTCAACTGGAAGTGCTGGTGCTGGACGAAGCCGATCGTATGCTGGATATGGGTTTTATTCACGATATTAAGAAAATCATCGCCTTGTTGCCCAAGCAGCGCCAAAACCTGCTGTTTTCAGCGACTTTCTCGGATGAAATTCGTACCCTGGCCAAAGGGCTGGTAAATAATCCGGTTGAAGTATCGGTGTCTCCGGCCAACACCACCGCCGAAACCGTTGAGCAGTGGGTGTGTCCGGTGGATAAGAGCAAAAAATCGGCGCTGTTAGCCCACTTGATTAAAACCAATAACTGGCAACAGGTACTGGTGTTTAGTCGCACTAAACATGGCGCCAACCGTTTGGCCAAGTTTCTGGATGGCAAAGGTATTAGCTCTGCCGCTATTCACGGCAATAAAAGCCAGGGCGCGCGTACTAAAGCCCTGGCTGAATTTAAAAGTGGTGATACCCGGGTCTTGGTAGCGACAGATATTGCCGCCCGTGGTCTGGATATTGACCAGTTACCCCAAGTAGTGAATTTTGATCTGCCCAATATCTCTGAAGATTATGTGCATCGTATTGGCCGCACTGGACGTGCCGGCGCAACGGGGCAGGCGATTTCTTTAGTCTGTGCCGATGAGTTTGCCGACATGGCCGGGATCGAGTTTCTTATTCAGCAAATATTGACTCGCAAAGTCATTGCCGGCTTTGAACCTGTGCATGACTTGCCGGAATCCGATCTGGATCGCAAACCGAAGAAACCCAAAAAACCGAAAAAGCCCAAAACAGGCCACCGAGATGGTCAGCGTTCAGGTGAGGTGGCCAAAGGCCACAAAGCCGGAGCTGGCGCACGCAGCCGTTCAGATGGCAAACCGGCCAGAAACTCGGGCAATCGTCGCGGCGGTAATACCTCTGCGAATACCCGCTCTGGCGGAAACCGCTAAACACTATGCCACGCATTGCCGTATTTGGCGACGTTCAAAATATTTATTATACCTGCCGCCAAGCCTACGGGCGGCAGTTTAACTATCGCAAATTCTGGCAACAGCTTAGTGCGCAGGGCGATATTGTTGTCGCCAATGCCTATGCCATTGATCGCGGCGATGATCAGCAAATCAAATTTCAGGACGCGCTCAAACACATCGGTTTCGAGGTTAAGCTCAAACCCTTTATCCAGCGCAGTGACGGTTCAGCCAAAGGCGACTGGGATGTGGGCATTGCCATTGATGTGATGGATATCGCCAAAGACATGGACAGGGTGGTGTTATTGTCCGGCGATGGCGATTTTGATTTGTTACTGGACAGAATTAGGTGCAGATACCCACTGGACGCCGACGTGTATGCAGTACCGGCGTTAACCGCCAAATCACTAATCGACGCTGCCAGTCATTATTATCCTATAGACGATGACTTATTACTTTAGTCCGATCCGGGATAATTTAGGCTTTGGTTGGTTAAAGTAATCCACTAATAAAACCACAGGCAATCACAATCAGCATAATAGAGACTGCTTTTTGTACCGCCGCAATAGTCACCTTTGTCAGTAATCTGGCCCCCACAAACGCACCTGCGAAAGCCGCGAGAGTGGCACAAGTCACCAGTTGCCAGTCAATCAATTGCCATTCTGCCTGATTCCAGCCATATAGTGTTAGACGAGCCACATCCACCAGTATTGCCAGCATCACGCCGGTAGCAATAAATTGCTCTTTGGTCAGACCGGATTTAAGTAAAAACATACTACGGAACGCACCTTGATGGCCGGACAGACCACCAAAAAAACCACTTAATACACCGCCAATTGGCAGATAGCGAGACGGCATTTCGATGGCAGCAAAACGGGGTGAGAGTTCCAGTAGCACAAAACCGATAATCAGCACACCTACCAGCGCTTTGACGGCTGAAATCTGCACTTGAGTATCGCCCAGCGAATATTCAAATAACGCCGGGGCTGAAGACAGGTAATGTAATAACAGCGCACCTACAAACACAAACAGCAAGGCAGGTAACCCGAAGCGGGCAAACACCGGCCAATGAGTATGACGAGCAAATAGCATGCCCTTAAAAAAATTATTAGCCAAATGCACTATTGCAGTAATCGCAATGGCTATATCCAGCGAGAAAAAAAGGGCAACGACAGGCATCAACAAGGTGCCCAGACCAAACCCGGAAAACAGGGTTAATCCGGCAGCAATCAGCGCGCTAATAGAAACAACAACAATATCCAAACAACCTCCAATTGCAGAGACCGACTCACTCAGTAAATATTGGCGCGGATACTAGCAGATACCGATGACATCAATATGTCAGGCTAACCTGCGTTTCGCTTGCGGGACTGCTTTTTGTCATACATCAGCTTGTCAGCTTCATCCAGCATAGACTGAATCGAGGAATCTTTGTCAGCAGTGCAATTGACCAGTCCGGAAGTGCAAAGCAACTCGTACTGCCGATTGGAATTGGCGTTATAATCCGCTAACGACTGCTGAAAGCGCCACAGAGTTTCTTTAGCCACAGTTTCGCTGCTATTAACCAGTAACACCACAAATTCATCACCACCAATACGCCCGAACACATCGGATTCTCTAAAGGTTTCCTGCATTAAATGGGCAAAATTCTTGAGCGCTTTATCACCCTCGGCATGACCGTGTTTATCATTAATCTGCTTGAAATGATCCAGATCAAAATAAATCAGCGACACAGGATATTGATGACGTATAGACATTTTAAGGCTTTGCTCGGCCAGATTAATAAAGCCGCGGCGATTGGAAATACCGGTCAACTCGTCCAGCGTCGCCAGTTGCACCGCAATCAGCTCCTGTTCGGCCATCGCGGCCAAATCTTCCAGTGCAATGATATCGTCACGGCTAAAGAGTCTGGGTTTATCATCGATAATACAGAGTGTGCCGAGTTTACTACCGTCACTGTGTTTAAGCGGACAACCCGCATAAAAACGAATATGCGGCGCACTGGTCACCAACGGATTATCAATAAAACGATTGTCCAGCGCTGTATCATTAATCACAAACACGCCATGTCCCAAAATAGCATGACCACAGAACGAGACGTCTCTCGGTGTTTCCCGCACGTCCAGTCCGACACAGGATTTAAACCACTGGCGCTCTTTATCCACCAGGCTAACCAAGGCAATAGGTACATCAAACAGTCGCTTGGCCAACCGGGTCAAACGGTCAAAACGCTCTTCCGCTGCGGTATCCAATACATTGAGGCTTTGCAGACTGAGCAGTCTGTTTTCTTCATCCTGAGGTAATACCGGTGCTTGCATACTCACTATTCCTGATTTAGTGCGTCAACCTGATTATAGAACTTATTGTTTATCAGCTGCGATGTTTAGTGTCACTGCTGATCCATTGATTACGCCCTTGCTGTTTAGCCTGATACAACAATTTATCGGCATATTGCAACATATCGTCAATACTGCCCTCATAAATATCTGTAATACCGATACTGATAGTGCAATTTAATATCTGCTTTTCAAACCGAATACGCAACTTTTCTACCCGACAACGCAATGTTTCGATTTGCTGACAAGCCTCGGATAACGCCAGGGGCATAAAAATACAAAATTCCTCTCCGCCGAAACGGGCAAGCTGGTAGTCTCGACAGATATCGGCTAACAGCTCGGCCAGCCCTTTTAATACTGCGTCACCGGCATCATGGCCATAACTGTCATTAATTTTCTTAAAATAATCTATATCCAGTAGCGCAAGCGATATATGCGCGGGTGGAGACTGTAAAATGGCATTAACGCGATTAAAAAAGTAGCGACGATTGGGCAAACCGGTTAAATAATCGGTATTGGCGGCTCGGCGAATAGCATCAATATTCTCGATATATTCCACATTCTGTATCACCCGGCAGAAAAATTCTTCATGACAGTAGGGACGCGTCAAATAATCGTTGGCGCCACTTTTAATAAAACTGGCCGACAAGCCGGGGCGTCCCTGATAAGCAATACCAATTACCGCCAGATCTTCCTTGCTATGCTGTTGACGCAGGCTCTCCACCATTTTGATACCGCTCATGTCGGGCAGATCGTCATCGGTAATGACCAACTTGATATTATTTTGTTGGCCAATTTGCGCCAGCCCGTCAGCCACATTGCTGGCGGCGTAGGTGATAAAATTATGCCGTTGTAACAACGCAACTGTGGCGTTGCGTTCGGCTCTGGAATCTTCCACCACCAAAATACCTATCTGCTGATTGCGTTCCAGACGCCCTAACAGACGACTCAGGTATTCATAAAACTGGCTGTTACCCTTGGTAAAGTAATCGACAATGTTTTTGTTGATAATAATGCTGCGAGTCTGTTCGTCTTCGCGTCCTGTCACTACTATGGTGGGAATGTAAGCCTCAATAGTAAAGTCAATGGATTCACCGTTAGGCGCGTCAGGGAGATGAAAATCGACAATGGCACACAAAAACTCTTCCGGCATACTCTGATCAAAAAGGTGTTTGGCCTGATACAAACTACTGGCGCAAACAGCAGTATAACCGGCCTTTTGTATCACTTTTTGCAGCACTTTGGTGCTGGTCATACTATCTTCAATAACCAGAACTTTTTTGGTCATAAGTATCTAATTTTTATAGCTTAGTTGGATTCAGCTTAACTTTAGCACAGTCCTGAAATCTAGGCCGGGTTTAAACGTGCGTACGCCACCACCAACCATTTGGTACCGGCAGTATCAAAGTTAACCTGCACCCGGGCATGTTCGCCACTGCCTTCATAACTCAGTATGGTACCTTCACCAAATTTGGGATGTAGCACCCGTTGCCCCAGCTGGAAACCTGTCGACTCAAAAGCGGAATGAGAGGTAGCTGGCTGAAAACGATTTTGCACCGGACGGCTGATAGTCGTGCGCAACCTGACCTCTTCAATACATTCGCGCGGAATCTCTTTAATAAAACGCGATGGCGTGTGGTATTTGTCCTGACCGTACAAACGGCGGCTTTCGGCATAACTAATGGTCAGTTTTTGCATGGCACGGGTCATACCGACATAACAAAGGCGGCGTTCTTCTTCCATACGGCCAGGTTCATCATTGGTCATCTGGCTGGGAAACATGCCTTCTTCCACACCGGCCATAAACACCTGCGGAAATTCCAGTCCCTTCGCTGTGTGGATGGTCATCATCTGCACCGCATCCTGATGGCTGTCTGCCTGATTCTCTCCCGCTTCCAGCGAGGCATGGGCCAGAAAAGCCGCCAGCGGTGTCATGTTTTCCGCTTCTTCCGGCATTTCAAACTGCTGACAGGCGGTGACCAACTGATCGAGGTTTTCCAGTCGGCTTTGCGCTTTTTCGCCTTTTTCGGCCTGATACATGGCGCGTAACCCGGAGTACTTGATGGCATGATCGGCAATTTGTTCCAATGTCATTTCCACCAAATCGGCCTGCATTTTATCCACCAAATCAATAAAGCTTTGCAATGCGTTAGCCGCACGGCCCGACAGGCGTTTTTCCTGCAGCAACTGTTTGGAGGTCTGCCATAGGGTTTGCTCATGAGCACGTGCCTGCTCACGGATCTGCAGCAAGGTTTTTTCACCCATACCGCGAGTTGGGGTGTTAATCACCCGCTCGAAAGCGGCATCATCCAGCGGCTGGCTGATCATACGCAAATAACCAAGCGCGTCTTTGACTTCCTGACGTTCGAAGAATCGCGTACCGCCATAAATACGGTAGGCTAACGCTTCATGGATCAGCGATTCTTCCAGCACCCGCGATTGGGCATTGTTACGGTACAAGATGGCACAATCACTGAGCGCACCGCCTTTTTCGCTCCATTGCTTGATTTGCGCCACAATAAATCGCGCTTCATCCAGCTCGTTAAAACCTGCATACAGGGAAATCAGTTCACCGGCGTTGCCTTCGGTCCATAGCTCTTTGCCCAGCCGCCCCTGATTGTTGTCGATCACCGTATTGGCGGCTTTAAGAATAGTCCCGGTGGAACGATAGTTTTGTTCCAGCCGCACTGTTGTCGCGCCGTTAAAATCACGCAAGAAGTGCTGGATATTTTCGACATTGGCACCGCGCCAGCCATAAATCGACTGGTCATCATCACCGACAATCATCATATTATTGTTGTCGCAGGCCAGCAGCCGTAACCAGGCATACTGAATGTTATTGGTATCCTGAAATTCGTCGACCAGAATGGCACGAAAGCGTTGTTGATAATGTTGCAACACGTGGGGATTATTGACCCAAAGTTCGTAGGCACGCAGCAATAGCTCAGCAAAATCCACCAATCCTGAACGATCACAGGTTTGCTGATAGGCCTGATAAATATCACGCATTTTGGCCTGCTGATAATCACCATGAGTTTCGATATTCTGCGGTCTTAACCCTTCATCCTTGTTACCGTTGATGTACCACTGAATATGCTTGGGTGCCCAGTTTTTCTCATCCAGATTCAGTGCTTTTAACACCCGGCGGATCAGACGATACTGATCGTCCGAATCCAGGATCTGGAAACTTTCCGGTAGCTTGGCTTCCTGGTAATGACGGCGCAGTAACTGGTGGGCAATACCATGAAATGTACCCATCCATAATCCCTGCAAACGGGTTCCCATCAGGCTTTCGATACGACCACGCATTTCGCGGGCGGCTTTATTGGTAAAAGTCACCGCCAAAATACCAAAGGGTGAAATTCCCTCTACTTCCATCAACCAGGCAATACGATGCACCAACACCCGAGTTTTACCACTACCGGCTCCGGCTAGTACCAGCATATCGCTAGCGGGTGCACCAACAGCGGCGCGCTGTTTTTCATTTAGTTGATCAAGTAAGGCAGAAACATCCATTCAATAACTCAGTGATTCCGGAGGGTAACAATAGTGTTCGCAGTATACCAACAATACTGGTTATATCCACAGGCAATTCTAAGGCGAGTTTGGCGCAATAATGTTAATGCTACCTGCAGTAAGGTTGACCAACTCGGTTTTAAATACATCTACCTCGGTACGAGCAACCGCCAGATTAACCACAACCTGCTGACCATAATCCGTGTGGATATCAGCCACATCATATCGGTCAAGCAAACGGGTAATTGCACCGTCGTGGGTATAGTCGTAGCGCAACGTCAACAAGGTTCGGCTGACTTTAACCCTGGTGGGTAAATCGCCCAGCACTTGCGTCACCGCATCAGAATAAGCGCGCTGTAAACCACCGGTTCCCAACTTGGTACCACCGAAATAACGTACCACAGCGACCACAATATCGCCCAAACCACTGTGTTGCAGTACTTTAAGCATCGGCATTCCTGCAGTGCCACTGGGCTCACCATCATCACTCATGGAACGCACCGTGGTATCCGGTGCGCCGGCAATATAAGCCCAGCACACATGATTGGCCTGCGGATGCTGTTCGCGCAGGAAACGAATAAACTGCTCAGCTTCTTCGCGACTGGCCGCATTGGCGGCAAAGGATAAAAATTTGCTGCGTTTAATATCCAGTTCGGTTTGCCAGGTCTGGGCAGGAGCCGGATAACTTGAATTGCTCATTCGCGCCAGTCCTTTAAATCAGGCTCATGTAATTAAGCACCACTAATCCTAGCGTCACACTGATCGGGCTAAGTAAAGTGGACAACGTAATCACTTCCGCCGCTAAATTGCCATAGGGTGTCATTTGATGGCTCATCACATAGGCGGCAGCGGCGGTTGGGGTTGCCATCATTAAAAACAATACGCCCAGGGCATCCCCCTCAATGCCAAACAGTATGGCGCAAACCACGATAACAGTTGGCAATATGACCAGCTTTAAACTAACCGCGGCCAGCGCCTGCTTATGATTCGCCTTGAGGCTTTGCCATTCAAGACTGGCGCCAATACAAACCAACGCCAGTGGCAAGGTAAGCTGGGCCAGATAACCCAAGGACAAATTGACAATATCCGGCAAAGGAACTTGCCAATATGACCATAGTCCACCGAGCAGGATGGCCACGATTAACGGATTTTTAACTAGATTGATTAACAGCATACTGCGACTGTTACTTAACAATAGTACGGCCGAAACATTGTATAGCACGGTAACAAATGCCAGATATACCGCCGCCATGGCGATAATGTCATCACCAAACGCGTTGACGCATAAAGCCAAGCCGATAATGCCCATATTGCCGCGAAAGGCGATATGAGTAAAAACGCCCCGCTTGGGCTTGTCGACGATAAAAGGCGCTATCCACCAGACCAGCAGCACACTAAGTAACGTGGCAACCAGACCAAAAACAACCAGAGTCACGTTAATACTTTCACCGGTTGAGCGCCCCGCCACACTTAAAAACAGCAGACAGGGCAACGCAACTTTAAACACTAGCCGGTTGCCGGTTGCGACAAAGTGTTCATCCACCAGCCTAATCCGCCGAAAGACAATGCCCGCCAGCAAAATAAGCAACAAAGGCAACGTCACATTAAGCGCAGCGTATAAATGAGCAACAAGATCCATTATTTATTTCCGGCTGTGTGCATAAAAGGTATTCGCGACTCACAAGGCTGACAGGTGGAACAACAAAGTGACCATTATACAGGTTTCTATACCAAGAGTGATGACATCTACAGCCAGAAAGCGCTGACGAGTAAGGACATTGCGCAACATAGGCGACCTCACCACCCGAATCATCACCCCATTGCAAACACCATAGGCGCGATAACCATCGAGACTGCGGTGACCAGACCCACACAGAGTATATTCAGCCAGAATCCGGCTTTGGCCATTTGCGGAATACTGATGTAACCGGATGAAAACACAATGGCATTAGGTGGAGTAGCGACAGGCAGCATAAAGGCGCAACTGGCGGCTAAGGTCACCGGAACAACCAGCACCATTGGAGAGGCGCCGAGTTCCAGCGCAATAACCGATACCACCGGCAGGAAAGTTGCCGCGGTGGCCAAATTGCTAGTCAGTTCGGTCAGAAAAATGACCAGTGTCGTGGCACTTAGCACCAATACCAATAAACCAAAGGTATTCAGGTTAACCAAGCTTTCTCCCAACCATTGAGCCAATCCACTGGTCGAAACGGCCGCAGCCAAACTCAACCCGCCACCAAACAGCAGTAAAATACCCCAGGGGATAACCTGCATATCTTCCCATTGCATCAGTGCTTGTCGGGTTTGGTTGCCTGCAGGAACAAGAAACAAACTCAACGCCGCCAACATGGCGATGCCGGCATCGTTAAGCCCTTCAATGCCTGTCCATTTAGTTATTAGCGGGCGCAACATCCAGCACAATGCTGTCAGGGCAAAAATACCGCCTACCCGCCATTCTTCCGGTCTCACTTTACCTAGCGCCTTGCGCTGCTCCAGCAAACGTTTTTTGGCAGCCGCCGGTGTCTTGAAATTAACCGGATAGATCCAGCGAGTCAGCGTCAGCCAGGCTATCGGCAGCATAATCAGGGTTAACGGAATACCCACCAGCATCCACTTGGCAAAATCGATTTGCATGCCGTAGGTTTCATTCATAAAAGCGGCCAGAAAAGCGTTAGGCGGCGTACCCACTAAAGTCGCCATACCTCCAATAGTCGCCGCATAGGCAATGCCTAATAATAGTGACAACTGAAAATTGCGTTTTTCTTGTGGTGAAAACTGCTGATCGCTCAAATCAAGCGTGGTGACGATAGATAACGCAATGGGCAACAACATCATGGTGGTAGACGTGTTGGTCATCCACATGCTCAGCAATGCACTAACTAACATAAAGCCCAGAATGATCGAACGGGCGCCCATACTCACATAACTCAGGATAAAAAAGGCAATACGACGATGCAGCCCGGATTTTTGCAACGCAGTGGCCAGGATAAAGCCGCCAAGAAACAGGTAGATGGTCGGATTGGCATAAGGTGCCGCGGCCTGTTTAATCGGCAAAATCCCGAGCGGGCTGAATAACACCAGCGGAATAATCGCGGTAACCGGTACAGGAACGGCTTCAGTCGACCACCATATCGCCATCCACATCCCGATGGATGCCGTTATCCAGCCAACTTCACCTAATCCGACCGGGGCGGGCAGCAACATACACGCAATCCCTGCCAGAGGCCCCAACCACAGGCCCGCCGTCTGATAAGTTTTTCGCGTTGAGCACTGTTGTGCTGGTGGATTCAGATTATCTGTAGTCACAATCTGCTACTCCTGTAGTCGTTGCGGGAAGAGATACTTGAGTGCATAAGGAACCAGTTCGCCGCTGTTATGCCCGACACCGTGCACCACCTCCAGTTGCCAGTTTGGATGCACATTCTGTTTCACACTGGTATTGATGGCGTGCGCATAAAAAGATAAGCCCCTGGCGAAAACGTTACGCCCCTGGGCATTGGCGTCGTCACTATTACTGACGGGTTTGGTGCGCGGGCCTAAATCCTGATCGCCCAACATCAATGTCAGCGGCTTTGCCAGCCAGCGTTGCATATCTTGGCTGGAAAATGGTGAGCCTTGTAATCCAAACGGAAATTGATGGCCGGGATCCGGGTAGGTGAAAAACGCCGCATTGGCCGACACAGCATGACTGACCGGTGCATCGGGACGGGCCAGCATATACAGATGCACAAAACCACCACCAGCAGAATGGCCATACAGGGCGAAGGTCGGCTGGCTTGACTGAAACTGGCGTTTAAAATCGTTGAACACTAATTCAGGCGCAGAAAAAAACTGGCGCGGCGCTGGCTGCAATTTCCCCGAAGAAGTCATCAGGCCGCCCAGATTGTAATCATATTCGCTGGGACAAACCGCCAGACTGCACCCTATCGCCAGGACAATAAAACCCTGCTTCATGGCCAATGAATGCCACTGATCGCGATAAACATCGGCATTGCGTCGCGCACCAGGTATCACTATCAGTATCGGTGCATCCTTGTCGGCAGCGGGTGGTAGGCTGTAATAGATAGACAATTTCCCCCCTTGCCAGCCGGTAAAATCGTAGCTGCCTTTAGGTGCATTATTTCCGCCAGCAACAGGTTGCGAGGCAATAGCCTGAACCGATATCAGCAAAGCCCCAAGCAATAAGAGAATGGATTTGTGCATAATAAAACTCTGTCATCTGTGCCGGCGAGACAACTCACCCGCTGGTTTGAATAGTTTTGAGAATTAACCGGAAGATTCGAGCCGCGTTGATACAACCAGTTGCAGACAGGCTCGACCTTTGCAATCACAACGCCCGGAGACTCAACCAAACCAGGCGTTGTTATCGTTCAATTACATCGAGTAAGTGAATGACGCATACAAGGTACGACCCAACACGTCATGAATAACGTTATCGTAACCGGGTCTGACGTTTTCACCCAAACTTGGCGGCTTCTGATCGAACAGGTTTTTCACCCCGACTTGCAGTGATGACTGGTCATCCATCAGGGAGATGGAATATTGCAGGTTGGTGCCTACCCAGCTATCAATTTCGACGTCCGGCTCGGGTTGGTCATTGATGTAACTGTCGATATAGCGGATTTGGGCATTAACGGAATGAATACCACGTTGCCAACTAATACCCAGATTGGCGCGCAATTTGGGCATGGAACGGAACTGGTTACCAAAGTTACGTACCCCGGCGCCTTCAAAAGGCTCTGAGCCCGGTTCGGTTACCACTTCAAAGGTATTGATGTAGGTCGTATTCGAGGTAATACGCAGCGAATCGTACCAGCTTGATGCCGGCATATCGTAAGACACTGACAAATCAAAACCGTTGGTTTTCACTGAACCGGTATTGATAAATTCCGAGGTGATATTGGCTATGGTACCGTCCGGGCGGCGAACCACGCGTGGATCATCGGGTTGATTATCATTACAGTCATTCGACACAATGGCTTGCGCCCCTTCATCTGCGGTGATCAGATTTTTGTAATCAAAACTCCAGAAATCCAGACTGGCATCCAGAGAATTAAAATTGGCGACCAATCCCAGACTAAACGAGGTGGATTCCTGTGGTTTGAGTTCATCATCACCCTTGTTGATAACAGAAGTTATACTGGTGACGTCTCTGGCAACACATTCCAGTTGGCCGCTTACAGGATTAATCGAAGCAGGATCATCGATGATTTGTGATTGCCGGGAAATACTGGTCTGACGTACCGACGGCGCCTGGAAGGAGGTGCCCCAACTGCCCCGCACACTATAATGCTCGGTTGTCTGCCAGCGCAGTGAGATTTTCGGATCCAGGGTATCACCGGCCAAATCACCATAATCCTCGTAACGCAGTGCCGCCTGTACTTCCAGTTCGTCCAATACTGGCAAAATTGCTTCGACATAGGCCGCGTCGGTTTCCTGTTCACCATTAATCGGCGCATCAACAATATCGCCCAGGCCAGCCACATCAAGCGGATCGGGACGATAATCAAAGGTTTCTTTACGATGCTGTAACCCTGCCGCCACACCAATAAAACCACCAGACAATTCACCCAGTTCGCCGCTGACTTTTAGTTCCAGCACCTGTTGTATGGCTTCTGAATCATTGGTATTCAGGGTATGCAGGCTGTTTTCAACCTCCTGAGAATTACCCGCCACGCTAACGCCATCTTTGGGTGAAACCAGATCGGGTGTGGCTAAATGGCTGCCAAAAGGATTCCAGCTACCGTCCAGCAAGCTATTGTTGATCGTGCTGGTAATGTAATTATAGGGCCGACTTTCTTCCCGCTTGGCCGCCGCATACATATAAGAGCCATTCATCACCCAGTAATCGCTCAGCTCCACGTCGATGCCGCTCATAAAGCGTAAATAATCCAGATCAACTTCGCGATCACCCGGCCCCTTACCACCATTAAATTCGGCACCAAAGGGGCGACCACGGTACTCCAGGTCAACCGCCTGATGCACCTCGTTATCCCAGTCAGCCGGATCAATATAGGTAATACCACCTTGCCCATCATCGACAAAAAAGTTAAACGGATGACTGGCAGGTACGAACATGCTATTGCCGTCGGCTAGCAAGCCATGACGAAACAGGAAAGGCCCCTGGGTACGTTCAATGCGGTTTGAAGAATAGCTGCTTTCACCATAGAGTTTTACCTTGTCGGTCAGCTGGGATGAAAACTCGGTAAATAACTGAATGCGGGTTTCTTCCGGGATGACCGATACCTGATCGGCGAAGTCATAACGGCAGTAGGGTGCCTTCAATACGCCTCCGGCCGCTTCACAATCGGGATCAGGAATAAATGACCCTGTTCCCGCAACCGCTCCGCTCTCAGGATCGGTGACGGCCTGGCGAAAAGAACCCGGACTGCCAAAAGCGGATAGTGTTAACGACTGGGTTGGATCACCGTCACCCAGTACCCGCTGATTAATAAAGTCGAAATCGGTGCGATCGGCCCGGTTACTATGGGAGAAACCGCCATAGATATTCACTTTGGTGTTGCCGTCAGCAGATGAGCCAAAGGCAAATCCCAGCTCGTGCTTGTCAACACCCGGGCCATCTGAGGTCTGGGTTCCCAGGGTAATTTCAAAACCCTCAAAATTACTGCGGGTGATAATATTGGCCACACCGGCGACAGCCTGAGAACCGTATACTGCGGACGCACCGTCGGTAAGAAACTCAACCCGTTCAATCATCGACAACGGTAGCTGATTGATATCAAAAAACTGATTACCACCACCATCTGCCACCGCAGATTGACCACCACGACGGCCGTTAATCAGGGTAAGAGTGGAACCCAGCCCCAAACCACGCAGGTTAAATTGCGAAGTACCAACCAAACCACCCGATTCATTCTGAAACTCACTACCGACATTGATAGGCAATTTAATCGCAATATCGGACAAGGTTTTGGCACCGTCCCCAATCATCGACTCCCGGTCAATCACCTGCACCGGCGAACTGGTTTCAAACCCGGCTCTGGGAATATTCGAACCGGTGACCACGATCATCTCAAATTTTTTCTTTTTTTCCGGCACGGCATCAACCGGTTCACTAGCCAGTTGCGTCTGTGGTGTCACCTCAGATAGCTGACTGGTCTTTTTAATCGGCTTTGGCTGTTGAGCACTAATGGCGATGGTATGCTCATTGATAAACTCGTATTTCAACCCGGTACCGCGCAGCAGGTTATCCAGCGCTTCTTTGGGCGTGCGGGCATCTTTTGCCCCTTTTGACAGTACGCTCTCAACTCCGTCAGTCAGATAGGCAAACTGTAAACCGGACTGTTTGGAAAAGGCTTGTAGGGCACTAGAGAGTGATTGTGCTTCAATGTTGTATAAGTTGCTATCCGCTTGCTCCGCCAATACCGACTGGCAGGTAACCGTGCTCAATACCACTGGCAAAACAAGTTTAATACAACGTCTTATCTTATGATTCATTATGAAACTCACTATATTATTAGTATTAGAATAATCGTTAACCAGGGTCATGTTTAGCGGTCAACATGATAGATAAGAGTGGCTTGAGTTATTTTCGGGCACCTGAATTTACAATTAATTTACTAAATGGCAAATATAATTAACATTCAGATGCCCTAGGCGTGTTGATCCGGAAATAACTACTGGGACGTCTTGTGCACATTAAGCTGTTGAGTTTTGTTCCATAACTCACCCAGTTCTGTATCGCTAATCGCCCGATCCACTATCATGGCAAAAACCATACGACCAATCAGCGGATTGTCTGCATCGTCATTGGCGGCCCCTAAAAAACTGCCCGTTTGCGACTGATGGTTGGCAACATTGCTGGCGGTATCCTGCACCACTCCGTCCAGACCCAGTTTCATTTCTTGTGTGGACGCGTCATAGCTCAGCGTTAGCAGAAAATAATGATCGGTATCCAGTGCCGAGGCTGAAAACGCCACACTGGTCGAAATTGCTCCATGCCCGGCTCTAATCTGGTCGTTGGCCGCACTGTACTGGAAGCGATGTTGATAGTTAACCGGCCCACCAGCTTGTTGCAGGAATGCCATTGGCTCGGTGAACTGAGCGGGTTTGACAAAAACGGCAATGGTATAACTGGCAGGTAATGGCATCGGCAGTTGATGAACCCGGTAGGTTGAAGTTGATGTACGGCGCCAAACCAAATCTTCCAGATCACCGTCAAAGGCATACAAAGGCGGTCGGTTGACAGATTGTTCGCCACGATAGCGGCTCAGATCATAGTGATTTCCGCTAAAATCCAGCGGTGTTCCGGAGCGAAAATCCCAGTAAGCGGTCAGATCAGATATAAATGACAACTGACCAAAAGGCGCCAGGTGATCACTATTGTTACTGGCGCGTTGCCACGCTCTGAAACGCAGATGTCCTTTAGTTCTTTCACCATTGCTATTGGTATGTGTGCCATCATAACTGCCGATAGGCAAATCGTCGCTGGTCAATTTGCCACTGATAAAATCGCCATTCCTGAAATGGATAGGATCGTAAGTACCAACGTAATTCTGGCGTATATGTGCCCCGTTCAGATTGGCCTGAAATAGGGCATCATTGGTCGGGCGTCCCTGAAACTGGGTATCAATCATTCCTCCACCGATAACAATAGGGGTGGTGGACTGATAGCCGTCCAGATTATCGCGCAGATAATCAATAAAATAATCGATCTGTTGTTGGTGGTTATCCCAAATTTCGGAATAGGCATCATCAGTGTCGCCCCAACGCAATACTGAGGGGTTGTAGTCAGGATTGGCATTGTGAAACAAGGTACCGGCATGGGTAATATTAGCTCCCTGGCCACTCAAATAGGCCGCTGCATTGTTATAACGGATCACGGCTTCATCCAGACGGCTACACACGGCAGTAGATTGGATACTGCTTTGGTCCGCAGACCAGTTACCACTTTGGTCGTCGGGATCATCAGGATCGACAAATCCGGTGCCGCCCTTGGCACTGGGAACAAAAATCAAATAGTCAACAGCCGGATACTCTGCCAGATAATCTTCCGAAAACGTCAGATCCGGGCTTAGACGGTCAGTTTTACCTTTGGCTTTGCCACCTCCGGCGACAGGATCGACATGATCCAGCATGGCTTTAAACACGCCACTAGGTCGTGACAGAGAACCGCAATGATTCCATTGCAATACTTTCGAACCAAAGGATTGATCCTGATTATTACCCGTTCGGCCAATATTATGGCTGTTACCTATAGTTAAAATGAGATGAACATTTTTATTATTCAAATCAAGGCTGGACAAGTCGGGCAGACAACTTCCCCGTTCCTCAACAGGGACTTCGCACAAAGGTGTGGCTGACATTGCTGACAATGCAAAAGTCAGCAACATTAAACCGGCAATAAAGCGGGAAGGATGTTGCATGGTCTCTACTCCATTTTGTGATGAAAATTTCAACGTTTAATAGAGAAGAGTGTTCAGCTCAAAATATAGTCACCCTGTTTTATAATTATTTTTACAATTTTTTAACTTTTGGCCGGTGCCAACAATAATATGGTGCCATTATCCAACGTCTGTACACGGGCAATATTGCCGGCAAGCAAAAAGGCTACAAAAGAGGCTCTATCATTGCTATGAAATACACCGGTGATTTTTAGCGATTCCAGTGACGGATGCTTGATACGCAGCGGATTGTCGTTGTAGCGATTAAACTCCTCCACCACCTTCTTCAAGGTCTCAGCTTCAAACACCAGCCGTCGCTCTTTCCAGCTAATAGCATTCACTGCAACCCTGTTAACCACTTCAATTTGTTGCGCTTGACTGTTTACTCTTGCTTCCTGCCCCACTGTCAGGCGCACCGGCTTAACGGCACTATGCTTTGCGTTCTCCATGGTTGGGCTGGTTTGTGCTGTATTACTTTGCGCCAAATTCAGCTTGTCCTGTGTATCAACAATATTGACGTCGACAATCCCTTCTACCACCGTCACTGTGGTATCTCGCTCTTCCTTGCGCACATTAAACTGGGTACCCACCGCCTGGGCTATCGCCTGTTGAGAGAACACCCTAAAAGGGCGTGTTTTATCTTTGGCAACTTCAAACAAGGCTTCTCCTTCAACCAGCTGTACATCGCGAAAGCCGTCCGAATACATGACCTTCAGCGTGGTTCGGGTGTTCAGTGTTACAATAGTACCGTCAGGTAAGGGAACCGATGTTTGTTCGCCCACTTCAGTATGGTAAATCTGGTTTTTGGTTGCTGGCCACATCAACAGGCTGCTGACCAATGCAAAAGCCGCCACCGACGCCGCAGCAAGCCATTTCCAGTTGCGCGAAGCGGAATGTGGAGTTGGCTTATTCGGCATGTCAGATACATTGTTTGGAGTAATCGAAACAACCGATTGTTCGGCAGTGGCCAACGCAACCAGTTCTTCCACAGAGGGATTATCCGGGATATCAGTCAAGTCATCCCACATGGACTTAACAACCAAAAACTCCCTGATATGCTCAGGAGAAAGACGCAGCCAGTTGGCAAAGGCTTCTTTGCTGGAAGGACCGGGTTCTTGCAACTCGACGATCCAGGCTGCAGCTTCTTCGCTCAGGACTTCCTGTCGTCTGGCATCTCTGCCTGAATTTTGCTTACCATTCATGGTGTTGCCTTAATAAGGTTCGACATTTGCTTAACCCCTGAATCAGATACTTTTTGACCATAGATGCAGAGATACCCAATGTTTGGGCAATTTCTTCATAGGTCATACCATCACGGCGATGTAAAACGATAACCGCCCTGCATTTCGGCGATAACTGCGTCAATGCGCGTTCCAGTGTTTGCATTGACTGGGATCGATTAGCCTGTTCTTCAATACTTTCATCTTCACACTCCAGCTCCATTTCCTCGCTGGAGCTGGGTTGCGCAGGCAAATTAACATAATGTTCATACACCAGGTTCTTGGCAATACGAACTAGGTAGGCTTCCGGGTTATTGATCAGTTTAGTATTTTCTACCCGTAGCAGACGCAAAAAAGCTTCCTGCGCAAAATCCTTGGCATCTGCTTCGTTCGCCAGTTTGGAGCTTAGGAATCGGTGCAACTTTTTTTCTTGCGCAGCGATCAGCGCATCGCTCTTTTTGGCTGGCATGATCTTGCGATTAATTTTAGGTTGCTCTGTACTCATTGATTATTGGTCGTTTCCTACCTGTATCTAGGTAGAGTCCGTAGCTAAAAAATCGGGTACCCTATTAAGGCCATTTTTTTAAAATATTATTTGGAAGAGTACACAAGCTACACCTCTTGCCCGGCTACCCAACCGGAGCTCCAGGCCCACTGGAAGTTAAACCCGCCTAGCCAGCCGGTCACATCCACCACCTCTCCAATAAAATACAAGCCTTCAATGTCTTTGGCCATCATGGTTTTGGAGGAGAGCTGATCGACGTTTACCCCGCCCAAGGTGACTTCGGCGGTGCGATAACCTTCAGTGCCGTTGGGTTTGAGTCGCCATGCTGTAAACGCTTCTGCAACCTCTTCCAGCTGTTTGCCCTGATATTGTTTAAGCGGCTTATTATCCAGAGCAAAATAACCGAGAGCGGTTTGCACAAAACGCTTGGGATAGAAACGTGCAAGGGTGGTAGACAGCAGAATATCCGGCTGTTGTATCTGGGTGTTAATCAGTTCAGCCAGCAAATCGCCATTGGGGAATAAATTAAACTCCACTGCCTGACCGGGTTGCCAGTAAGAGGATATTTGCAATACCGCCGGGCCACTTAGGCCACGATGGGTAAACAGGATATTTTCTTTAAACAGAGTGTTATTACACTCGGCGCTGGCCTCCAGTGAAATACCACTTAATTCTGCCAGTACATTTTTATCCTGTTCATGCAAGGTAAATGGCACCAGACCCGCACAGGTGGGCTTAATCGACAAGCCAAACTGTTCTGCTACTTTATAGCCAAAAGGGCTGGCACCCAGTTTTGGCATCGACAAACCGCCGGTAGCGATCACCAGCGATTCACATTGAAACTGGCCCAGGCTAGTTTCCAGTTTGAAACCGCTGCTATGCCTGTCGATACTTTGCACTGTACAGCCAGATTGCACTTTAGCGCCGGCTTTTTCACATTCGCTCAGCAACAGATTGACAATCTGTTTGGCCGAATCATCACAAAACAGCTGACCCAGTGTTTTTTCGTGATAGGCAATATCATAATCACTGACCAGCCCGATAAAATCCCATTGGCTATAACGACTCAAAGCCGATTTGCAATAATGGGGATTATCCGAAAGGAAGTTATCCGGCTCGGCATACATATTGGTAAAATTGCAGCGCCCGCCACCAGACATCAGGATTTTGCCACCAATACGTTTGGCATGGTCCAACACCAGCACAGAACGACCTCGTTTACCCGCCTGTGCGGCGCAGAATAATCCGGCAGCACCGGCACCAATAATAATCACGTCAACTTGCTGCATATTGATGTTTTGTTTCCTTAAAAAATATTAGAGGCTGCTGCTGCCTGAAAAGACAAATATGCAACAAAAATACGACTTGTCATTCTACTTGAAAAGCCCGCCAGACGCGCCCTAAAACAATTAGGTATGAATGAGTATACATAGGTACATTCGTCCCATCTATCCCGATATCAGAACCGGACGTATGATGCGCGCCGTCGAGACAATCTCATCAACAATTTTACGAGGCATCAACATGAAAAAATTACTGACTATCGCAGCGTTATCTACCGCCCTGATTGCTCCTGTGAGCTTTGCCGATGTTAACGAAGATCTGCAAAATATCTGCACTATCGTTAAAAACAACGACAAGGGTGAATTACGCAAGAAAATGCGTGCGGTACAAGACGACTATAACCTGCGTCTGGGTGACTTTTACACTGGCGTTTCTTGTGGTGGTAACAGCTTAATCCGCTATTCCATGCAAAATAATGCAACGGATGTCGGTACTTACATTATCAAGAAAATGTCTAAAAAAGACTTGGCTCAAGCTGAATCAGACGGCATGCCAATTCAACAATGGGCAGAAGCCAACGGTTTTATCGATTCTGAAATCGGTAAAGAGTTGTTAGCTCGCTTAAACTAATTGGGGGTCACTCGTCAGATTGTCTTGACGCCTCGACGGCGAGTGACATATCCCCCAGGCGTCTGATAAATAAGGGCTTTTTAGCCCTTTTTTATTGTCCTTAAATTATCATCTCCGAACTCCGATTGGTATTAATTAGTATACCTACGTACAAAATTACCCCCTGCAAAGCCAATTGGCGTTTTTTTAGACTGGTTTCCGTCAAGGCAATTTATGTTTATCAGAATTAAATGAGGCAATCATTATGAAAAATGTATTAACTATCGCAGCTTTATCTACCGTCTTAGTCGCTCCAGTGAGCTTTGCCGATGTCAATGAAGATCTGCAAAACATTTGTACTATTGTAAAAAACAATGACAAAGGCGAACTGCGCAAGAAAATGCGTTCTGTTCAACGTGATTACAATCTGCGCTTGGGTGACTTTTACACCGGTGTATCATGCGGGGGTAACAGTTTGATCCGCTACTCAATGCAAAATGCATCCGTTGACGTTGGCACCTACATGATCAAAAAAATGTCTAAAAATGATCTGGCACAAGCCGAAGCAGATGGCATGGCTATCCAGCAATGGGCCGAAGCAAACGGTTATATCGGAACCGAAATCGGTAAAGAATTACTGGATCGCTTGAACTAATTGGGGGCCACCCGTCAGATTGTCTTGACGCCTCGACGGCGGGTGGCACTTATCCCCAGGCGTCAAATATCAATAAAAAAGAGCCTTATGGCTCTTTTTTAGTCTCCGGCCCATTCTCTGCGTGGAGCGTGGATTCAGGGTCCAGTGCCTGCCGGCTGGCCAAACTCAATGCTGGATTGCGTAAGGTAATAATTTTGCGATTGGCAATTTTGGCTCGTAACACCGCATCGCGGATAAAATGGTATTCATCTAGCAATTTTTCTTGTCCACCCCGGTCAACCACCAGACGTAATCCTTTTTCCAGTCGCTCTGCTAGTATCTTGTTTTGCCGGTTAACAAAGAAAAACATCGGCGCGGGGTAATAGATCAACAGACTATCTTCTACTTCTACTCCGTCAAAACTGTCCACTTCATCCCAAATCTCTTGCAAACCTCGAGGAAAATAGTCAAATCTTCCCGCTTTAAGCATGGCAACCAAAGTCGATGCTGGCGCGGTAATCACTTTAAAACCATTGGCTTTCAAGATCTGCGTATCAGGCCAATCATAAGCCTGACCCGCCAGCTTTTGCTTAAGCTGTCGCTCGTCAAGATGATTAAACAGGCTTTGTGTGCCTTCGCGAATCATCAATAGACGATACCCCATAATGCCTTTAGCCAGCGGGATACGAATAGGTAGCAACTGCTGTTCCCTTGTTTCGGACGTCATCGTCCAAATCACATCCAGTTGTTCACCTCTTTTCAAAAGCTCAATCACTCTGCCCTGAAATACATCCACCGGCACTGGCACTAACGAATAGTCACCATATTCCTGTTGCGAAGCCTGAAGGGCGAGCTTGAGTAGATCCGCATAATAGCTGTCACGAAAGTCATCTTGGCTTTTATGGGTGATATGTCGGATTACATGTTGCTTTGCACTTGCCGGGAAAGCCAGAGTGAAGACTAGAAGAAAACACCAATATTTCATCAATACGCCGTCTTATCGATCCTTGAATGACTAAGCATAATACAAATTGCCCGGATAGATAGACTATCCGGGTTCACAATGACTCAATTATCGTCAATAAAATCAGACAAGGGCCAACATGCTCTGCGCGTCACTGACTTTAAATTCTTTAGGCTGTTCGACATTTAGCGTTTTTACCACTCCATTTTCCACCAACATCGCATAACGTCCTGAACGCACACCGCCAAAAGTACCGGTATCAGTATCCAGTCCGATCGCTTTGGTAAATTGGGCATCACCATCGGCCAACATCATAATATGTTCGGCATTGTGGTCTTTGCCCCAAGCTTCCATTACAAAGGCATCGTTCACTGCCAGACATATCACACTATCTATCCCCTTCGCCTTGAACTTGTCAGCCAGTGCTACATAACCGGGCAAATGAGCATTGGAGCATGTAGGTGTAAATGCGCCAGGAACCGCAAACAGCACCACTTTCTTATTGGTGAAAATATCGGCGGTAGTGGGGTTGCTGCCTTCGCCATTTTGACGCAAGGAAAAAGTGGCATCGGGTAATTTCTGTCCTACTTCAATCATTCTTTCGCTCCTGTAGTTGGTCGATTTCAGTTCATAATCTGATAATCGAAATGGTAAAAATGCTTGCCGTCACGACGTTCAATTTTCATGCTACCTGATAAACCGGTTAATTCACCTGTGCCAGAATCCGGGATCACTTCCAGTTGCAACCGATCTTTTGCTCTGTCCATAATGCCAAAATGCTGTAACACAAAGCTGCCTTGCTTACCTTCCAGTACGCCTACAACTTGTTCGATAGCCACATAACCTGCCGATCCTTCTACCTTGGTGAGAGCACTGAGCATTTCACCTTGGCTTTGGGCATCTAACCCGCCGTGGAAGGTTTTATCCAAAGACATGCGACCCAGTTGATTGCCTTGCTGACCTTGAGCGTAATTCTCGATTGGGGCTAACTTAACCTCAAACTCACCTGAAACTAGCATAGTTTTTCCTTGATTAGTCGAATAATAACGCTAGCAGCATAGCACGACGATATCCACTGTGACGATTAGGCTTGAGTCCGTTTACCCATTTAGTGGATAAGGTAGATATCAAAACGATTCGCTTTGCCTGCCATTTCTATCTGTGGCTTTTGATTGTTCAGGTAAGGCGCACCGGCAGGACGTTTTACCACCACTCTTTTACCGGCCATTTTCAGAGCGGGTTCCAGCAACAAATCAGCATCCTGATCCGGTCCCAGTAATTGCTGGAACAAGCGCATTTCTTTTTTGACCAGCGCGGACTTTTTGCGATGCGGGAACATCGGATCGAGATAAATCACATCCGGCTTTTCATCTTGCCAATTTTGCATTTTCTCGGTGGCTGCCCCTTGCAATAACTGCATGCGTTGACTAAACCAGTGGGCCAGATCCGGGTATTGCGATGCGCGCCGAATGCCATCTTCTAATAGCGCAGCAACGACGGGTGAACGCTCAATCATCTGCACCCGGCAACCTAAACTGGCCAAAATAAAGGCATCGCGGCCCAGACCGGCGGTACAATCCAGTACCGAGGGGCGTTCAGCCGTTTTTATTCCTGCTGCCTTGGCGACAGCTTCTTTTTTACCGCCCCCATGTTGGCGTCGGTAGGTCAACGCATCACTGGCAAAATCCACCCGCACACCACCGGTTTTTGGCTCATCCAGCTGTTTTAACTGCAAGCCGTCGTCATCCAGCATTAATACCAGACCTCTTTCGGCCTGACGAACCAACCTAAATTGCCACTTAGCCGCTATTTGTGCGGCTAATTCAATATGCACATCAGATTCTACCAATAACAAGTATTCAGGCATGACCATAGTCTTCACGATGAGCCAACCAGCGATTAATAATCGCCTGAGCATGCGACGGATGCTGATGCCAAATTCTATTCGCCAGCTCCAGTACTTGCGGGATCAATTCGGCGTCGCGCACCAGATCGGCTATTCTCAAATCGGCCAAACCGGTTTGTTTGGTGCCAAGTAATTCTCCTGGACCACGAATTTCCAAATCACGTTGGGCAATCAAAAAACCGTCATTACTTTCACGCAACACCGCCAACCGCAAATTGGCAGTTTTGGATAACGGATGCTGATATAGCAACACACAGTGGCTTTCAACCGAACCACGCCCGACCCGGCCACGTAGCTGGTGCAATTGCGCCAGTCCCAATCGTTCCGGGTTTTCAATAATCATTAGACTGGCATTGGGCACATCCACTCCCACTTCAATCACAGTGGTGGCAACCAGCAGATCCAGTTCGGCATCTTTAAACTGCTGCATAATGGCCTGTTTTTCTTTGGGTTTAAGTCGCCCATGTACCAAGCCGACCCGCAGTTCCGGCAACGCGGTATTCAGTGCAATGGCGGTATCTTCCGCCGCTTGGCACTGCAGTACCTCGGATTCTTCAATCAAGGTACAGACCCAGTAAACTTGGCGCTTTTCACCCAATGCGGCCTGGCGAACCCGTTCGATAATCTCACCACGACGGCTGTCCGGCACGACCACGGTTTTCACCGGTGTTCTGCCGGGTGGCAATTCATCAATAACCGACGTATCCAGATCGGCATAGGCTGTCATCGCCAAAGTCCGCGGTATCGGGGTGGCTGTCATAATCAATTGGTGTGGATATAAACCTTGTTGTTGGCCTTTTTCCCTCAATGCCAAACGCTGATGTACGCCAAAACGATGTTGTTCATCCACAATCACCAGTGCCAAATGTTGAAACTGTACCTGTTGCTGGAAAATAGCATGGGTCCCCACCAGCATCTGGATCTCGCCGCTGGCCAGATTATCCAATACCGCTTCCCGCGCTTTGCCTTTGAGCTTGCCCGCCAGCCACCCGAGTTTAATCCCCAGCGGTTCCAGCCACTGGCTAAAGTTGTTGGCATGCTGTTCGGCCAACAATTCGGTAGGTGCCATTAATCCCACCTGATAACCCTGACTCAGTGCCGACAACGCCGCCATGGCGGCAACCAGAGTTTTACCCGAGCCTACATCGCCTTGTACCAGACGCATCATCGGCCGGGACGTACTCATGTCACGCTGAATTTCTTCTACAACTCGTTGCTGTGCTGCTGTGGGTGCAAAAGGTAACGACGCTAAAAACTGCCGCAGTAGCTTTTGATCGGTTTGAATACTGCTTGCCTGATGCTGGTCACTTTGCTGACGGACTTTAAGTACACTTAAATGATGTGCCAGTAATTCTTCGATCACCAAACGTCGCTGGGCAGGATGTTTACCTTCTTGTAACAAGGATAATCCAACATCCGGTGGGGGCCGATGCACCAGTTTTAACGCTTCAGGTAGTGAAATTTGATCCTGATATAAACCGGCTGGCAACAATTCGGTTAGGCCATTTTTATCCAGAAAATCTAATGCCTGTTCGGTGAGGTTACGCAAGCTGATTTGCTTAAGTCCTTCGGTGGTGGGATACACCGGCGTGAGTGCTTCTTCCAGCGGTTTAACCTGGCTGTCATCCTGTAATTTATACTCAGGATGCATCATTTCCAGTCCGTATTTGCCAGCCCGAATCTCGCCAAAACACCGGAGTGTTTTACCAATCTGCAAATTATTCTTTTGCGCGGCAGTGAAATGAAAAAAACGTAAGCTGATACTGCCGGTGCCGTCACTGACTCGCACAATCAGCATACGACGTCGGGCAAAAGTGATATCTACCGCCTGTATGGTGGCTTCAATACTGGCATGAATATGTGGCATCAGATCGGCAACCGGATAAATCCGGGTGCGATCCTCATAACGATTGGGTAGATGGAACAGCAGATCCTGCACCGTCACCAGCCCTAACTTGGCTAACTTCTCGGCAACCATGCTGCCGACACCTTTAAGTTCAGTCAGGGATGTATGAGCGGGTGAATGCATTCCATGTCTATTTTACTAATGAAGTCTTGGCTGCATCATACAACAATTGCTCGGACACGCGCACTTTGAAGTTGGGGTTTACGTAGTTAAATTGAATAAGCCCGGACTGATCGGCGATGTACACTGCCGGAACAGGCAAGGCAACCCGCTCTGTATCGTATACATCTACAAATTCGACACCCAGTTTATTGCGATAAAGCTCCGCCGTTTTCTCGGGCAAAAAGAACGCCAGACCAAATGCACGAGTGGCAGCTAATTGATCGTCCGATAACAACATGACATTAAATTCGGATTTGACTTTTTGCGCTTGCAAACGGGCTGGTGAATCGGGCGAAATCGCAATAATTTGATATCCCAAATCGGTTAGTTTGCTCTCGATGTCTTTAAGACCGGCTAGCTGTCGGCTGCAATAAGGACACCAGCCACCGCGATAAAAAACCAGAATTGTCGGTTTTTGTGCAACTAATTGAGTCAGACCAACCGTTTCGCCGTCCACTGTTTTCAATTCGATAGCAGGAATATTTTGTCCGTTTAACAGCGGGGTAACCTGTTCCGGCTGTTCGGCAATCATCGTTCGGTCGAATGCCAATGTCACACTGGTGAATACCAAAAAAAACAGGCCTGGCAATATGCTTATTTTCATCTTTATCTCGATTTAAAATTAGGAATATTGTAAGACCTGCCTTTGTTCAGAATGCTTTCATGGCTGGAATATTCAAGATGAAGGTATTAAAGCTCCATCACGCCATCGATTTCAATCTGCACACCTTTAGGTAAGGCGCTAATCTGGATTGCCGCGCGCGCAGGGTAAGGCTGACTGAAATGCTGACTCATGATCTCGTTAACAGTAGCAAAGTTGCTCAGATCCGTCATAAAAATATTCACTTTAGCCAGGTCGTTCAAGCTGCCGCCAGCAGCTTCACAGACAGCCGACAAATTGGCAAAGACTTGCTGGGTTTGTTCGGCAAAATCTTCTGAAATCACTTCCATGCTGCTTGGCACTAATGGAATCTGACCGGATAAATAGACGGTAGACCCCACTTTAACGGCCTGACTGTATGTACCGATTGCCTGAGGCGCATTGGGTGTATTAATCACCGTTCTTGACATGTTTGTTCCTTACAATTGATTAGGTTATGACGATCTGGATTGACTGTGCCGGGATACACGCTGGACTTCCGGCATCACCCTGATTTTACGCATAATATTGGCTAAATGCAGGCGGTTATGAATAGTGATCTCCATATCGATATAATAAATATTGCTCTCTTTTTCTTCTGTTTGCAGCGATACGATGTTGGAATCATTGGTCACCACAGTATTGGTTAAGGTGGCCAAGGTACCCTGACGATTAATCAACTCGACCCGCAAGGCAGCTTTAAACTCACCCTGCGGCTCACTGTCCCAATGCATTTCAAGTACACGGTTAGGTTCTTCACGAACAATTCTGGCAATATTGCGACAGCCGTTCTGATGAATAACCATACCTTTGCCCGGACTCAGCAATGCCACCACTTCATCACCCGGAATAGGATGACAACAACGGGCATAAGACACCAACAGTCCTTCGGTTCCCTTGATCGCCACACGGCGTCCACTGGTTTGAATTTCTTCACCGCTTTCGCCCACCAGCCGACGGGCAATGATAGCACTGAGCTCGTTACCTAAGCCGATATCAGCCAACAGGGCGTTAAAGCTGCTATGCTTGGTTTCCTTCACCACCCGCTCGATATCTTTTAAGGCGATTTTCTCCAGTTTGGTATTACCTAATGCATGACGCAACAAACGGTTACCCATACTGATGGCTTCTTCAGAGCGTTGTTTTTTTAGATATTGGCGAATATAGGAACGGGCCTTGGCACTAACCACAAAGTTCAGCCAATTAGCATTCGGCTTGGCGCGCGGCGAAGTAATAATTTCCACTGATTGGCCGGTTTCCAGCGCACGACTCAACGACCAGGTTCGGCGATTGACCCGCACTCCCACACAGGAGTTACCCACATCCGAATGCACCGCGTAAGCAAAATCGACAGCAGTGGCACCGGTAGGTAATTCAATAATCCGGCCATCGGGGGTAAACACATAGATTTCGTCAGGGAACAGATCGGTTTTAACGTTTTCAATAAATTCAAATGAGGAACTGGCGCTTTGTTGCAATTCGATAATGGAGTTCATCCATTTTCTGGCCCTGACCTGGGCTGTGGTGCCTTTTTCTTCTCCCGGTTGTTTATACATCCAGTGGGCTGCCACGCCTTTGTCGGCCATATGATCCATTTCTTCGGTACGGATCTGGATTTCCACCGGAATACCATGTGGACCGACTAATGAGGTGTGCAATGACTGATAACCATTGGTGCGCGGGATCGCAACATAATCTTTAAACCGCCCTTCAATGGGTTTGTATAATCCATGCATGGCACCCAGGGCCCGGTAGCAGTTGTCGGTGGATTCCACCACCACCCGGAACGCGTAAATATCCATCACTTCGTGGAAATTCAGCTCCTTGTTTTTCATTTTGCGATAAATGGAATACAGGTGCTTTTCACGTCCCATTACCAGCGCGGATATTTTGACTTCTTCCAGGCGGCTACAGATTTCATCGTAGACGTTGTCGATAATTTCCTTGCGATTACCACGGGCTTGTTTAACCGCAGCACCCAGTGCGCGATATCGCATGGGATACATGGCCTTGAACCCCAAATCTTCCAGCTCGTTTTTGATATCGTGGATACCCAGCCGATGGGCAATGGGGGCATAAATTTCCAGCGTTTCCAGCGCAATCCGGCGGCGTTTTTCCGGCCGTAGCGCACCTAGAGTACGCATATTGTGGGTGCGGTCTGCCAGTTTGATCAGGATCACGCGAATGTCCTGCACCATGGCCATAATCATTTTACGAAAGTTTTCGACCTGCGCTTCTTTCTGGCTACCAAACTGCAACTTATCCAGCTTGGATACACCTTCCACCAAATCGGCTACTGTATCGCCAAACTGTTCGGCGAGATCGCTCTTGGTTAATTCAGTATCTTCAATCACATCATGCAGGATCGCTGCGACCAGCGTTTCAAAATCCAGACGCATTTCGGCTAGAATGCCGGCTACCGCGATTGGGTGGGTAATATAGGGATCACCACTGCTGCGCATCTGGCCATCGTGGGCTTCTCGACCAACTTTAAAGGCACGTTCGACATCAGCTACCTGCTCGGGTGGCAGATATTCGCTAATTTTGTTTTTCAGGCCTTCAAATAGATACACAAATCAACTACTAAAACGACGGTGAGTGGATGATTGTAGAATACGGATAAATATAGGCGTTGCCAACGACAGAACGCCGTTGGCACAAGATTTTACGGTCTTTTTGCGAGTACCCCGGCTAAAGACCCTAATTTTACTATTGTTGCTCGGCTAAAATATTCGCCACCGAACTAAAGTCCGCTTCTTCCTGAACGCGTTGATCATGCATTTCTTCTTGATCAACAGTTTGAGCCGTTACCAGACCCAATTCAATTTCGCGTAACGCTACTACAGTAGCTTTATCATTACCCATATCTACTTTGGGATCTTTGCCTTCGATGGCAATTTGACGGGCGCGACGTGCTGCAACCAGAATCAAATCAAAACGATTGCCAACTTTTTCAATAGCGTTTTCAACTGTTACACGGGCCATTCTATTCTCCGTCAATGTCTTGGGGGTTGAAAAAAGGTTGCATAGTTTACTCAGTAATCAATTGCAATACCAGTGGTTATTCGACCGAATTGCGCTGATTATTCTGCGAGCAATTCAGTAAACAGCTTTTTATGCCTAACGACTTGCTGCGCTCTTAGGCATCGCTGGGCACAAACGATACTTTCCAGTTCTTTTAGCGCCTGATCAAAATCATCATTAACCAGAATATAATCAAATTCATCGTAATGCTCTATTTCCGCTCTGGCCAACGCCATGCGTTGTTCAATCACTTCGGCGGAATCCTGACCACGGCCGGTTAGACGATGGCGTAATGCCTCACGCGAGGGAGGCGCAATAAAAATGCTGTTGGTATCCGGTAACTGGGCTTTAACTTGGCGGGCGCCCTGCCAATCAATATCCAGAAAAACATCAATACCTTGCTGCAAGGTGTTTTCAATCACCGTTCTGGACGTACCGTAATAATTGCCAAACACTTCGGCCCATTCAAACAAATTGCCCTCGGCTATCTGCTGTTTAAATTCGTCCTGGCTGACAAAATGATAATGTTTGCCGTTCTGTTCTCCGGGTCGCATGGCCCTAGTGGTGAGCGAAACCGACAACTGCATTGAACCATCGTGGCATTTATCGAGCAACGCTTTAATTAAACTGGATTTTCCACCACCAGAAGGGGCAGCAAGGATAAATAGATTGCCGGGAGCTTGAGTCATAGGAATTATTTTCGGTTTTTCAAAGCCCGCGATTCTAGCACAATGACGGTCAATTTGACTATTTCCGGCAATTACTGCAGACAGGGCTTGATCCGTTGGCTTTTTTTACTGACCATAGCTTTCCCTCTTAGAATCGAGATACTGAATTATGCAAGATTCCGAATATCATCAACGGGTTGATGATCTGCTCCTGGTTATCGAAGAAGCACTGGATGTATGTCCGGTCGATATCGATTATGAATCTGCGGCTAGCATTCTGACCTTGACCTTTGTCAATGGCACCAAAATCATCATCAACAAGCAACCTCCTCTTCATCAAATCTGGGTGGCGACCAAATTTAATGGTCATCATTTTAATTTTGAGGATGGTAAATGGATTGATGAACGTACCGGGGCCGAATTTTGGCAGTTTATCGATCAGGCCGCCAGCAAGCAGGCCGGGCAAGATGTAGTGCTAAGCGCGGGAGCCTGAATGAGCGATAATCTCTTACCCTATGTTGAGGTCAATCCCGACAAACCGGCTACTGCCGTGGTTATCTGGCTGCATGGTCTTGGTGACTCTGGTAACGGTTTCGCGCCTATTGTGCCGGAATTAAACTTACCGGAAGAGCTCGCCATTCGTTTTGTGTTTCCCCATGCTCCGATACGGGCGATTACCATTAACAATGGCTATCAAATGCGGGCCTGGTACGACATCAAATCGATGGAACTGGATAAACGCGCGGACGCCGCGGGAGTGCGTGAGTCAGCCGAATTAGTTAAAACGCTGATTGAAAGGGAAATTGCCCAAGGAATAGAAGCCAGTCGAATCGTGCTGGCAGGGTTTTCCCAAGGAGGAGTTATTGCGCTGCATCTGGCTACCCGCTTCGAGCAAAAACTGGCCGGAGTCATGGCGTTATCAACTTATATGAGCGAACCAGACACCTTGGAACAACAGGCTCACCCGGCGAATCAGCAAACACCGATTTTAATGTGTCATGGCCGTTCTGACGATGTGGTTCCCATGGCTTATGGACAACAGGCTTGCCGGCGATTGCAACAATGCCAGTATCAGGTGGAGTGGCACGATTATCCGATGCAACACAATGTGTGCCTTGACGAGTTGCAAACCATCTCTAACTGGTTACAAGCCCGCTTGGCTTAATCGGCTAACGCTCTTTCGGATAGGTTAGAATAGATGAAAACACTGATGTTAATCATGCTGCTACTATCTGGTTTTGCCACTGCTGAACCGCAGATTAGCGAGTTGCAGCTAACCACCTTTATCCAGCAAAGACAGCCTGTAGACAACCTGAATCATCAGGTTCTGATCGAAAAAGGCCAAATCGGTAAAGTCTATTTTTATACCCGAGCCGAAAATCTGGCCAATAAACAGATTATTCATCGCTGGTTATATCAGGGGCAACATAAAGCCGATGTGACCCTGACCATTGGCAGTCAAAACTGGCGAACCTATTCGAGCAAACGGATCCGCCCTGACTGGACCGGGAAATGGCAGGTCCAGGTATTGGTGGATGAGCAGATCATCGCCCGCTATGACTTCGATGTGCAGTTGTCTGATACGGAGGATACGGCGACAAATCAGTGATTTTGCGCCGATAGCTGTTGTCGTTCCACGACCTTGCCCTTTATCACCACCAGTTTGATGCTATCGAGTGCAGCATAATCTGTTCTTGGGTCTTTGCTCAGCAACAGCAAATCAGCTCTTTTATCCACACTGATACTGCCAATTTCCTGTTCCAGTCCAAAAAATCGCGCATTATTAATGGTGGCAGCACGAAACCATTGCAAAGCTGAGATACCCGCGTCTCGCCAGCGCTGGGCTTCCAGATAGCCGTTATAACCAGTGGGATTGGCGTAGGTAAGGTCGCTGGGCGTATCGCTGCCAAACAGAAACAAACTGTTGTCCGTGGCAGTATGCTGATCCAGATATTTTACAGTCGCAGTCAATCTGGCCAGTGGCTTGGCATCGAGTTGTTGCCATGAATTGTGCTGCAGAAAGCTTTTGATATAGGGGATTTCCAGCGCACTTCGGGTTGCAAATTGCCCAGCGTCGGTTTGGTACCAGTCAAGTACCTGGGCAGGAACCGCCTGCTTAATTTGCTTTGATTGCAAATACTCCGGATCATGCAGATCCCTTTCGCCATATAACACCTGAAAGGTTGGCTGCTGTTTAATATTTTTGACTATCGCCGCATCCAGTATTTGCCGAATTTCACCGGTCAATTCAGTTTGGTCCGCGTCATCCCATGTCCACATCCCATGCGCAAACGCATCCACGCCTGCCTTTACACCGATCTGCTGGGCTTGCTGTGAATTAGCATGTAAGAGCACTGGCAAGTCAAGTTGATGAGCTTGAGCCACTAATTCCTGCAATAACGCCAGCGAGGGCACTGGCCAGTTTCCATGTCCGCCAAACCCTGATTCATAATGACTTTTGACACATATCGCACCATCTTGCTGGATACGTTTTACTGCTGCTTTGGGGCGATGAGACTGGTATTCGCTGTCGCTGGCAAACCTTTCTCGATGTGTCTCATCCACAATAAAATTAGGTACCGCCTGATAGCGGTACTGTTCGGGAATAAAATAGGTTGGATAACCGTCCATCACAGGCGCAGCACCACAGAAATAGGCTTGCGGCCGCAATGGCTGTTTATTCCAGTGCTCAATATCTTCACCGGCCGAATTGAGATCAACCACCGAAGTAAAGCCGTAGTACAAATAACTCAAGGGAATATGTTGGCGGGCCATCAAGTTGATATTGGGGAATTCTATTTGCTGTTTACCGGTCATGCCGGGCACCCCTCCCAAATGGGTATGGCTGTCTATTAGCCCGGGAGCCAGGAAGTAGCCCTTACCCTCTATCACCTGTATCTGTTTGGCTAATGACGCTTTTAAATTTGGTTCGATGCGGCTAATCCGTTCATTCTCAATCAGTACATCAACAGGTTGCGAACTTTGCGTTGTCTGTGGATTGGCAATCACCACTTGACTGATAAGCAGTGAGTTCTGTATCGAGTCCGAGCTATTGCCACTATCAGCAAAAGCAACCGGCAACCCGGCATAAGGCAACGTGACCAGCAAGGTTTTTAACAACTTGCTCAACATAAATATAATCCTTTAGATCATTACGAGATTCACAGCACAGCAGCTAGTGTGCCAGTTTTAAAAACGACTTAACTATTTGATTTATATATTTATTGCATTATTTTTTGTTTAGCTTATGAAACCAGTTTAGTTGAATTCATCGTTTTTTAGTCAATCAGCTCACCAATTTAACCATCCCCGCTGTTCCCTTGCCATTCTCCGCGATAAATCTGATTGACAAATAGAAAGCAATAAATATAATAACGTATACTTACTATATTGATAGGTTATTTTATGAGCTCACAAGAAAATACCCTGGGTTTTCTGATGGCAGATGTGTCGCGCTTGATGCGACGCGCCTTTCAACTTCGTCTGGAAGGTAGCCAGGTCACTTTGGCCCAAGCCCGGGCGCTCACTTACGTATCACGCAATGAAGGCGTGCGTCAGATTGACTTGGCCGAATTACTTGAAGTACAGCCTATTACTTTAGCTCGCTTAATTGACCAGTTAGAACAGACCGGTTTGGTTGAACGTCGGCCTGCTCCCGGAGACAGAAGGGCATATCAAATTTTCCTGACCGAAGCCGCCGCGCCACAACTGGAAGAAATCAAACGGGTTGGACTGGAGATTAAGCAATTTGCCTTTAGTGATCTGGATGATCAACAAACCGAACAGTTTATGGCCGCTCTTGAACAAGTGCGTGACCGATTAAACACCATTTAATGAAATTCCCGGAGTCGTCTGTTTATGAGCAGTTCCCCCAACAACACTGAAACCGCTGCAGTCCATAGCCAACAAAAACACAGGAATGGCGTTAAGCGCCTGATCCTGATGGTGATTATCCCGGCACTGGCACTTGTCGGGGCAGGCTATTTTTATTTAAAAGATGGCCGCTATGTCGATACCGACAACGCTTATGTTAAGGCGGACAAGGTTCAGATCAGTGCCGAAGTAGCGGGCACAGTCAGTAAAGTGCTGGTACAGGAAAACCAGAGTGTCACTGCCGGACAAGTCTTGTTTCAGCTTGATCCACAGCCCTATCAGGTAGCGGTTGATAAAGCACAGGCCCGTTTGTCACAAGTTTACACCGACATCGCTGCACTAAAAGCCAGTTATCGAGAAAAGCAGGCCGAGATTTCGCTGGCACGCAGCAAATATGCTTTCCAAACCCGCGAGCAAAAGCGCCAGGCTGATCTGCTAGCCAAAGATTATATTTCACCAGCGACCTATGACGATGCCAAACAGAACACAGATATAGCCGGTTTGCAGATTGTTGCCGTTGAAGAAGATTTAAAACGTATTGCCGTTACTTTGGGCGGCAGTGTTGATACCCCTATAGAGCAACACCCCAATTATCTGGCCGCCAAAGCAGAACTGGAACAAGCTAAGCTGGACTTGGCCAGAACTCAGATACATGCGTCGCTATCAGGTATTGTACGAGTTCCACCTAAACCGGGCCAATATCTGGTCGCCGGTCAAACCTCGATGACATTGATCGTCAACAATAATCTGTGGGTAGAGGCCAACTTCACCGAAACCGGATTAACTCATGTTAAACCGGGTCAGCCGGTAACAATCAAAATTGATACTTACCCCGATGCCGAATGGACAGGGACTGTTGAAAGTCTCAGCCCGGCCACCAGCGCCGAGTTTTCAGTTATCCCTGCCCAAAACGCTACCGGTAACTGGGTTAAAATTGCCCAGCGGGTACCCGTTCGAATTAAGTTAAAAGCGGATGAACAATTACCGCCACTGCGCGCAGGACTAAGTGCCATTACCGAAATCGACACAGGTTACAAACGTCAATTGTTCGGGATCACGCTGTAAGCTATGAGTACTACCACTCTAGATTCGGCTATACCGGACGACAAGGCTTCAACTAATCGCGGCTGGATCACATTATCGGTAATGCTAACCACTATTATGCAGGCATTGGATACTACCATTGCCAATGTGGCTTTGCCCCATATGCAAGGTTCAATGGGAGCCACCCAGGATCAGATTTCCTGGGTGTTGACCTCCTATATTGTGGCGGCCGCCATCTGTATGCCCTTGACCGGATTCTTATCTGCCCGTTTTGGACGTAAAAAGCTGTTTTTGTGGTCTGTAGTGGGATTTACCCTGGCATCGATGTTGTGCGGGGCCGCCCAAAGTCTTAACCAGATTGTGATCTTCCGTTTATTGCAAGGGGTGTTTGGTGCCAGCCTGGTGCCGCTCTCCCAGTCGGTGCTATTGGACAGCTATCCCAAAGAAAAACATGCTTCGGCCATGGCAATGTGGGGGGTAGGGGTTATGCTAGGACCAATACTGGGTCCTTCCCTCGGCGGCTGGTTAACCGAATATTACAACTGGCGCTGGGTATTCTATATCAATCTACCTTTCGGCCTGCTAGCCTGGTTTGGTTTGATGACCTATGTCAAAGAAACTCCGGTGGATAGTTCACGCCGTTTTGATTATACCGGTTTTGCCCTGCTCAGTTTGAGTATCGGCGCCCTGCAGATGATGCTGGATCGCGGCCATTCTCTGGACTGGTTCAACAGTTATGAGGTAATTATCGAGGCCGCATTAGCCGCCGGTGCACTGTATCTGTTTGTGGCGCACATATTTACCTATAACAATCCCTTTATTGAACCCGGTTTGTTCAAGGATCGTAATTTTAGTATCGGTTTGATATTTATTTTTGTAGTTGGGGTCATACTGCTGGCCACCATGGCATTGCTGCCACCTTTTATGCAAAATCTGATGGGGTATCCGGTGATTGATGTGGGCCTATTGTTAGCTCCTCGCGGTTTTGGCACCATGTTTGCGATGATGGCAGTGGGGCGCATGGCCGGTAAAGTCGATGTGCGGCTGAGTATCTTGTTGGGATTAATATTAACCAGCTTTTCGTTATGGGAAATGACGTTATATACCACCGATACCCAGGGATTCGAGATCATCAGAACGGGTGTCATACAAGGATTAGGCTTGGGTTTTATCTTTGTGCCTTTATCTACCATTACCTTTTCGACACTCGACCCCCATTATCGTAATGAGGGCACCGCGCTATTCAGTTTAATGCGTAACATTGGTAGCAGCATTGGTATATCCGTAGTGATGACTTACTTCGCTCAACGCACCCAGATCAATCATGCAGCATTTGCCGATTATATTTCTCCGTTGAATCAGGCGCTAGGGCAGGCTGTAGAATCCGGTAGCCTGAATATGAGTTCACCACAAGGTCTTGGTCAAATCAATAATATGGTCACCCGAGAGGCTGCCACCTTGGCCTATTTGCAGGATTTTCGCATGATGATGTGGGTTACCCTGGCGGCTATTCCGATGTTATTTCTATTTAAAGGTAAGGGTCGGACAAGTTGAGATGCGTTATTCAAGACACTACTATAAGTTAAACTTTACAAAAACACCGTTATGAATAAACCTGTCGATTTTACTGAATTGAGCTGCAGCCAATGCACCAAAGGTGCAGGTCTGGATTTTGATTTTTCGATGGCTTTTCAACCTATTGTCGACACGTCGAACAAATCGGTTTTTGCCTATGAAGCGTTAGTTAGAGGGCCAAAGGGAGAATCTGCCTTTTCAATCCTCAGCCAAGTAAATGAAGTCAATCGCTATCGTTTCGATCAGAGTTGCCGTGTCAAGGCGATTCAACTAGCCTCCAAGTTAGGTATCGAGTGCTTTGTCAGTATCAACTTTTTGCCCAATGCGGTTTATAAACCGGAGCTATGCATCCGCACCACTTTGCAGGCAGCGAAAGAATACCGGTTTCCTGTCGAGCGTATTTTGTTTGAATTGATTGAAGACGAACAGGTGAGCGACATTCCTCATCTAAAAAACATTATATTGAGCTACCAACAGATGGGCTTTAAAACTGCGCTAGACGATTTCGGTGCTGGCCATTCCGGTTTAAATTTACTGGCCAACTTTCAACCTGACTTGTTAAAACTGGATATGGAATTGATTCGTAGTATTGATAGCGATTCGGTTAAACAAGCCATCGTAAAACGGACCATCCAACTGTGCAAAGATTTGAATATCAAAATTTTGGCAGAAGGTGTGGAAACCCAAGCCGAATTTGACTATTTGCAGCATACCGGGATCGATTTATATCAAGGTTACTATATCGCTAAACCGGAATTTGAAGGGTTACCCCATATTAACCCGACTATTTTCGGCTAATATTCTGCAGGCTTGATTTTAACTGTCCCGGGATTTTCTGGTAAGATTGGCTTTCCAATTTACCCCTCTGAGACTGATGAATGACTAATCGTGTAATCCGCATCGCAACCCGCAAAAGTGCCTTGGCTTTGTGGCAAGCTGAGTACGTTAAGTCTGCCTTGCAACAGGCACATGCGAATTTGCAGGTAGAGCTGGTACCGATGACCACTAAAGGCGATCGTATTCTGGATGCACCGTTGGCAAAGGTCGGTGGTAAAGGACTGTTTATAAAAGAACTGGAAGTGGCAATGCAACAGGGCAAAGCCGATATTGCCGTGCACTCTATGAAAGACGTTCCGGTCGAATTCCCGCACGGTTTTAGTATTCATGCCATCTGTGAACGTGAAGATCCCCGCGATGCCTTTGTATCCAATACTTGTGAATCAATCTCTGCACTGCCACAAAATGCAGTAGTAGGAACGTCCAGTTTACGTCGTCAATGCCAATTACGTCACCACCGCCCCGATCTGATCATTAAAGACTTACGCGGTAATGTTAATACCCGGCTGGCCAAACTAGACGCCGGAGAATATGACGCAATTATTCTGGCATCGGCCGGTTTGCTACGCCTGGATATGGCAGAGCGGATCCGCAGTTATATCGAACCACAGGAATCATTACCTGCTGTGGGACAAGGAGCCGTAGGGATTGAATGTCGTGATGAAGATGCTGAACTCATTGCCCTGTTGCAACCCTTGCATCATCAGCCAACCGCTGTTTGTGTTAAGGCCGAGCGGGCATTAAATAAAACATTACAAGGCGGCTGTCAGGTACCGATTGGCAGCTATGCCGAACTGGATGACGAGAAGCTGTTTTTAAGAGGGTTAGTCGGCGCGGTTGATGGTAGCAAAATCCTTTATGCCCATTTAAACGGCCACAGCCGGGATGCTGAAGAGATGGGTATTCAGGTGGCGCACGCATTACTGGAACAAGGCGCAGACCATTTATTGCAACAAGCTTATCAGGATGAGTTATGAGTGAGTTTCTGCTGTTCAGGCCCCAACCCAAGTGTGAACTGAGTTGCCAGAAAATGCGCGACGCAGGTCTAACTGTACACGGGTTACCGTTGCAGGCAATTTCTGCTGATGAAAATGAAATTAAACGTTTCACTGAGCAATTCACGGCATTACCCGCCAAATCTTGTGTGGTCTTCACTAGCACCTATGCTGCGGAATTTGCCGTTAAGGCGATGAACAACACAGCATGGCCAGCACAGTATAGCTATTTTGCTGTGGGTAAAAGTACCGCCAGTATTTTGCAGCAAGCCGGTATTAACGTTCGCCTGCCCAAACGATTCGATTCTGAAGGGCTGCTGGAAATGGCCGAACTTATCGATGTGGCTAACAAAACCGTTGTTATTGTTAAAGGCCATCACGGCAGAATGGAACTGGATAAAGAGTTGACTGAGCGCAAGGCCGAGGTGCAAGTCTACAATCTCTATCAGCGCACATCCATGGAACTGGAAAAGGCAAGGCAGACTTGGCAAAAACCGGCAATACAATGCATTATTGCCACCAGCGGTGAGCAGGTCGAACTGGCGTTTGAACAATTTGACTCTGAATGGTTGTGCTCGCTAACCTGGATTACCGTGAGCCAGCGTATTGTAGATATACTAGCCGGTAAGGATGTCAGCAAGGTAATACTCAGCACTGACGCCACCGATGACGCATTAATTACAAGTGCAAAGCAATTTTTGGAGCAGCAAGCTATGACAGAGTCGCAAGGGCGGGACAAGCTCAACAAGCTCGAAAAAGAGATCAAGCAGGAACAACAATCCGCAGTAAAACAGACAGTAGCCAAATCTGCTCCAACCGCTGATTCTGTTTCTGCGAACAAAGCCGCTGCCACCCCCCCTGAAAGAAAACAGATTAGTGCCACGGGTGGCTGGTTTAAACTGCTGACACTGGTTAATTTTTTAATTTTGCTGGCCATGGCCGCCGGTGCATACTGGTTTTGGCAACAATGGACCGCCAATCAACAGATTCAGCAACAGCAACTAGACAGCCAACTTCAAACTCAACAACACCGATTAAGCTCCCAACAGCAGGCGCTCACCGAATCATTACAGGATTTTCAGAAACGTCTTGAGAATGCCCAGAATCAGGAAGTCGACCAGTTTGCCTCACAAGTGGATAGGCTGACGCAACAGGTCAAGACCAACCAGCAACATTTGCTGGACATGTCTGGCCGCCGCCCCAGCGACTGGTTAATTGCCGAAGCTGATTATCTGGTGCGCATGGCAGGCCGTAAACTGTGGCTCGAACATGATGTTGCGACAGCAGTGCTGATGCTGCAATCTGCCGATGCCCGACTGGCAGGTATGAATGATCCCAGTTTACTGCCGGTGCGGGAGAAAATAGCCGATGATATCCAAACCCTGAACCTGATTAATCCGGTTTCATTACCGGAGTTGGCATTACAATTAACCGCCATGCTTAAACAGGTAAATAACTTGCCGCTGGCCATGATCCAGTTACCGGAATCCGATACTGCGGAAAATAGCCAGTCATTATCTGATTCTGTGGGCGACTGGCAGACCAACCTGGCCAAAAGCTGGCATGCTCTGGTCGATGATTTTATTACTGTGCGTCGTCGAATTGATAATGTGCAGCCGCTCCTAAACGAACAACAGCAATGGCTGGTAAGAGAACAACTCAAACATTATCTGCAACAAGTACAGTTAGCGGTATTACGTGAGCAAACCGAGCTTTTTGCGCCTTTACTGCAATTAGCCCAACAAAATATCCAGCAGTATTTTGAATTGAAAGATAACCGGGTTAGCCAGTTTAAGCAGCAATTGGAGCAGCTCGCCAACACCGATATTAGCCGCCATTATCCGCAACAATTGCAGTCGACTCGACCATTGCAGGACTTGTTGCAGCAGCGGGTTTCGCGGGTATATGACAATAGTGCCCAATCTCAGATTCAGCCAGTTCAGAAATCTTCCCCCGCCATCAATGATGAGGATCCAACCCTATGATCCGCATGATACTGCTTTTATCTGCGCTGGTGATTGGCTTGATTGTCGGCCCTTATTTTATTGGCCAAAAAGGGTATGTACTGATTGCACTGGGTAACTGGACAGTGGAGATGAGTGTTGTCAGTCTGGGCATTCTGGTGGTCACCTTTATTGTCATTTTCCTGTTGCTGGAATGGCTGATTAAGCGTTTATACCGAGGCTTTGGCGGTTCTTTCAGTTTCTTCAGCCGCTGGCGCAACAAGCGTAAAAACAGTGCTTATATCAAAGGTATGCTGGCTCTGGATGAAGGTCATTATGTTGAAGCACAGAAACAGTTCAGCAGAATCGATGCCGATAATTTGACTGGTGTAGATCTGCTGGCCGCCGCTCAGGCGGCAACCAAATTAAATCAAACCCATAAAGCCAAACAATTATGGCAACAGGCTGCACTGGATCCTGTTACTGAACTGGCAGCCAAACTCCATCTGATCAGAAACTGTTTGAGTAATGACAAAGATAAGGAAGCACTGACTCTGCTAGAAGAGCTTGATGACAAGCATCTCCAACATCCTGCAGTGGCGCAATGCTGGATTGAGCTATTAGCCAAACAGGGACGCTGGCAAGAACTGAAAACCCAATTAAAAGGCTGGAAAAAAATCCTTAGTCTGGAAAGCTACGCCTACTGGATGCAGCAATCTTCCAAGGGTATTTTTGCCGAGGTGGCCAGCAAGCAGGGTGCTATCCAGCTGAAAAAAACCTGGCAGGAGTTGCCCCGTTCAGATCGCAAAGATCCAGCCCAACAAGCTGCTTATATCAAGCAGTTAATTGGTCAGGATATGCATAATGACGCCGCCAACGCGTTAGTCGATTTTCAGCCGCAACCCGACCCTCTGCTCGTTCCATTGTTTAAATTGTTACGTATCAACAACCCAACCACGGTGATTAAAAAACTGGAGAGCTGGCTAAAATACGATGAGTTTAATTTGGAACTGCTAAGCGCGTTGGGTCATGTCGCTTTCCATGCCAAACAATATCAATTAGCCGAAAAAGTGCTGGTTAAACGAATAGGTTTGGCTAAAGACAACGCCGATTTATTGCTATTGGCGCAAATTAAAGAAGTACTTGGGCAACAGACCGAGGCACTGGCGTTGTACAAAAAAAGTACCCAAATACAGTTGTGATATACTAGAAGCTGTTTATCTTTCCAGCTAGTTATAACTGATACAAGGATCGAATTGATTTTTGAGCCAGTTTAAGTAACTTTTACTATCTGGAAAACTCTTCTTTTCATCAATAAAATCGGGATTTTATATGACATTCTCTATGGCAGATATGGCGCGTAAAGCGCAAATCGCCTCAAGACAACTTGCCAGACTCTCCTCAACTCAAAAAATTACCGTATTGGAACGCATTGCGGATCTACTGGTACAGCAAACCGACAACATCCTCAAGGCTAACCAGCAGGATATTCAGGCCGCAGAACAAGCGGGCCTGGCCGCTGCGATGTTAGACAGATTGCGCCTGTCACCCAAAGCCATTAAAGATATCGCCAATGCCGTGCGCGAAATTGCCGGTCAGCAGGATCCTGTGGGTGCAATCACTTCCATCCAGCGTCGCCCGAGCGGCATCGAAGTGGGTAAAATGCGTATCCCCCTGGGCGTTATTGCGATGATTTACGAATCACGTCCGAATGTCACTATTGATGCAGCCGCGCTGTGCCTAAAAGCCGGTAATGCCGTTATTTTACGCGGAGGCAAAGAGGCACTGCATTCTAATTTGGCATTAGCCAAATGTATTGAAACAGCATTGCAAGAAAACGGGCTGGATAGCGCAGCTGTAGTTGTCGTGCCGGATCCGGACAGGGCGATTATGAATGAGCTGATGACCCTCAACCAATATGTCGATTTGATTATTCCTCGCGGTGGTGAAGGCCTGATCCGTTTTGTATCGGAAAATAGCCGGGTACCGGTTATTCAGCACTTTAAAGGCGTGTGCCACTTTTATGTGGATGATGCAGCGGATTTGAACAAAGCACTGAGCCTGCTGGATAACGGCAAAGTACAGCGCGTTAGTGCCTGTAACTCGTTAGAAACCTTATTGGTGCATAAAGATATCGCCGAGCAATTCTTACCGATGGCAGCCAAAATGTTCAAACAGAATCAGGTAAAAGTGCATGCCTGTGAACAGAGCTTAAGTTATTTTGAGGGTGCAGAACCGGCCACCGAAGCAGATTGGGATGCCGAATATCTGGCCCTCGAGATCGCGGTACGGATAATCGATGACTTTGATGCCGCCATTGCGCATATTGACCAGTACAGTTCGGGCCATACCGAAGTCATCGCCACTCAGGACTATTCGCGAGCACAGAAGTTTATCCGAAGCATTAACTCGGCAGTCGTCATGGCTAACGCATCGTCACGTTTTTCCGATGGTGGTGAGCTGGGATTAGGAGCCGAAATCGGTATTTCGACCAGTAAACTGCATGCCTACGGCCCAATGGGGGTAGAATCCCTGACCACCGAGAAATTTATTGTGTTGGGAGATGGTGAAATCCGTCACTAATATTTTCTTCTAATTTAGGCACTTACCGTTAGAATAAGCACCTTGTTATCGCAAGGTGCTTTTTTCATGCCCAATCTTGGTTTATTTACTGTCTGTGTGCTGATTTGGGGTTCTACCTGGATTGCCATTACCTATCAGTTAGGTCATGTCGCGCCGATATTATCTGTTGCGTACCGTTTTACCATTGCGGCAATTATTCTGGGCGTATTCTGTAAAATCAGGGGACTTTCGCTAACGTTACCGGCAGCCATTCATTTGCGCATGCTGGCCGTTGGCTTGTGCCTGTATACCCTTGACTACACATTGCTGTATCACAGTGAGCACTATATTATCAGTGCACTGGTAGCAGTAATGAGTTCCAGCATTATCTATATCAATGTGGTGTTACGCCGGTTATTACTGAAAAAGGCTATCCGCGCCGAAGTGGTATGGGGAGCTACCTTAGGTTTGTTCGGCGTCATTCTGATCTTCTTGCCTGAATTTGGACAACTGGGCACCAATACCATGTTATGGGTCGGGATCAGTTTTGCGGCAGCCTCCTTCTTTTTTGCTGCCATGGGGAATGTGATATCAGAACAAATACTGGATCGCGGCACACCGGTGGTGCAGATGAATTTCTGGGCAATGAGCTATGGGTTAATTTTCACCTACGGCTATGCACTGCTAACGGATATCCCGTTCCAGTTGCCCGACAATAGGGAATATTGGCTGGCACTGGTTTACCTGGCCTTATTCGGTTCGGTATTTGCCTTTGGTGCCTATATGCGGCTGGTTCAGCGGATTGGCTCGGACAAAGCCGCCTATGTAGTATTGATGTACCCGTTAGTATCTCTGCTTATTTCCACCTTGTTTGAAGGATTCGAGTGGCATTGGCCAGCGCTGATGGGGGTAGTTTTTATTCTGGTTGGTAACGCTATCGCGATGGGCAAATTAAAACGCCAACCACCTCAACCGGTTATTTAATTCAGCGCTGGATCTCTTGTGCTCGGCGATAATTTTTGTTGTAGTGGTGAGCCTTTAAGGCAAACGGACGGCATATCACCATGCTTTTGCTGACATTATATGTCTTTATCGCGCTGTTTTTTTCCTTCCTGTGTTCGGTATCAGAGGCGGTTATTCTAAGCGTGTCCAGTTCCTATATTTCAGTACTGGAAAAGAAACAGCGTCCAAGTGGCCAATTATTACGCCAGCAAACCAATAATATAAACCGGCCACTCGCTGCCATCCTGACGCTCAATACTATTGCTCATACCATGGGTGCAGCCGGAGCCGGAGCCCAAGCTGCAGTGGTTTTCGGTAATGCTTATCTGGGCGTCGCATCGGCAATATTAACTTTACTGATCCTGATTTTTTCTGAAGTCATCCCCAAAACCATCGGTGCCAGTCACTGGCGAAAACTGGCCCCATTTACCGCTTATTTTCTGAAGTATCTATGCTGGCTGCTTTATCCTTTTGTCAGTTTACTGGAGAAAATGACACGAACCTTTACCGACGAGAACGCCCTGCGAGGATTAAATCGCGCAGAACTCAAGGCAATGGCAGAATTGTCCCATCAGGAAGGTCAACTGGCGCTACTTGAAGTCAACATCGTGCAAAACCTGCTGGATTTGCAGGCTACCAAAGTCAAAGACGCCATGACCCCACGCACAGTAATATTTTCTATCCCGCAAGATATGACGGTTGAAACCTTCTATCACAAGCATGCCAAAATCAGTTTCTCACGTATTCCGGTATATGAAGGAGGTGATTCCGAGTTGATTAGCGGCTTTGTGCTTAAATCTGATCTTTTACTCGCTCAGGCACGTGGTAATTCAGACAAACTGGTTAGCGAGTATGCCAAGCAGATGGTAACAGTGGTCAGTACAGTCCCGCTTGCCAGAATATTTGAACATTTTTTACCCGGCAGAAACCACATGATTCTGGTAATGGATGAGTACGGCGGTCTGGAGGGTATTCTTACCATGGAAGATTTACTCGAAACTTTGCTGGGTTTTGAAATAATCGATGAGAAAGATAAAACCGTTAATATGAAAAAACTGGCGCAAAGCAAATGGAAAAACCGTTTAAGCAAAGTCAGCAAAAGCCGACGACAAGATAAGCAAAAAGTAGACTAAAACTAATGGCAGATAAAGCGCGTCCTTGCCCGTTGCTGCGTTACTTCGCGGAGGATTAAACCAAAGGCGCATGCTGTATTGCTACAGCAAACGCCTTTGACCGGGGATTGAGCAGCGCGCTCTGGTCACTTTGTTTGTTATTATTATGGATGACCTTCCCGTTGCTTTAGATATAGCAGGTATCAAGCCAACATTTAAATTCAATAAAAACAATATGTTACTTAACTTCAATGTTATCTACCAAAAGTTCATGCACAAAAAAGGGCAGAAATTGCACCATCTTAGTGAAAGGGCTATAAACGCGTAAACTGATAGTCACGTTCCACTTTGGCAATTCTGAGTTTAAACGCACTATACCATTGCTCTTTACCCTGTTTTTGCGCCTGCAAATGTTCAGCATTGGCTTTCCAGCGCTGAATAGAGGCTAGATCTTGCCAATAGGAAACGGTAATCCCCAGCTGCGCAGAAGCAGATTCTGCTCCCAGAAAACCCGGCTGTTGGTGCGCCAATTGCCACATCCTGTCGGCCATTTCGGCATACCCCTGCTGTTCCGGACTTTTCACTGAGGTGAAAATGACAGCGTAATAAGGGGGCTTGGGGGTATCAGCATACATAGGGTTGCTCCTATTCTACAATTCCGCTTTCCGGGAACCTTACCCGCTATATAACCAACATAAAAACCTGTAAAAGGTTTGGCCAGAAACAGGGGCACAACGTATAGGCTAGACGAGAACCTGCTATCGATAAAGTGACATCTCTAAATGATTTGCTGAGCAGTCTACTTCCCGTTATTTAATACTTCGCAAAAAATTAATACCAGCTAGCTAACAAGCAGACTACCAATAACACGACTATCCACATGCTCGCGGTGCCTGTTGAGGTTGTTTTGGCCAATATTCCCCGCGGCGCATACTGCTTGGAAAGCGTATTACCAAGCTTGGGAATCCATCGCATTGCGGTATGATTCAAGTGTTGAACAATGCTAGATGTGCCGGCCATCAAACGTTGTACCGTTCGCGGTACCAAGCGGCGGTATATCCAGTCCACATCCAGATTGACGGAGAGCAATTCCGGCGGATACATCTTGTATAAATTCAGCCACACAAATGCCAGTGCCGAGAAAAACAGTAACTGGGTTTGTGCCAGTATATGGGTGGCATCGTACGGGTTGTAGTCCAGTTCATAAGGAAGCAGTTGGTACAATAATTCAGGGAAAATACCAATGGTGATACATAGCGTCGCGGCTATGGTCATCGCCAGTAGCATATTAAGTGGAGGCTCTTTGCCTTTTATGCCAGAGTCGTGGGCAAAGAAAGCAAAATAAGGGATTTTGATTCCGGCATGATGAAATACCCCCGCAGAAGCGAACAGTAACATCAGCCACACCCAGTTATGATCATTATTCAGCGCGGCGCTCATGATCATGGATTTACTCACAAAGCCGCTAAACAGCGGGAAGGCAGAAATAGAAGCCGCGCCAACAATACATAAAATGGTTGTTTTGGGCATGGATTTGTACAAGCCGCCCAATTCAGAGCCGTTTATCTTGCCGGTGACATGCAGCACCGCCCCCATCGACATAAACAGCAGGCCTTTAAAAATAACATCGTTAAAGGCATGGGCCACTGCACCATTAATCGCTAACGCAGTGCCAATACCAATGCCCACCACCATAAAACCGAGCTGATTGATCAAGCTATAAGCCAGTACCCGGCGCAAATCGTTTTCGATTACCGCAAAGAAAATCGGGAAGCAGGTCATGGCAGCGCCAATATACACCAGTAATTCGGTACCCGGATAGCCACGTGCCAAAGCGTAAACGGCCACTTTGGTGGTAAAGGCGCTCAGAAAAACCGTACCGGTGGGCGTGGCTTCTGGATAGCCATCCGTTAACCAGTTATGTAAAAATGGGAAGCCACATTTAATGCCAAAGGCAATAAAAATTAACCAGCCATGCACTCCAGATAAGCCGATGTCTTCAAAAACAATCGAACCGGACAGACGAGCGTAGGCAATAATGCCGCCGAGCAAGAACAGGCCGGATACAACCTGGATCAACAAATAACGCATACCCGCGTGGTAAGATTGCGGGGTACGTCTTGCCCAAATCAGAAATACCGACGTAAGAGCCAGCAATTCCCAAAATACAAATAGAGTCAGTAAATCGCCGGCAAACACCGCGCCCAGCGCGCTGCCGGCATAAAGCATACTGGCGGTTTGTTGCATAGGGTCACGCAGGTGTAATGAATAAACAATGGCGATAAAGGCAGCCAGATGGAACAGGTAACCAAACAGGATTGCTAACCGGTCGACACGCAATAGACTCAGTTCGAATTCTAGCAAAGATACCACCCAATAACTGCCTTCGGGCGTCAGGTATAAATTAAATGCACCTAGTACCGGTGCAGCCAGCATAATCACGGCTCGCACCCAACCGTTAGTCAATGCCGCCAACAGCGCAGCGACGAAAAAGATGACAAAGGGGGCCATTTCAGTCGCGAACATCTGATTCTCCCTCGGCTGATGGTGTCTCTTCGGTTAATTCAGGAGGATCGTAATAGTGCTCCTCGCGCATTAACACCACTCGCATCCATTTGGCCACAAACACCAGGATTACACAGCCGACAAAACCGTAAATAGGGTAGAAAGCCCACAGATTTTCCCAGCTGTGATAAACCTTACGGTTGATCACAAAATCGAGAGCAACCAGCAATGCACAGCAGAAGTACAAGCCATGCAAGACCCTTTTGATGTTTTGCGGTTTATCAAATAAATAGGTTTTTGCTGTTTTCATGGTGCAATTCCAACCATCTTCGCCAACTCAAACACAGGTTGCGGAAAAAAGAACAACACAACACAACCCAGACTGGTAATGATTATGGCAATCAACGCAGACAAGGGCGCTTCCTGTATTGACGTGGTGGTGTTTTCTGCAGTCGATTGTGCTGACTTGCCAGGGAAAAATCCGCGGATAGGAATAGGCAATAAGTAGGCGATATTGAGCAATGAACTGATCATTAATGTCGCCATTAACAACCAATATTCGTTTTCCAGCGCGCCCAGCAATAGGTAATATTTGCTCCAGCTTCCTCCGGTTGGCGGCAGACCGATAATACTGAGCGAAGCAATAAAAAACGCCATCATGGTAATTGGCATTTGGCGGCCCAGTCCGGCCATTTGACTTATCTGTGTCTTATGGCTGGCGACCAAAATGGCACCGGCACAAAAGAACAGGGTAATTTTACCAAAAGCATGCATGGCGATGTGCATACTGCTACCAATTAACCCCGCCTCGGTTGCCAGTAACACGCCTAGGCTAATATAGGCTAACTGACTGATGGTTGAGTATGCCAAACGGACTTTGAGATTGTCTTGGCGCATTGCGATTAGCGATGATGCTAAGATAGTAAAAGCGGTCAGGTAAAGCAGAAAATCGGTGGTAATTAATTCACCAATGGTATCCAGCCCAAAGATATACACCAGCGTTTTGATTAGTGTAAATACACCGGCCTTTACCACTGCTACGGCATGTAATAGCGCGCTGACCGGTGTTGGTGCCACCATGGCGGAGGGTAACCAGCGATGAAAAGGCATCATTGCCGCTTTACCAATGCCAAAAACGAACATCACCAGTAGAATCGCCAGCCATAACGGCGAGGCATCATTACTAAAAACACCACCAGGGGTAAAAGAGAGGTTACCGGCAATCGCCCAAGTGCCAATCAGAGCGGGCAGGAAAAACACAATAGAAGTACCAAGCAGGATCCTCAGATAAGTTCTACCACCGCGCAGGGCTTTATCGGTACCTGCGTGCGTAACCAACGGATAAGTCGCCAGCGTCAGGACTTCATAAAAGATAAACAGGGTAAACAGGTTTTCAGACAATGCGATGCCCATCACGGCAAAAATAGAAACAGCAAAAAAGGTATAGAAGCGGGTCTGGTTTTGTTCTTCATGACTACGCATATAACCGATGGCGTACAACGTGGTGACTATCCACAAAAAGCTGGCAATCAGTGCAAATAACACACTTAACGCTTCAGCTTTAAAGCTGATATTCAGCCCGGGTAGCAGCGTTATCCAGCTAACTGTGTCAGTTTGGCCGCTGATAGTTTGCTGATATAACAGGTAAACTAGGATAAAAACACCACTGGCGACGGTTAATGAAATGGCTTCTCTTAAATTGGGATGACGTTGAGCCAACATGACGCCCACGGCCGTGAGCAGCGGCAACAAAATAATGCACTGGATTAACATTTCGACGGATAGGTTCATTGGCTACCTCCCATCAGGAAACTGGCAGCACTGGCACTGGCTTCTAGCGGCAGGCGAGTATCGATACCAAAGTAGATATTGGCCAGTACCAATATCCACACCGGGATCAGTAAACTGAGCGGCGCTTCGTTAATTTGGGTGGAGGCTTTCGAATTCACATCGGCTTTGCCGAAATAGGCACTTTCTACCAACGCCCACACATAATAAACCGCCAGTAGTGAACCTATTACAATCAATAATGCTACCGGCCAGAGTCCGTTCTGAAAACTGGCCAGTACCAGATACCACTTGCTGATAAAGCCTACCGTAAGGGGCACGCCAATCAGGCTAAGACCCGCAACGACAATCGCCGCCATGGTCCAGGGCATGTGTTTAGCCAACCCATTAAAACTAGCACGGTCTGTACTACCGATGCGGTAAACAACCGCCGCCAGCGCAAGAAATAACGCGCCTTTCATTAACGCATGATTAAACAAGTGCAGCAGTGTCGCTTGCAGGCCTAGGCTGGTTCCGATACCGATGCCAATGATCATGTATCCAATTTGCGCAACACTTGAGTAGGCAAACAGGCGCTTTATATTTGGCTGCTTAATGGCCACCATGGAGGCGACAAATATGCCCATCAGGCCCAGAGTGATAAAAAGAGGCTGAATGATTTCTTTGCCGAAATCATCACCAAAAATTGAAAAATGCAGACGGATCAGCAGATATATCGCCACTTTTGTGGCGGTTGCTGCCAAAAAAGCGGTGACCATTGAGGGTGCATAGGTATAGGTATTGGGCAGCCATAGGTGTAACGGGAACAACGCCAGTTTCAACCCTACGCCCACAATCATAAAAGCAAAGGCGGTGTAAACTGAGCTTGAATCAGTTCCCTGTGGAAGGCGTTCGGCGACATCCTGCATATTTAAGGTGCCAGTTAAACTGTATAACAAGCCAATGCCAATCAGCAGGAAGGTGGCGCCGATGGTGCCAAGAATTAGGTACTGATAAGCCGCCAGCAAAGCACGGCGATCTCGACCAAAGGCAACCAGCGCATAAGTAGCCAGCGAAGATATTTCCAGAAAAACAAACACATTGAAAATATCACCGGTGGCAACAATACCTAATAAACCCGCCAAACAAAGCAGGTATAGGACATAAAAAAGGCTTTGTTTATCGTCGGCAATCTCCTGGCGGATACCGGTGTTTGCGGCCAACAATACGACCGTACCGATGGCACTGACAATTAACAACACATAGGCAGACAGTAAGTCAATGCGATACTCAATTCCCCAGGGTGCGTCCCACCCACCAAGCATATAGCTGATCACCCCGCTTTGCTGAACCTGGTATAACAGCAAACTACTGATTAACAGTGATACCCCCCCGGCAAAACAGGCAAGCAACCAAGATAATCTGGGGTTATTTAACAGCAGGCAGGCCGGTGCCGCCAGTAATGGCACAATCACCTGTAAAATGGGTAAATGACTTAACATCCGAGATCCTTCTCCTGTAACTCGACATCTTCCACTGTGCTGTAAGCTTGTTTGATTCTGACCACTAGCGACAGTGCCAGTGCCATAGTGGCGATACCGACCACAATAGCAGTGAGGATCAGTACATGGGGTAACGGATTAGAATAAAGACTTGCTGTATCTGAAAAGATCGGTGCTGTACCATCTTTGACCTTGCCGACACTGATATAAAAAATAAATACTGATGTCTGGAAAATATTCAGACCCAACAGCTTTTTGATTAGGTTACTTTGCGTGATGACAATGTATAGGCCTACCATCATCAACACGATAACCATCCAGTAGTTGTATAAATCGAAAAACATTATTGTTCTCCAAGCTGAGACTCTGCCTGTTGAGAAAAAGCAAAGAAAATCAAAATCATGCCTGCAGCAATAGTGATACCGACTCCCAACTCAATAACTAAAATACCGACGTGCTGCCCGACAACGGCATCACTAGTCAACACTGAGTAATCCAAAAAGTTGCCGCCAGACAACATGCTGACCACACCTGTCGAACCATAAATAAATACCCCGATTGCACACAGCAATCTCAATACGGTGGGTTTCATGACGTCACGGGCTTTATCCAACCCATACAGCATGGTGTAGAGAATAATGCCTGCCGCAAAGATAACGCCGGCCTGGAAGCCCCCGCCTGGACCATATTCGCCATGAAATTGCACATAAAAAGCAAACAATAAAATCAGCGGAATCAATATTTTGCTGACGATGCGCAAAACATGGTGATCGCACATATCGTTTTTGTTGACTCTGACTGAGGGTGTGACGGAAGAAAAAAGCTGGCTGGAGAACAGAGCCAGCACGCCCATAGCGGCGGTAAAAATAACCAGTACTTCGCCCAAGGTGTCATAACCGCGATAACTGGCTAACACCGAGGTAACCATATTGGGTATGCCAATTTCCTCTGGAGACTGCTCAATATAGCGAATATTGACATGTTGCTGGGCTGGCGCTTCAGCCGAGCCGAATGCTGGCATATCCAGGGTGCCGTATACCAATACACCGGCGGCAACTGCCAGCAAGATAACCATACCTGCTTTCTTTAAAGTCTCCGATTTGTTTGTACGGCATTCATTTTTTTCATAACGGCCCGTGATCTGCAGAACCATCAGCATCAGTAACGGGAAAATTCCGGCTCCTACCGCAGCCTCGGTAAACGCCACATCAACCGCATCCATGGCAACAAAAAAGCTGGCCGACAACAATCCGTACATGCCGCTTAACATCACAGCAGCAAAGAGATCTGCTACCCGGGCAATGGCGATTGCAGTAACAACCAATAACATCAGCAATGTAATATCGAAAACCTGTGAGATGTTATCTCTCCTTAAAAGCGCTAAAAGCAGCTACTGTGGTGACGAAGATTCTGAATGTTCATTTTGGGTAACAGGCGTCAATTTGCCATGCAGGGCAGATTTGGCCAGCGCATGGCTGGCGGTAGGACTGGTGAGCATGATAAACAGTAATATCAACACTAATTTGAACAGCACCAGTCCCCATCCAGCACTCAGCATGAGCCCAATTAAAATAAGACTTGTCGCCAGTGTTTCGGTAATGCCTGCTGCGTGCATACGAGTAAAAAAGTCCGGGAAGCGCAGTAAGCCAACGCCACCAGACAAAATCAGTAGAGCCCCGAATATAAAACAGATTGAGCTGATCAGTTGAATAATTGAATCCATCATGACTCTGACTCACTGCACCTGTTATCGCTGTACTCGAAATAGCGCAACACACCAATAACACTGATAAAATTAATCAGCGCATATACCAGCGCAATATCCAGAAAGTCAGGTCGCCCAAACAGGAATCCCATTACTGCAATCAGCAAAACAGTTTTGGTGCCAAACAAATTGACCGCTAAAATCCGGTCGTAGATACTCGGGCCTAGTAGCGCTCTGAGCAACGCCATCAACATAACGGTTAACAACACAACGGCTAACATGATTAACATCTACATCTCCAGCCGGTTTACCTGACGCGCCATTTCACCCTGTCGCAGTTCTTGCATACTGTCAGCCGTTAATGAATGGATCAGTACCGAATCCGGCTGTATATTCATCGCCACAGTACCTGGGGTCAAAGTGATAGAGTTGGCGTAAATAACCTTGCCGATTTCGCTTTGCTGGCCAATGGGGATTGTGGCTACGCAAGGGCTAATTGACTGATTGCCACGCCAGACATGTACGACAACATCAATATTGCTTCGGATGATTTGTTTGGCTAACCAAAAATAGTAGGCGGGCAATTTGCGACTTAAGTGTAGCGGCTGGGATTCGTCATCGATAATGCCCATGCGCAATGAAAGCCAGATCACAAAAAACACCGACAACAGCCCTAACGTCAACAATAATGGTGTATAGATCCCTGAATTACACAACCATAAAACGGCTAGCACAAAAAACAGGCTAATGATGTGTTTATTCATTGATAACTCCACCGGATTTTTTTTTCAAAACAGCGACTTTGAAAGCGGTGATGACAAGCAAAACCATTGTGGGTAAACGAGCACATATATTCAGCTATTTGATACACTGGAAATGTTGTTGCAAAACGTCTTTAAGCAGATTTTCCGCTAACTTATCAGTAGCAGGCTTGTGTTGACTGATCAGTAATGCAATGTCTTCAATGGTGATGTCCTTAGGGATGCAATAACTAATGTCTCCCGATATTTGATATTTTTCCAATAAACCGCCGGCACGCGAATGTAGCGCTTTTTGTCTAAATGTCGCAGCGGGTAATTGGTCAGCTCGATATAATTCTTCGCCTGCCAGAAAACCTTTAAGGTACATCGCGCAAAGTGCTCTATCGTTGTTAACGGTTGGGCTGTCTTGTTCAATCTCAAATGCGTTGCAAACGGCTTGTATATCTGCACCGTTCAGTTTCTCTATTGCTTGCGCCTGACCTGAGATAAATCCGGCCAACACAACTACCCATAAAATTTGCACCAGTATGTTTTTCAGCATGGTCTCTCCCATTTATTTTGAAAACTAAGCGCATGTATGGATTCTGGCATTGTTACTATTGGAAAAGATTGTCAAAAATGTAAAAAAGTGTCGCAATGGCTGGAGCGCATATTTTTTTGCATGCGGGTGTTGTATGTTAGCTGCTATTTAAAGATAAACAGACCTTAGGGATTCCATCACTATAATGCCCAACACAACCCCGTCGATCGCACCGAACGTATTGATTGTTGACGACAATCAAGATATTCGTGAGCTGGTTTCTCAATTACTGCAAGCCGAAGGGTACTCTGCCACCACAGCAGTGGATGGTGAAGATATGTGGCAGGTATTGAGTCAACAAAAACCCGACATCGTACTGCTTGATGTCATGCTACCGGGTAAAGATGGTTTTGAACTTTGCCGACAACTCTGTGCTGATCCCAATATGCCGCCCATCATCATGCTAACCGCCAAAGATGAAGAAATTGATCGGGTCGTCGGGCTGGAAGTGGGAGCTGATGATTATATTGTTAAGCCCTTTGGCCGACATGAATTGATTGCCCGGATTAAGGCAGTATTAAGACGGGTAAAGTCAGGTAGTGGTCAAACAGGAAAAGGGGTGTATTGCTTCTCGGGAATGAGTTTCAAACCCAGCCAGATGGAAGTCTGTGATAGCGCTGGAACAAGCATTCCACTTTCTACCAGCGAAACACAATTGCTACTCACTTTTGTACAAAACCCCCGTATGCCGCTTTCTCGAGACCGTTTACTGGATTTGACTAAAGGACGGAACAGCACGCCTTTTGATCGAAGCATCGATTCTCATGTCAGCCGCCTGCGACGTAAACTAGGTGATGACGGTAAAAAGCCGGAGATTATCAAAACGTCCTGGGGAACAGGATATATTTTCACTTGCCACGTAGAAGCGCTGTGAAACTTTGGCAATCAATGACACTTAAAGTCCGTGCGATTGTCATTTTGTGTTCGGTGTTTATTTTGTCACAAATGATCACCCTGATTATTTTCGAACATAGCCGGGATAACGTGGTGTTATCCACTGAAGCGACAGACTTGGCCGACAGAATTATCGGCATTGTGGATTTAGCCTATAGCTTTCCACTACAGGATCGTCAACAAATTCTCGCCGCGGCAGAAACGCAATTTTTGGCATTGTTTCCCGAGGTTATTTCACCCCATGAGGTTGCTTGCCAGCAAAACAACTTTTATGAGCAAATTTCGAACAAGCTCGATGTGGCGTTTTCGAAACTACAAGGGATTGATGCTCAAGTCTGTGTGCGCAGTTTTGAAAATACCCCGATATTGGACAGACGTACCACTTTGCGTCAGGGATTTGATGTGCTTATTCAGATTAACTTTGCCAATGAACAAACAGTCACCTTTCATTCCGTGTTACCTGAAAGCCAGTCTTTACTGCAGGATTCGGTCATTTTCTTTATATTACTAGAAGGCCTCATAGCGTTATTGCTGGCGTGGTATTTGATCCAGAAAACCGTGTCGCCAATCGAAAAACTGGCCAATGCCGCCAATCGCATCGGCTTAAACATCAACAATCCACCACTGGATGAAGGTGGAGCCAAAGAAATAGCCATGGCAGCCAAGGCATTTAATACCATGCAGGAACGCTTGGCCAATCTACTGCATAGCCAGAGCGAAATGTTAGCGGCCATTTCCCATGACTTGCGTTCAGCCGTAACCCGCCTGCAACTGCGTGCCGATTTGCTGGAAAACGAACATGAGCGTGTTGGTATGCTGAAAGTGGTGACCGATATGCGCCAAATGATTCAGTCGGTGCTGGACTTTCTGCGCGGGCAGAACGCGGATGAGTCAATGCGCAGTGTTAATATTAACGCGCTGGTAGAAAGCCTATGCACTGATTTAGCTGAAGAAGGTTTACCTGTACGCTATCAATATACCGGCAATTCGATAAATTTGACCTGTCGACCTACCGAAATTCGGCGTTGTTTACTGAATATTATCGATAACGCAATTAAATATGCAGATGGCGCCCAATTGAGTACTTCAACTGACCAGCATTGGGTGCAAATTGTTATACAGGACAAGGGCAAGGGGATTCCGGATAGCCAATTACAATCCGTTTTGCAGCCTTTTTACCGGCTTGATCAGTCTCGCAATCATGATACGGGAGGTATCGGATTGGGGCTGAGTATTGCCGAGAAAATGGTTAAATCTCATGGGGGAAAGATTACACTGTCAAATCATGACGAGGGCGGTCTTAGCGTTGAAATACGATTGCCATTGAATAGCTAATCTCAGCTCCGTTTCCGGCGCTGTTCGGCATCTAGGACATACTCCTAGGTGAAGAGTGTTGCCGGCAACTTCAGCGCACCGTACTTCTCTGCGCATAAAAAAAGCCCGGTAAATTACCGGGCTATAAAAAGCGGGTTACGTTCTAGGGTTATATCAAAGAGTAAGCAGACCCTAGTCGATGACGCGCTCAGGGAAAATCATTGAGTTTCGACAATGGCCTTCATGTCCGTCATGTAGCCACGCAACTGATCACCGATCCATTCAACATCATGTTCACGAATAGCACGGTTGATATCCACCAAGGTTTTGTTATCCACGCTGTTGGATGGGTTACTCAAGCCTTTACCGATCACATCCGTTCCGATTGATGGCATAAATTTCTCTGCCAACAACGGAATGGCAGCATTGGCAAACAGATAGTTGCCGTATTCGGCGGTATCCGAAATAACCACATTCATTTCATACAAACGCTTACGGGCGATAGTATTGGAAATAAGCGGCGTTTCGTGCAGTGACTCATAATAGGCCGACTCAGGCAGGATACCTGCTTCGACCATAACGTCGAAAGCCAGTTCTACACCGGATTTAATCATCGCCACCAGCAAAATACCGTGATCGAAGAATTCCTGTTCATCGATTTTACCGCTGTATTCCGGCGCATTCTCAAAGGCTGACTGACCGGTTTCTTCACGCCATTTCAGCAGGTTGGCATCGCCATTAGCCCAGTCTTCCATCATGGTTCTGGAGAACTCACCACTGATAATGTCGTCCTGATGCTTTTCAAACAGCGGACGCAATAATTCAGTTAATTGCTCCGATAATTCAAAGGCTTTCACTTTAGCCGGGTTGGACAGTCTGTCCATCATATTGGTGACACCACCAATTTTTAAAGCTTCGGTAATGGTTTCCAGACCAAACTGGATCAAGGCACCGGCATAAGCGGCATCAATGCCATCTGCAACCATTTTTTCAAAACACAAGATTGCCGCGGTTTGCTGCATACCACACAAGATGGTTTGTTCACCCATCAAATCTGATTTTACTTCCGCCACAAAAGACGACTCCAGCACCCCGGCACGATCACCACCCGTAGCGGACGCCAGTGCTTTAGCAATATCCCAGCCCTGGCCTTCAGGATCATTTTCCGGGTGAACGGCAATCAGGGTAGGGACCCCGAATCCGCGTTTATATTCTTCACGTACTTCGGTGCCCGGACATTTGGGTGCACACATCACCACTGTAATATCACTGCGGATTTGTTGGCCTTCCTCCACAATATTGAAGCCGTGCGAATAGCCCAGGGTTGCCCCCTGCTTCATCAACGGCATTACCGCTTCAACCACAGAAGCATGTTGTTTGTCCGGTGTCAGGTTATAGACCACATCCGCTTGCGGAATCAGCTGCTGGTAAGTGCCTACGGTAAAACCGTTGGTCGTCGCGCGCTGGAATGAATCACGTTTTTCATCAATCGCGGCCTGACGCAAGGCATAAGACACATCCAGTCCCGAGTCACGCATATTCAGGCCCTGATTCAGCCCTTGTGCACCACAACCGACAATTACGATTTTCTTGCCTTTCAGAAAGCTGCAACCTTCCGCGAATTCTTCACGTTGCATAAAACGACAACGCCCCAGCTGATCCAGCTGCTGACGTAAAGACAAGGTGTTGAAATAATTTGCCATTAATTAAAGCCTTAAAAATAAAATTGTTTAACTAGGGTTGTTAAACTTTACGTTGGCAAGGATAGAAGATTGGCTTTGTTGTATAAAATGATATATTTGCAAAACTATATTTCATATTTTGCAACATTGGATTAAACAGATGGATTTCCGTAGCCTGCAACTTTTTCATCATCTGGCGTCCAGCCTGCATTTTGGCAAAACCGCCGAAGCTATGTATGTCAGCCCTTCTACGTTAAGCCGTGCCATTCAGCGGCTTGAGCAAGAGTGTGACACTATTTTGCTGGTCAGGGATAACCGTAGTGTTAACTTAACCGCCGCTGGCGAGAAAATGCGTGATTTTGCGGCCGACACCCTGCAGCAATGGTCACAAATAAAAGCGGAATTCAGTAAAAACAACCAGCAATTACGCGGCCAACTCAAATTATATTGCTCAGTGACCGCCAGTTACAGCCATCTACCGTCTATTCTGGACAAATTCAGGGCTCGCTATCCGCAGGTAGAAATCCAGCTGACCACAGGTGATCCTAATATGGCTATCGACAAGATTTTAACCAAACAGGTTGATGTGGCTATCGCTGTGGTGACACCCGATCTACCCGCCAATATTCACCATCATCATCTGGACAGTCGACCACTGGTGATGATTTGCCCGTCAACGAGCAAAATTACCCGACTGGAACAGGTTGACTGGCGCAAAATATCGATGATCCTGCCCGAAGCCGGTCCATCCAAACGGATTGTCCATCACTGGTTAACTGAGCACGGCATTCGCCCCAAGGTTTATGCCAATGTAGCCGGACATGAAGCGATTGTTAGTATGGTGGCACTGGGATGTGGGCTAGGGATTGTGCCTAAAGTAGTGGTGGATAACTCGGTGGCGCGGGATAAGGTCAATTGTATTGCGTTGACCGATATCGAATCTTTCCAGCTGGGTATCTGTTGTCTGGCGGAACGTGCCCAGGATCCGCTGATTAGATCGATGTTACAGGTATCCTGATTTGTATCAGTCCAACTACATGCCTAACTGGCCAAGCAGACGATCAAAACTGCGATAACTTAACGCCTGGGCAATATGCGCATGCTGAATATTATCCTGATGATCAAGATCGGCAATAGTACGCGCCACTTTGACAATACGGTGATAACTGCGAATTGATAGTCCGAGCTTCTCCACCGCACTTTCCAGAAATTTTTGATCTTCGGCCAATAATGGACAATAACGTTCCAGCTCCTTGTTGTTTAAATGCGCATTAGCTTTACCCGCGCGTCGGAGCTGTACATTACGAGCCTGGATGACACGCTGGCGGATCTGCTCACTGGATTCACCGCGCTCCTTAATTTGCTCGGAGAAACTGCCACCGGGAAGCTTGGGTACATCAATCTGTAAATCAATCCGATCCAGAAACGGACCGGACACCCGGTTCAGATAGCGCAGGATCTGGTCGCTGGTACTACGACCGTCGTCCATTGCCCCGGTTGGACTAGGATTCATTGCCGCAATCAGTTGGAAACTGGCGGGAAACTGCGCCTGACGGGCAGCCCGGGAAATGGATACTGTGCCGGATTCCATCGGTTCGCGTAATACATCCAGCACTTTGCGATCAAATTCCGGCAATTCGTCCAGAAACAATACCCCGTTGTGCGCCAACGATATTTCACCGGGCCTGGGAATACTGCCACCGCCGACCAATGCCACGGCCGAACTGGTATGGTGCGGACTGCGAAACGGACGCGCCCGCCAGCTTTGCGGATCGACCACTTTACCCGAAACCGAATGAATGGCTGCCGTTTGCAATGCTTCGTCGTCAGTCATTTCCGGTAAAATACTGATTAAACGATTGGCTAACATGGTCTTGCCCGTTCCTGGAGGCCCGGTCATCAACATATTATGCTGCCCGGCTGCCGCGATCTCTAATGCGCGTTTCGCTGCGCTTTGTCCTACCACATCCTGCATGTCGATAAAATATTTCGCCTCTAATGCAGCGCGTTGAGCTGGTTCAAACGGCAAAGGCTGTTGGCCATTAAGATGATGAAATACATCCAGCAACTGCGCGGCTCCAAGCACTTTAGCGTGTTTTATCAAAGCGGCTTCCTGTACATTGCTAACCGGTACGATGGCGCTATGTTCATCACGATGACAGGCAAACGCAAAAGGTAATACACCACTGACAGCACGAATTTCACCACTGAGTCCCAACTCACCCAGCAATTCATACTGATTCAGGTTATCAACTGGAATTTGGCCGTTCGCCGCAATGATGCCTATGGCAATGGCCAAGTCGAAACGCCCACCTTCCTTGGGTAAATCGGCGGGTGCCAAATTAACCGTGATCCTTTTAGCCGGGAATTCAAACTGTGAGTTGATTAAGGCGCTTCTGACCCGGTCACGTGCCTCGCGAACCGAAGCCTCGGGAAGGCCAACAATGTTAAATGCGGGTAAGCCGTTGGCGAGATGAACTTCAATAGTAATCAGCGGAGCGTCTACACCGACACAGGCTCTGCTATGGACTCTGGCTAACGACATCTAGTCTCCCTATCACGCCTGTCAACACTAAAGTTTTCAGGCTCCTGTATTAAAACTAGCCACAGATTTGAAATATTCAACAAATAAACAACGCTTTTACAGGAATGGTGATTTTCTGCTTGCCTTTATTAGGGCCTGTGGGCCTTTGGTGTAAGAATTTTGCGTCAGTCTGTAGCGTATTTGTACAAGGTTGAGAAAATGCGTGTAGTTGTTCTACATAAATGAGCGAGAGTACCTTACAAATGCTGTCCGGAGGATTCAAACCAAAGACCCACAGACCCTAGTATATTCAAGGAGTTATTATTGACCCTAAAATCAGGATAAACTAATCTTGTATACGCAATAACCACTTCTTATACCCTATATCCGGTAGTAGCCGTCTATACTCGCCGGGTCATCATCAATATTCACTGCAGGGATTGTCGTTGAATGAGTAAGTTCTTGAAAGAATCGATTTTGCACCGGGCCTGGCTGGTTATCCTGCTAACAATGGTAGTTGTTGTGGTTACCGGCTTTGGCGCTAAAAATCTGTATTTCCGCGGTGATTACAAAGTCTTTTTTGGCCAGGATAATCCTGAACTGGCTGAATTCGAGCAGATGCAGAAAACCTTCAACAAGAATGACAATATTGGCATTTTGATCGCACCACAAGACGGCAATGTATTTACCCGCCAGCACCTCGATTTACTATGGAACTTAACCGAAGATGCTTGGAAAATTCCCTATTCCAGTCGGGTCGATTCGATTAGCAATTACCAGCATACTGAAGCAGAAGAGGATGATTTGCTGGTCGAACCTTTATTGCTTGATCCGGCAGATTTGACCGACGAGAAAATTGCCCACATCAAGCAGATTGCCACCCATGAGCCACTGCTATTAAAAAAACTGGTTTCCGCATCCGGCCATGTGGCGCTGGTCAATATCAGCGTGCAATTACCGGATAAACATGATCAAACAGCCGAAGTGGCAGAAATTGTGTCTTTTACCCGCGATTTGGTTAACCAGTTTCAACAGCAATATCCCGATGTGCAATATCATCTTATCGGCATTGTGATGATGAACAACGGCTTTTATGAAGAATCGCAAAAAGATGCCGCAACGCTGGTGCCGGCGATGTTTTTAGCCATTATTCTAATGCTGGCGATATTATTACGCTCGCTATCAGCGACTTTCGGTACCCTGTTAGTGATAATTGTCAGTAATGTAGCAACCCTTGGTATAGCAGGCTGGATGGGATTATACCTGTCAACGGCCACAATTAACGCACCAATTATCGTGATGACGCTCGCGGTTGCCGATTGCGTGCATATTGCCTCATCGATGTTATTTGCCATGCGCCATGGTGAGAACAAGCAACAGGCGATTGCACACAGTTTAAACCTGAATATGAAGCCAGTGTTTATCACCAGTGCCACCACAGCCATCGGTTTTTTAACCTTTAATTTTTCCGATGTACCGCCATTACAAGACCTGGGTAATATCGTCGCCATCGGGGTGTTATTTGCCTGGATTTTTTCTATCACTATTTTTCCGGCGCTACTGCGGATATTACCAATCAAGGTTACCCCTTTTGCCGAAGATCATAATGGTGCCATGGAAAAGCTGGCTAATTGGGTTATCAAGCACAAAAACAAACTGTTACCTGCCATGTCGCTGTTGATTGTATTAGGTACCGCATTGGTGCCGCTAAATTCGATCAACGATGTGGCTATCGAATATTTTGATACCTCGCTGACATTCCGTCAGGACAGTGATTTTCTGCAAGATAACCTTTCCGGCTTTACCACCATTGATATTGCTTTGGATACCGGTCATGCCAGTGGCGTCAACGATCCACAGTTTTTACAACAGGTACAGCGTTTATCCGACTGGTTACGCACCCAACCCGAAGTCGATCACCTTTTCACGCTAACCGATACCTTTAAACGTTTGAACAAGAATATGCATGGCGACAGCCAGGACTGGTATGTCTTGCCGAAGGAACAAGACTTATCCGCACAATATTTGTTGATGTATGAAATGTCGTTGCCTTACGGACTCGATTTGAATAACCAATTGAATATCGACAAATCGGCGCTGCGGCTCACACTAACGGTACAAAGCTTAGGTAGTCATGAACTGGTAGAACTGGAAAACCGGATCAGAAACTGGATGGCGCAAAACAGCCCGAATATTGATGTCTCGGTGGCCAGCGTGCCCTTGATGTTCGGTCATATTGGCGAGCGGAATATGGCGAGCATGATCCTGGGTACCACTGTCGCAGTTATTCTGATTTCCGGTTTGTTAATGCTAGCGTTAAAGGATATTCGCCTGGGGTTAATAAGCCTTATTCCCAATCTGGCACCGGCTGGTATCGGCTTTGGGCTGTGGGCATTGTATAACGGCAATATCAATCTGGCATTATCAGTCGTCACCTCCATGTGTTTGGGGATTGTGGTTGACGATACCGTGCATTTTTTGAGTAAATATCAATATGCCCGCAAACAGGGTAAAGATCCGGAAGGCGCGGTTCGCTATGCGTTTTCAAGTGTGGGTCGGGCGTTGTGGATCACCACATTAGTGCTGTTTGTCGGATTTATGATTTTGTCGTTGTCAGCCTTTACCTTAAATAGCTATCTGGGGTTATTAACCGCCGTTATTATCCTGTTGGCTTTAGCGGTCGACTTTCTATTCTTACCCTTGTTTTTAATACTGCTGGATAAACGTAATTACACTGGAGGAGCCCATGAAGCCTAAGTTTTGTTCGACTATTGCCGCAGTCATTATTGCATTGCTATCTCTGAACCAGTTGGCTGCAGCGCAAAGTGCCGACGATAAAGCTGCCGAAGATAAAGGTTTGGCTATCTCTACCGAACGAAAAGCACGCGACAAGGGTTGGGGCAGCAGCGAATCAGATATCCAGATGATTTTGCGCGATGCTCAGGGCGAAGAAAATGTTCGCAGTATTCGTACCAAGGCACTGGAGATGGAGGGAGACGGCGACAAGAGCCTGACAATTTTTGAACAGCCTGCCGATGTAAAAGGCACCGCCTTTTTGACCTTTTCGCATATTAACGAGCCCGATGAACAATGGCTATATCTGCCAGCCATCAAAAGGGTGAAACGTATCTCGTCGAATAATAAAGATGGCGCATTTATGAGCAGTGAATTTGCCTATGAAGATATGAGTTCCTTCGAACTGGGCAAATACAAGTTTACTTATTTACGTGATGAAACACTCAATGGTCAGGACTGTTTTGTGGTGCAGAGCGTTCCTACCGACAAATTCTCCGGTTACGCCAAGATTGTCAGCTGGATCGACAAGCAGGAATATCGGGTACTGAAAAGTGAATTTTATGATCGTCGCCGTGACCAGTTGCTCAAAACCATGACCATGTCAGAGTATAAGCAGTACTTGGGTAAATACTGGCGTCCGTTGCAACTGGATGTGGTCAATCATTTAACCGGCAAGAGTACCCGACTGGTGATAAACGATATCAAGTTTAATACCGGTCTGGACGATAACGATTTTAATAAAAACAGCCTGAAACGCGCCAGATAATCGCAAAATTAACCTTTAATTGAGTAGTGAGTAGTATTTAAGTGTTGAAAAAGAAGTTCATGCTTATGATGTTACCGGTGGCGGCAATGTCATTTTCCAGCAAAAGTGCTGAAACGTCGCCGAGCAAACAAGACTTACCGATTCAGGTTAAAGTGAATGCTGGTGATACGCTGTGGAGCATTGCCTACCGCTATCGACCGGATACTAAAATCCCGATGGCGCAAATGATGCGTGCAATTTATGCACGTAATCCACATGCCTTCTATAATAAACAGCTCACTAGCTTAAAAGCCGATACCCAATTGACTATTCCTGATAATCTGGACAATCTGCTGCCCCCGGCCAAACCGATAGTAACAGAGAGTCGTCATATCGCTGCTGCCCCACTTGTTTTAACCGCTGCGGCCCAGGCACCTGATTCCACAATAGACAAAAACAGGTCGGCGATACAAAAGAGCAGACAATCCAGTAAAGGGACTACCCTTCGAGCTAGCCAAGACGCCATTGCCAATGACCCGGTTATAAACGATTCAGCCAATCTGGTTATTGATGGCTTTTTAGCGGCCGAATTTCGTTATTTCCCGCAATCTGCTGCCTACAACAAACAAATCGACCAGCAGTGGTCGGGGGTGGCCCAACTGGATTTTTACCTGCCCTGGAATGATGAATACGACGCCGTCAGCTTCAGTCCTTTTTATCGCAAAGACAGCGAAGATCCGCAACGCAGCCATTTTGATGTTCGCGAACTGAAATACTTGCATGTCGGTGATGATTGGGAAATACATCTTGGCATCGACAGAGTATTCTGGGGTGTTACCGAAACCCAGCATCTGGTGGATATTGTCAACCAGACAGATTGGGTCGAAGCACCCGATGGCGAAGATAAACTCGGCCAGCCGATGGTGCACCTTTCAACATTACATGACTGGGGCACACTGGATTTTTTCGTGCTGCCCTATTTTCGGGAGCGAACCTACCCTTGGTGGCAAGGGCGCCTGCGGGGCCCGCTTCCGGTCAATACCGATGTCGCCTTTTACGAATCAGATGATGAACAACATCACATCGATTACGCGTTGCGCTGGAATCATATGCTGGGAGACTGGGAAATGGCGGTTTCGGCTTTTAGTGGCACTTCCAGAGAACCAATACTGCGCCAACAACTCGATTCATCCGGAGCCCCGGAGCTCGTGCCGTTTTACCCGCAAATTAATCAGCTCGGCCTGGAAACCTTATATATTAACGGCAGCTGGATCTGGAAACTGGAAGCCATTCGCCGCGAAGGAAACTTGATTGACAATTATTATGCTGCCGATTTTGGTTTTGAATACACCTTTTACGGTGTTAATGAGTCGGCCATTGATGTGGGATGGTTGATGGAATTCCAGTACGACAGCCGGGGCGAACTGGCCAGTATGGCACAGAAAGACTTGTTTATCGGCACTCGACTGGCCTTTAACGATGTGGATGGCAGTGAAATTTTGGCCGGGATCGCCCAGGATTTGGAATTTAGTGACAGCCGCAGCTTGCTGATTGAAGCCAAAACCCGTGTTAACGCCAACTGGACAGCTAATCTGGATCTGTGGTTATTTAGCAGTAATCAGCCACAAGATTACGGTTACATGATCCGCCAGGATGACTTTATCCAGTTTAGCCTTGAGTTACATTTCTAGTTCTATCTAGGGCGTTTATCTTATCCCGTACCGGATTAACTATTCGGGTTGATTAAATACCGGCAAGCTCCAGTGCCAACGCATGGCCATAATACGCATTGTTAATGTAGTAATGCCACCGATCACCATACAGTATTCAGCGGCGAGCCCCAGATACCAGGCAAAACAACACAATGAACCACCCACAACACAGGTAGTGGCATAGAGTTCACCTTTGAGTACCAGGGGAATTTCGCGGCACATTACATCCCGAATCAGGCCACCAAATACTCCTGTCATGGTGCCCATCACTACGGCGACAAGTGGCGTCACACCCAGACTCAAGGCTTTCTGGACGCCCATGATATTGAAAAAGGCCAAACCGATTGCATCGGCTAACAGTAAAAAACGCAACGGGAATTTGTCGTTATTGCGTACCCAGATGATGGTAAAAAATGCCGCGATCAGAATTGAATATAAATAACTGTTATCCTGCACCCAAAACACCGGCACATCCAGAATCAAATCCCGTGTAGTGCCGCCTCCTATTGCCGTCACTGAAGCCAGCACCACTACACCAAAGCCGTCCATATGCTTTTTATGCGCCATCAAGGTACCGGAAATAGCAAACACCGCCACCCCCAAGATATCCACCCAATGTAACCATTCGTTCATTATTTCAACCGTTTAATCTTAACTTATGCAGCTTTATAACAATTTTATGCAGGATTTGCTTGATCTGATTAGGCTCCGCATGATAACTCTATAGGCATTGCTTGTCGGAGCTATTATGAACAATAACATGATTTCAATTTCAATCTCTGTGGACGTGGTGGTGATTATTCATCAAACCGGGGATTTTGGTTGAGTCGATAAAAGCGAGCTGACACTAAACCCCCGGATTAACAACCCGGGGGTTTTTGTTTTGTGCATATGAAATACAAACACGTCCTAACGGCTCAGCCTAATTGGTTGTATTATTGGGCTTGGTCGCCAGCATAGACGTAGATGAACCGCTTCTAGACAAAGACCGAAAAGGAACGATGATGACGAATAAAACAGCTGAATTTATCTGGTTTAACGGTGAAATAATGCCCTGGCAAAATGCCACCGTGCATGTCATGACGCATGCCATTCATTATGGTTCTTCGGTATTTGAAGGGGTACGTGCCTACCACACGCCGCATAAAGGTACCTGCGTATTCCGTTTAAATGAGCATACGCGCAGATTGCAGGATTCCGCCAAGGTGTACCGGATGACCATTCCCTACACACAAGAGCAGATTAATCAGGCAATTAAAGATTGTATAAAAGCCAATAACCTGGAGTCGGCCTACATTAGACCTATCGCTTTTTACGGTGATATCGGCGTAGGTATCCGGGTGCCGTTCGGGCAAGAAACGGAGTTGGCCATTGCCGCATTTGAGTGGGGTTCGTTTTTAGGGGAAGAAGGACTTCACGAAGGGGTTGATGCTTGTGTGTCCTCCTGGAGCAGGCTGGCCGCCAATACCATTCCAACCGGTGCCAAAGCGGGCGGCAATTATCTTTCATCACAACTTATATCGATGGAAGCCAGACGTCACGGCTATGCTGAGGGCATAGCGCTGGATATAAACGGTTTTGTCAGCGAAGGTGCCGGAGAAAATTTATTTGTGATTCGCGATGGCGTGGTCTCGACCACACCTTGTACCGCGGCTATTCTGCCCGGCATTACCCGCGACACGCTGATAACCTTGTTTAAACAACTGGGGTATAGAGTGCGGGAAGAAAATATTCCCAGAGAATCGCTGTATCTGGCAGATGAAATACTGATGTGTGGCACCGCGGCCGAAGTAACACCGGTGCGCAGTGTGGACGGTATCAAGGTAGGAAATGGCAGCCGCGGTCCCATTACCGAACAAGTACAAAAACTGTTCTTCGGATTGTTTGATGGCAGTACCGAAGATCAATGGAACTGGCTATCGCCAGTAGATTTTAGTTAAGTAAAGACACAGAAACGACTGACAGGATATAGACAATGCCCAAATTACGTTCAGCAACATCTACTCAAGGCCGAAATATGGCGGGAGCTAGGGCCCTTTGGCGGGCAACTGGTATGAAAGACGGTGATTTCGGTAAACCGATAGTAGCCATCGCTAACTCTTTTACCCAATTCGTGCCGGGCCATGTGCATTTAAAAGATATGGGCCAGTTGGTTGCGCGCAGCGTCGAGGAAGCCGGAGGCGTTGCCAAAGAATTCAATACCATCGCGGTAGATGACGGCATCGCGATGGGGCACAGCGGTATGCTTTACAGTTTACCTTCCCGTGAACTGATCGCCGATGCGGTGGAATATATGGTCAACGCCCATTGTGCCGATGCACTGGTTTGTATTTCCAATTGCGATAAAATCACTCCGGGCATGCTGATGGCCGCCCTACGCCTGAATATCCCCGTGGTATTTGTATCGGGCGGGCCAATGGAAGCAGGAAAAACCAAATTATCCGATCAAATTATCAAACTGGATCTTGTCGATGCCATGGTGGCAGCCGCTGACGATAAAGTATCAGACAGCGATAGCGATAAAATTGAACGTTCCGCCTGTCCTACCTGTGGTTCCTGTTCCGGCATGTTTACCGCCAATTCGATGAACTGTTTAACCGAAGCTCTGGGCTTGTCATTGCCGGGCAACGGCTCAATGCTGGCAACCCATGCGGATCGCGAGAATCTGTTTAAACGTGCAGGTAGTCTGGTGGTCGAATTGTGCCAGCGCTATTACCAACAAAACGACGAAACGGCGTTGCCGCGCAATATCGCCAATCGTACGGCTTTTGAAAATGCCATGAGTCTGGATATTGCCATGGGTGGCTCGACCAACACTATTTTGCATTTGCTAGCGGCCGCTCAGGAAGGTGAAGTAGACTTCGTTCTGGAAGATATTGATCAGTTGTCCCGTAAAGTCCCGCAACTATGTAAAGTCGCCCCGTCCACGCCTGAATATCATATGGAAGACGTACATCGTGCCGGTGGGGTATTGGGTATTTTAGCCGAGCTGAACCGAGCCAAGCTGTTTAATCCCGACAATCCGCATATTCTGGGTAAAACGATCGGCGAGGTGATCGCTGATTGGGATATCATGGATCCTGACAATCATTCGGCAACCACTTTTTATAAAGCCGGCCCCGCCGGGATCCGCACCACCCAGGCATTTAGCCAGAATTGCCGTTACCCCACCGCCGATACAGATCGTGAAAAAGGCTGTATCCGCAGTTTAGAGCATGCGTTCAGTACAGAAGGTGGTTTAGCAGTCCTATCAGGGAATTTAGCTGAGAATGGTTGTATCGTAAAAACCGCTGGCGTGGATGAGTCTATCCTTAAATTTACCGGACCGGCACGTATCTTCGAGAGTCAGGATGAAGCAGTAGCGGCGATTTTAAATGATAAAATTGTTGCCGGTGACGTGGTGGTGATTCGTTACGAAGGTCCTAAAGGTGGGCCCGGCATGCAGGAAATGTTGTATCCGACTTCCTATCTTAAATCCAAAGGTTTGGGCAAATCCTGCGCGTTGCTGACTGATGGCCGCTTCTCAGGCGGAACCTCGGGTTTATCCATTGGACATTGTTCACCCGAGGCTGCCAGCGGTGGTGCGATTGCGTTGGTTGAAGAAGGGGATTTAATTGCCATCGATATTCCTAACCGTAGCATTCAGCTCCAAATCTCGGATGCCGAGCTGGCCAGTCGTCGTGACAAAATGAATAACAGTGACAAACCCTGGAAGCCAAAAGAGCGTGTCAGGGAAGTGTCTGTCGCGTTGAAAGCCTACGCGATGATGGCCACCAGCGCCGATTTGGGTGCGGTGCGTGACAAAACCTTATTTGAAGATTGAATCGGAGATTTAAATTGACTGTAAGCAACAGTGAGTACTTACATAAAATATTATTGTCGCCCGTCTACGAGGCGGCAGTAAAAACCGATTTGGTTAAGCTGGACAAATTATCGGCCGAGCTGAACAATCCGGTTTATCTGAAACGTGAAGATCAGCAGCCGGTTAAATCCTTTAAACTACGCGGCGCTTATAATCGCCTGTGTCAGTTGTCTCAACGCCAGCTTGATGCCGGGGTGATTGCTGCATCAGCGGGTAATCATGCCCAAGGGGTGGCCTATTCCGCCAAAAAAAAGGGTATTCAGGCCATTATAGTGATGCCGGAAACCACGCCGGAAATCAAAATTGAAGCGGTACGTAACTTTGGTGGTGAGTACGTAAATGTCGTATTACACGGTACCAATTTTGATAGCGCCAGTCTGCATGCCAGAGAGCTGGCCGAACAGCACGGCTACACCATGATCCCGCCGTTTGACAATCCCGATGTGATTGCCGGACAAGGCACCATTGCACGGGAAATGCTGGAACAAAATCCGGATCTGGAAATATTGTTTGTGGCAGTTGGTGGCGGTGGTCTGATTGCCGGCATTTCGGTGTTTCTTAAGCAACTAAAGCCGGATCTCAAAATTATCGCGGTAGAATCCGACGAATCCGCCTGTTTACAGGCCGCATTCGAAGCCGGTCATCCCGTCGAGCTACCCTCTGTCGGTATTTTTGCCGACGGAGTGGCAGTTAAAATTGTCGGCGCCGAGCCATTTCGTTTATGTCAGCAGTTTGTTGATGAAGTAGTAACCGTCAACAGCGATGAAATCTGTGCCGCCATCAAGGATATTTTTGATGATACCCGGGTAATTGCCGAACCGGCTGGTGCCTTGTCGGTTGCGGCCATCCGTAAATATGTCAAACAACATCCCGAGATACAAAACAAAAATATCGGCGGTATTTTATGTGGTGCTAATATCAACTTCCATACCCTGCGTTACGTCTCTGAACGCTGCGAACTGGGTGAACAGAAAGAAGCTGTATTTGCTACCCGTTTGCCTGAACATAAAGGTGCATTCCGTCAGTTTTGCCAACTGCTGGGCGGACGGGCTATTACCGAATTCAATTACCGCTACGCCCGGCCGGAAGAAGCTCATGTCTTTGTCGGATTAAGATTGCGTCAGGGCAAACAGGAATTCGCGCATATCTGCAACAACCTCGAACAGCATGACTACAAGTTGTTTGATTTGTCTGACAACGAGATGGCCAAACTGCATGTGCGTTACATGGTTGGTGGTCGCCCGATAGGTCTTGCCAATGAACATATCTATTCATTCCAGTTTCCGGAACACCCCGGTGCGCTAATGAAGTTTCTGGATACCTTGGGTGAGCGCTGGAATATCACCTTGTTCCATTATCGTAATCACGGCGCTGCAGATGGCCTGGTTCTGGTAGGGTTTGATATTCCGGCTGATTCACAAGCCGACTTTAATCAGCATCTACAGCAACTGGGCTACCATTTTAATGAACAGACCGATAATCCGGCTTACAAGTTTTTCTTGTCGGATATTAACGGTCTAAGTTAACTTGATTGGCTCTGCAAGTATTGAATAAACTCATCTTCGGGTAGCGGTTTTGACCACAAATAGCCTTGGGCGAAATCGCACCCGGATTTATGTAAGGATGATGCGATGGCGGTTGAATCAACGCCCTCGGCAATAGATTTGAGACCCAGATTGGCTGCCATTTGGATAATAGTAGTGACGATGGTTTTTTCCTGATGGCTGGTCAACATCAGTTGCACAAATGACATATCAATTTTTAATGTGCCTATCTGCAGATTTTTAAGGTAACCGAGGTTGGAATAACCTGTGCCAAAATCATCAATAGAAAAGTGCACACCCGACTGACCCAGCCGGGTGAGGCAATCAATCATCGGCGTACTATGTTCCAGAAACAGCGATTCGGTCAATTCCAGCTCAAGGCAGTGGCCTTCGAGTTCATGCTGTTGCAATGCCTGTAACACAACATCTGTCAGGTCACCTCGTTTAAACTGTAACGGCGAGACATTCACAGCCACTGTCAGTCCGCCAAACCCGCGCTGATGCCATTGTTTACATTGTTGACAGGCCTGCTGGATCACCCATTTTCCTATCTCGATAATGCAGCCAGACATCTCAGCCAGATGAATAAAGTGATTGGGCATCAACAGCCCGTAACGCGGATGATTCCAACGCAGTAACGCTTCTGCGCCAATTACCTTACCATTAGCCAGATCAATTTTGGGTTGATAAGCCAACCAGAGTTCGTTGTTACTGACCGCAACACGCAAGTCGGCAATCAAACTGATATCTGACTGAGCATCCTGTCCCATTTTATCTTCATAGAACAAATAATTGTTCTTTCCTTTGAACTTAGCCGCGTACATAGCCAGATCGGCCTTGCCGCACAACGAGTCAAAGTCGTCACCCTGCTCCGGAATAACCGCAATACCGATTGAGCAGGTGACACTCAGGTCGTTACCCTGCACTTTTACTGGCAAAATAATATTGTTAAGAATTTTGTCAGCCAACTTTTCTAACTGCTGGTGATTATCCAGATCTTCGACAATCACCAGAAATTCGTCACCACCGAGTCGAGAGATCGTATCGCAGTCACGCAACAGCTCAACTAAACGTTGGGAAATACCCACTAACAGCGCATCGCCTACCTGATGCCCTAATGAATCATTAACATGTTTGAAATTATCTAAATCAATAAACAGCAGACTGGCGAGTTTTTGGTTACGGTTCGCCCTGGAAAGTGCTTGTTTAAACCTCTCCTTGGCCAGACTGCGGTTGGGCAAGTTGGTCAATACATCATGGTGCAACAGAGTATGAATCTGCTGCTCTGACTCGACTACCCGCTTATTTTCTTCAGAAACACGTTTTAGCGCAGTACGTAAGTCATTGGATAACAACCAGACACAGTAGGTTGTCAGCAAGAGTAAAATGCAGATCAGGATCGCCGCACCAAAATCAGATGGCAGCGCCTGATGTAAATAGATTCCGGCTGTATTGACATAGCCAATAGCCAGAATATTGGCAACGATAAATGCCAGCAAAGCTTTGAATAACCGTTGTGATCCCAGGATAACCGCGAAAATCAGAATGCCCGGAAACGCAATCAACGCTTCGTCACGTAACCCCTGATTGCACCAGATCAGGTAAGTAAGGGCTAAGGTAACAGACCACATAAAAGCCGCGGCGACTGTATCGATATCACCTGTTTTGGCTTTTCGGGAAATAACAAAAATGCTCAGAAATAACAGCAGCAAAACAGGTATTTCGGCCCATTGGCCAAAATACATGCGATGTAGAATAACGATTATTATAATGACCCGGGAGACTAGCAGCGCCTGAAGTAGTCTGTTACGCCTATAACCGTGGGCAAGTATTGCGGCGACTTCGCTAGGGTCGTACTTTTCTGTCACCCTTTACTCCTAAGCTAATCCATCACATGCCAAGAAAGCTGATTGAGCTACCCAGGTGATGCAACGTATCCGAAGATACAAGATGAGCAATTGCAGTTAGAGCTTAGTCCTGTTTTTCCAGTTCAGCCAGACGCGCCTCTAGTTCCACCAGTTTTTCCCGGGTACGAATTAACACCTGACTTTGAACATCAAATTCTTCGCGACTGACGAAATCCAGACGGCTAAGCTGATGTTGAAGCACCTGTTTTACTTTTGATTCAGCACCTTCAGCCATATTTTTGATTCCCGGAGGCACGGCATCGGTAATTTGTTTGGCAATTTCTTCCAGTTTTTGTGGATTAATCATAAATCAGATTCCAATAGTCTGTTTGTCTGGCTGCTTTGCTTTATTGTAACGGATAATTCAGCAAAGCGAACACCCGTTTTTTACCGCTACCTTGATGGTAGAGCGCCCCATATATACAACACTTGTCTGGTATAAACAGCGATAATTTTTTACAATCCCCGCCCCGTCATCCAAGGTATACAAATGAAGCTCAATCCGGCACAAAACGAGGCAGTCACTTATATTTCCGGCCCTTGTCTGGTATTGGCCGGAGCCGGTAGCGGAAAAACCCGGGTGATCACCAATAAAATTGCATATCTGGTGCGCGAATGTAATATGCCGGCCCGTTATATTGCTGCGGTGACTTTTACCAACAAAGCCGCTCGAGAGATGAAAGAACGGGTGGGGCAAACTCTGGGTAAAAAAGAAGCCCGGGGACTGAAAGTATCCACATTCCATACCCTGGGTCTAAAAATTATCAAATCCGAGGTCAAACAATTAGGGATAAAACCCGGGTTCTCACTTTTTGATGATAAAGACAGTCTGAGTCTGCTCAAAGATCTGACTATGGATTTACTCGACGGCGACAAGGAACAACTGTCCTTGCTGCAAAGCTGTATTTCCAACTGGAAAAACGATCTTAAAACCCCTGAACAACTCAGTCATATGCAATTATCACCGGGCGAAGTGGAGTTTGCCGGCTTTTACCAGCAATACCAGAATCATTTGCGTGCCTATAACGCATTGGATTTTGACGATCTGATCCTGTTACCCACTTTATTGCTGAAAACCAACGAAGCGGTACGCCAAAAGTGGAACATGCGCATCAAGTATCTGTTAGTCGACGAGTATCAGGATACTAACACCAGCCAATACGAACTGGTGCGTCTACTGGTAGGGGAGCGTCGCCATTTTACCGTAGTAGGTGATGACGATCAGTCTATCTACTCCTGGCGCGGTGCGCGTCCGCAAAACCTGGTGCTACTACAGAAAGATTTTCCCAGTTTGAAAGTGATTAAGCTGGAACAGAACTACCGCTCCTCCGAGCGAATTTTGCATTGCGCCAATATCCTTATTCAGAACAACCCCCATGTGTTCGACAAAAAACTGTTTTCCACTTTGGGACAAGGCGAAACCCTCAAAGTCATCCCCACCAAAAATGAAGATGATGAAGCTCAGCAGGTTGTCGCAGAACTGATGGCACATAAATTTATGAACCGCACCTCGCATAAAGACTATGCGATCTTGTACCGCGGTAATCACCAGTCCCGACTGTTTGAAAAAGTGCTGACCACCAATAAGATCCCTTATAAAATCAGCGGTGGTATGTCCTTCTTCGGTCGCGCCGAAATCAAGGACATCATGGCTTATTTGCGCTTGCTGGTGAATCAGGATGATGACAATGCGCTGTTGAGAGTAATCAATACCCCAACGCGAGGGATTGGCCGTACTAGTCTGGAGAAGTTGGGTAATTTTGCCAACCAGTTAAAAATCAGTTTATTCGAAGCAGCCTGCCATCCCCGATTACAAGATGCCATTAGCGGTAAACCTTTGGTGGCGATAGAGCAATTTAGTCGCTGGTTGGTGGAACTGGCCGACAATGCCGTGCGCGGTGATGGTGTGGCAGTGATTCGCGATATGATTAAATCCATGCATTACGAAGAATACTTGTACGAGTCCAGCACCAGTCCTAAAGCAGCAGAAATGGGCATGGCTAATATCAGTACCCTGTTTGGCTGGATCAGCGATATGCTCGAAGGCAATGAGCTGGATCCCCCCATGACACTGCAGGAAGTGGTTAACCGTCTTATTTTGCGCGATATGATGGAAAGGGGTGAAGACGAAGAAGAGGCTGATCAGGTACAACTGATGACCTTTCATGCCTCCAAAGGACTGGAATTTTCCTATGTGTTTATGGTGGGTATGGAAGAAGGCTTATTACCGCACCAATCCAGCATCGATGAAGACAATATCGATGAAGAGCGACGACTAGCTTACGTAGGTATTACCCGCGCACAAAAAGAACTGTTTTTTACCCTGGCCCGTGAACGCAGACAGTATGGCGAAATTATCCGCCCTGAACACAGTCGCTTTCTGGATGAACTGCCCTTTGATGATGTGGTGTGGCAAGACAAAAAAGTCAAAGCCGATCCCCAGGAGCGGCAACGCAAAAGTGAAATGGGTATTGCCAATTTGCGCGATATGCTGGGTAAACCCTAGAGGCTGTTTATTCAATACTGGTTTTATCTGATCTCACCACTAACTTCTGGGCTTTTTGGACAAATGCACCCTGCCCATACAAACAACCAATACTGACAAGTTCACGATGCTGTTGAGCTGTTTCGATACCTTCTGCAATCACCTTGAAATCCAGATGCTCACCAATATTCAATACCGACTGGATCATTTTCAGGTTTTTCTGTGAACGTGGAATGGATCGGACGTAACGGTGATCAATCTTGACGTAATCGAGCGGGAAAGAATAAAGATAACTCAGTGACGCCAGACCACTGCCAAAGTTATCCAGCACCAACTGAATACCGGCCTTTTTCAACTTGGTCAAGGCGGGCAGAATATGCTGGGAACGGCGATTAAGGGCATTTTCGTCAAATTCAAAAACCAGATGGTAGGGGTTGATCCCGGTGGCACGAATTTTATCCAGCAAGGAATTCACCAGTTTAGGCTGCATCAGCTGGTTAACCGACACATTAATCGCAATTCTGTAACGTTTTTCCGGGCCGTCTGAATATTGCCACTGACGCAACAGGGTACAAGCCTGCTCCACCAGAAAATTGTCCAATTCCAGGGTTAGACCACTCTCCTCAGCGACCTGACAAAACTGTTCGCGCTGAATTTTGCCCAGGCGGGGATGTTCCCAACGGATATAAGCTTCGAAATACAAAAATTCTTTGGTTTCCAGATTAAGCGCGGGTTGAAAAAAGCATTCAAAAGCAGATTCGCGTAAGGTACGACGAAACTCGCTTTCCAGTTCGAGTTCTTCCAGCAATTTGTCGCGCATACTTTTGTTGAACAAAGCGTAGCGTCCTCGCCCCATCGATTTGGATTGATACATCGCGGCATCTGCATCGCGGATCACTTCATCAGCCGTCTGATACCAGCTTTCCATCATGGCAATGCCGATACTGGCACCGGAATACATTTCCTTGTCTTCCAGCACAAAGACTTTTGCCAACGAATTAATAATACGCGTGGCAACATCTTCAGCGTCTTCGACTGATTCAAAGGTGTCCAGCAGGATAACAAATTCATCACCGCCCAAACGGGCCAATAAATCATGACCGCGAATACATTTACTGATCCGCTTGGCAACCTCAATCAGGAACATATCCCCGGCATAGTGGCCAATCGTATCGTTTATCTGCTTAAAGCGATCCAAATCAATAAACAATACCGCAAAGTTTTGATCCTTATGGCGTTGCTTGTTGGCCACCGCCAGTTCCAATCGATTGGTGAACATGACCCGATTCGGCAAACCGGTTAGTGCATCATGATGAGCATCATGGATCAGTTTCAGCTCGATTTTTTTACGTTCTTCAATCTGTTTTTTAAGAGTTTCGTTGGTCAAGTTCAGCTCTGTAGTACGTTCCTGAACTTTTTCGGCCAATTGCTGATTGTATTTTTTGATACTGTCAGCAGCGCGCTTACGTTCCATCGCTACCGCAATATGATGAGAAACAAACTTGAGTAACTCAAGATCCCTTAGGCTATAAGGTGAATCTTCATCATAGGTTTGTACTGCAATCACTCCGTAGATTTCGCCTTCGACCACTAGCGGAGAGCCCAACCAGGAATTCGACGTTTGTGCCATATTCTCCGGAATACGCTTGTCCAGTTCACCAGCATCAGCCAAGGCTTTTACTTTGGATTTATCAATAAGAGCAGCTTGCCCGTTACGCAAGACATATTCTGTCAATCCACGCCCTACCGGTCGAGGTTCGATGGTAGACGTAAACTCGTCACTAAAATAAGGGAAATTAAGAGTGTTGCGCTCTTTATCCAGAGTGGCAATATAACAGTTGGGAGCGCTGATTAGACGGGATAACACATCATGCAAGTTAACGTAAAAATTGGTCATTTCGCCATCGACAGATGCCGATAGTTCAGAGATTTCAAACAATGCCTGTTGCAGCGCCTCCACTTTTTGGCGCTCCGATATTTCTTCTTCCAGATCCTGGTTAATCGCCTGTAATTGCTGGGTGCGCTCAATAATCGTTTGTTCAGTCAACTCGCGGCTTTTTACCCGATCCAGTGCATTGACGATATGTTGCGAAACAAACAGCAAAACTTCCAAATCCTGTTCGGTATAACGCTCAGATTCATCGTAACTTTGCACCACCAAGGCACCAATCACCTGCTCGTCACGTTTTAACGGGATCCCGATCCAGTCAACCGGATCAGCGCCGATTTCATCAACATCGACCCCCTTTAACTGCTCGTCGACGTTTTCTTTGGTCAGAAACAAATGGGTGCCGGTACGGAAAATATGCGCGGTAAGACTTTTTTTCATTTCCGCAGCAGGAATGGTGGGTAAGGTAAGTTCGTCAAACTCGTCAACAATGTAAACAAAATCAACGGTTTCCGCTGCACTGTCATGTAATGCAACGAAGAAATTTCTGGCGGTCATAAAGCCAGCAACAATTTTATGTACTGCAGGGTATAGATGCGACAGCTCATTAACTGAACTGGCTAATTCAGAAATATCAAACAGCGCCTTTTGAATCAATTCAGCGCGTTTATATTTATCAGTTAACTGCTGTAGTTGGGGAACAAGTTCCCGTAACTCCTTAACAGATAACTCATTGGCTTGACTTTCTTCCGTCATGGAACCTCAGCGCCTTCTACTCGCTGTAAATTAGACAATTTGACGACGTAAAAGCATACAATGATGAACAAGAAAAGACCAACAAATGTCAGTCTTTTCTAACGGCGGTTCAATAAATTAAAGCCCTTCGATCATATATTCAATTGCCGCTTTAATTTCATCTTCCGAACAATCGCCACAAGTGCCCTTGGGAGGCATGGCATTATATCCGGAAAGTGCGTGCTTGATTAACACGTCTTCACCTTGTTCAATCCTCGGTTCCCAAGCCCCAGCGTCTCCTTTCTTGGGCGCTCCCATTGCACCGGTGCCATGACAAGCGAAACAAGAAGCCTTAAACACATCTTCACCGGAACGCGGGCCTGAACTGGCTGCCGTTTCTTCAACCGCACCGGCTACGGTGACTTGGCCTACCGGTTTGATTCTTTGTTTTATTTCTTCTTTGGACATATCTGTTGCTTGGCTAACAAAAACTACCAAGCTCATCAACACGACTAATAATGCTTTTAAATTCAATTTCACAACGCTTCCCCAATAACGGACTTTTATCGTCAATTATCAACTAGATCGAGACTAAAGAGCTACGATTATAACGACTAATTAATGCCCTACAAGACTTTCGTCTTTAATCACCGCACAAAAACTAGGGCTAAATCATTAATTTATTTACAAACTTATAAATAAGTTGAAGCTACATGCCTGTCTGCGTATCATATGCGCCGCTCAGGGCTAGCCCCTGAAACAATTTAAGCACCCGTAGCTCAGTTGGGTGAACCACGCCCGGAATTTGCGAGAGCACGCAGCAAATTCAGTGGTGAACGCGAAACAACGGATGTTGAGCTGGAACCAAACTACATGGACGTAATAAAAACGCGTTAACAATTTAAGCACCCGTAGCTCAGCTGGGTGAACCCCGCCCGGAATTTGCGAGAGCGCGCAGCAAATTCAGTGGTGAACGCGAAACAACGGATGTTGAGCTGGAACCAAACTACATGGACGTAATAAAAACGCGTTAACAATTTAAGCACCCGTAGCTCAGCTGGATAGAGCGCTGCCCTCCGGAGGCAGAGGTCAGAGGTTCGAATCCTCTCGGGTGCGCCAACAAGTAATAAGCCGACAGCTCTTTAGTCGGCTTTTTGCTTTTTAGTATTCCGGGTGGGTAGAACCTCTGCAGGTTCGACAAATTTGAACGCACTTTAGTGCGGCCCGTAGGGCAAAATACAGGGATGTATTTTGTAATCTTCTCAGGTGCACCATTTATAAAGGAATGAAGCCTGATTATCTTCTTCTAAAAGATTTTTTTGAAATATGCAGCAAATGTGTAGCAGTATCGTTGTTAAAAAAGAAATGAAATTTCGCTTAAGGACAATATATTCTTTAGGTGTCTAAAGAAAGTACGCGTGTAAAATTAACGGATATCCAAGTCAAGGGCAAAAACCCCGTATAACGATATCCAGTTCCTATTAATGTACAAGGGTGAATCGTTTCAGACTTACTCCGGCCCATATTGATCTACATGTTGAATCAGCGTCGGAAAGAACTGATTAAAACATTGCTCGAATTCAATATAGTTTTGTTCGATATCCTTGATGCTGCCAGCAAACTGGTTGGTAAAACGGATACGCTTGGCAATAGCGTCTAATGCCCGGGCCACGCCATCCAGACTTTGATACTGGCTGAGCCATTGATGTTCAACCATACTACCGATCACTTGCTGCATACGAGGTGGCATAATGGCTAAACGCTGCGCCAGCTTGGCATAGGCTTGCTGACAGAATTGATCAAAATCCGTTTGACTGTATTCAGACCAATGCACAATCAGGTAATGATCGAACAGAACGTCCAGCGCAATACCGGCAAAGCGGCGCTGCGAGTGTCTAAATTGCTGTTTGGCTTGCCTGATCACTGGGTGGGTGTCGGTATATTTATCGACCATACGATGGTTGCGAAGGCCGGCCAGTATTCTGTCAGAAAATACCGTTGTATCGATCCCACGACAAAAATCCCCCAACAGGTTACCCGTATGGGAATCAGGGTTAGGCTGGGCCAGAAATAGATGAGCAAGATAATTCATGTACAAAGGCTATATCAGAACGCCTCGCGCATAAAGACGCTCGGGATAGCCACAGCAATATCGGAGTCAGATTAAGCCTAGGCGCCGTCAACTACACAACTATGGTTTCAATACCCAGTTTTTTTAAGCCTTCGAGATATTCTGGCTGTATAGCATTGTCGGTAACCACTTTGGTGACATTCTTAGGTTCGAGAATTTTATGCAGGCAGATATTGCCGAATTTGGAAGAGTCGGTAACCACTATCACTTCGCTGGAAATGGAACACATTACACGGTTTAACTCGGCTTCCGCTTCAAAATGTGTGGTGATCCCCCGCTCCATATGAAATCCATCCACCCCAAGAAACAACTTATCTACATGCAGCCTTTGTAGGGCGTGTTCTGCACTTTTGCCGTAAAAAGAATTACTTTTGCGGCGCAGGGTGCCCCCCAATGAAATCACTTCAATCTGTTTATAGGGGGTCAGCTCTGTAATGATGTTGTGGCAATTGGTGACTACCGTAAGGTCTTCTTTTTCTGACAGATTAGCTGCAACCTGCAATGTAGTTGAACCGGCGTCCAGGATGATTGAATCACCACTATGTACTAGATCTGATGCAATTTTACCTATGTTAATTTTGGCAGAGGTATTGATATCTTTTTTTCGTTCAAAGGGCGATTCTATTGCAAATACATTGCTCATCGACAACATGGCACCACCATAGGCTCTGGTGGCAATTCCCTGTTTTTCCAGGAATTGCAGATCCTTGCGTATGGTCACTCCTGATACAGCAAACATCTGTATCAGATCATTCACTTGGACACTGCCTTTGTCCCTGAGCATGGTGGCAATTCTATCTCGTCGATGACTGGTATCGCGCACGTTATTCCCTTGAATTTCATTTAATCTTTAATGTGTAAGGAATTGTAGTTCTTTAAGCTAAAGCGATGCAATTGAAACTTTGCTAAATAAAACTTTAGTCATTACTTTCACTCTTAGACTAAACCAATAGATATCTGGCTGTATGCTTTATCGCACCTGGGTTGCTCTGTAACAACAGTAAACATTGCTACAGGCAACGGCGTGATGCATTGGCTGTTAATACCACATGATTAATTCATTTTTTGTTTCATTTAATTTCATTGACATGCCTGCGAATACTTTTGCAGCACCAACCTGACTTTTGCGATAACAAGGGCATCAGGTGTTGGCTGCAATTCCCCCTGATTCACAGCATCAAATTGTTCAGGAAAAAATTGACTGACTAATGTCAACGGAATAGCTTGTTTGGTCAGGTTTTCAAACAATATGGCAAGAGCTTGCTGAACCGGTTGTTCCAGCCAGTAGTAACGGATACGGTCACTAAGGCTGAACAGACAGTCAATTTTCTGCTGATGTTGCTGCTGTGAATAATATTTTTGCCAATGACCGGGACTTTTTTGCATACAATCCAGCAATATGTTCTGGATATCGCTACATACATCGGCGTTACACAAAACCTGCTCAATAGCAGCCAGAGCAAAAATCGCCTCACGCATGGCAAAGGTAAGCCAGGGTCCGACTTTAAGAATGGCAAAATGATCCTGTACCAGTTGCTGCAGATTTTCGGCGCTCTGATAATCGGTAGAATGGGCTTCAAAAACCATATCCGCTTCGGTATCCAGCATTTTGCTTAATGCCTGAGCCTTATCGGCTTGATAGTGATGGATAGAGTGCGCACCAAACTCAACCCCCGGCTGCACTACCAGGCCGATAATGCGCGGCCATACTTCAATTAACTGCGCTTTGGTAAAAGCTTCTTTATGAATAGCCAGGGTCTGCGCTGCAGCATCCACCGCAGTGACCTGTAATACTTCTTCATCGTCGTTACTTCCCCCCGGAACCGGGACTTCAGTGCCGATGACGTAAACAGGCGGTGGCAACTTTGCCTGAATACTGGCTTGTTCCGCTATTTTGCACAATCTGGCGGCACGCATAGCGACCTGATGATCAGATAAAGGAACTGGATCGTCTGCACAGGACATGGAACAATCGAGATGAATTTTGCTGTATCCGGCTTTGACATACTCAGCGATCAGCACATCTGATTTCGCCATCGCCTCTTCAGCACTGAGGTGCTGCCAACAATTGGGGCCTAAATGATCACCACCAAAAATCAGCTGCTGTAGCGGAAATCCGGTGTCATGTGCCAGTTTATGTACATATTCACGAAAATCCGCTGGAATCATACTGGTATAGCCGCCGTCCTGATTTACCTGATTGGAGGTAGATTCAATCAGGAGTTGCTCATGGTTTTGTTTCGCATGCAGCATGGCTGCTTTCAGCACTAGTTGGTTGGCTGAACAAACGGAATAGATCCCGCCACCTTTACCTGCTTTGTGTTTTTTAATTCTGTCTGCCAAAGAAATCATTAATGCACTCCTGCCATCATGGCTGTTTACAACTGCTATTTACGTTTAAGGTCAACTATTTGACCTATACAATGAAATAAAATGAAACTTAATTCAACCTAATATTAAGTTTTTAAGATTAAAAAGAGTATTAAATGAAATTTATGTTGCTTTTAATTTAATCGTATGGTTATATTTTCTAACATTGCGAGGTAATAGGTTCGTAGGCCTGATTAACGCAGGATTAACTGACTTGAATGTTATTTAATTGATTAACTTAGAGAAAGTATCATTTAATCCGTAGTAGAGTTGTCCGGCTTTTGTGCAGTGATGCCTGCAATATGGTGATGTTTTATCTTTCGAATACGGTTTAAATAAAACCAAATGAAATAAAAGCTAAATTATTATAAAAAAGGAGAAATACGTGAAACACAAAGCAATCACTAGCACTCCCTTAAGCCGCCCCTCCAGAGTCGCTGCAGCAATAAGCGGGATTTTGCTCGCTAATATTGGAGCAGTGTTTGCTCAGGACGCAACACAGAACACAACCGACCCCAATGACGTTGAAGTCATTCAGATTCAGGGGATCCGTGGCGGTGTGATAGCGGGTCTGGAAGTGAAACGTAATTCAGATGTTATCGTTGATGCGATATCTGCCGAAGATATCGGCAAATTTCCCGATGCAAACCTGGCCGAAGCGCTGCAGCGGATACCGGAAGTGTCTATCGACCGGGACTCGGGCGAGGGGCGCTTTGTGACCATTCGCGGATTGGGACCAGAATTTAACTCCGTTTTATTAAACGGGCGTCATGTTGCCAGTACCGAACCAACTCGTGCGTTCAGTTTTGATACCATCGCAGCAGAACTGGTCAGTGAACTAAAGGTTTATAAAACCCAGAATGCTTCGTTGAGTGAAGGTGGACTGGGTGGAACCGTTAGCGCCATTACCGCTCGACCCTTGTCGTATGATGGTTTGCAAATCAGAGGTTCAATCAAGGCAGGTTATGAAGCCGAAGCGGAAAAGACCACACCACAGGGTTCTTTCCTTATTAGTAACACCTTCGCAGATCGAACAATTGGCGCTTTATTAGCAGTGTCGCTGCAATCGAGAAAAAACCGTGTTTATCAAACCAATTCCAGTGGTATACGTACTCAGGGTACATTTTTAAGTAGCTACAAATCCGCCTATGCCTACGTGGCGTATACCAACCTGGATTACGATGCAGTGTATCGTCCGGTTGAAATTAGCCGCAATGTGAAAGATGAAGATCGTGATCGTCTGGGTATCAGCGGAGTATTGCAGTTTCGCCCGAATAATAACCTGGATGTCACCCTCGACTACCTTTATTCCAAATTTAAAGTGCAATCGACCACTAATCAGGTTAGTAACTGGATTGGAGCGGTATATGCGCCATCACCTTATGCCGGTGGCCAGTTTGGCATGCCCTCAGAAAGCGATATGCTGACTGACATTTCACAGACTGAAGTGGATGAAAATGGCGTATTTACCCGCATTTCCAATGGTATCTCCTGGGGAACGGGACAGGCTTACAACAGGTTGGATGATTTCCGTGATACCACTACCCAGATGCTAGGTGCCAATGTCAGCTACGCCTTCAGCGATGATATAAAGATGAATCTGGATGCGGCATGGTCAAAAGCCAAAGATAGTAATCCCGGCCTCAATTCGCGCCGCAGCCTGGAAGTGATCAATGGTGAAACTATCGTCATTGACCTAAGCCAGGATGTACCTTTTATCACCCAAACACCGGATTCATTCCTTGCAAAGCCTGAAAATGCCCAGAATTTGCGGGTGAGACGCCAGTTTGACTACGGTGAGGATGTAGATGCCGAAAATGTTGATGTTAAGCTAGATTTTGTGATCAACAGCTTGAAGGATTTGACAGTACGCACCGGCTTTGCCTATGAAACCGCAGAAAAAAGTAGCGATACTTATGAAACGCCAGACTTTGTACAGACGTTGTACCATCAGTCAACGTCAACGGGAACACCTTTCCCGGACGGAGGCTTTGAACAAATCAGTGATGGTATTATGCAGGTCGACTCGACCAAACTGGGTCAGCCGGGCAGCTCAAATAACGATATTTTCCTGATTAATCTGGATGCATTTAATGCATTAATTAATGATCCGCAGTTTGCCAGCAGTGTAGCAGAACAGTATGGCAGCGATCCGCGCAGGGGAGCCAACACCTTACGTAATTATCAGGCATTTCTGGATAATGGCGGGTTTGGAGCAGCACTGACCGGCGACTCATTTGCAGTGAAAGAAAAGGTCTTTTCTTATTATCTGGAAGGTGCCTATGACTTTGAAATGGCCGGCATGTACGGACAATTTACCGTCGGTGCCAGATACACCAAAACCGATTTAGATGCAGTAGGTTATTCTCGCGTAATCAATGATTTATCGGAAACACCCTGTGATTTTAATCCACAACAAACCTGTCTGGTGCCGTTATATGCCGATCCGGATGGTCCCGAGGGGCTAACCCGACAGGCCTTGTCCAACAGCTACGATAATCTGCTGCCTTCAGCCAACTTAAAACTGGAACTGACCGATGATGTCGTACTGCGAATGGCCGCTTCTAAATCCATGACACGCCCTTTCCTGGAAGATATGGCACCTAAATTTATACCGGGGACCATGAATGCTGACTTGCGAGTAGCGCGCTCAAATAATAGCGAGTTGACACCTTATATGTCATTCAACCTGGATGCATCACTGGAATGGTATTTTGCAACAGGCAGTATGGCGTCTATTGCAGCGTATAAAAAACGCATAGATGATTATATCGTCAGACGTACCGTAGATGATGTCGTAGTGGATTCCATTGCCAACAGCGCCTACAACACTTTTCAGGTCACTATGCCATCAAATGCCGAAGACATTGAAGTATCCGGTATTTCTGTCAATCTTACCCAGGTATTTGATAATGGTCTGGGTTATCAGGCGAATCATACCTTTGTAAATACGGATACCGAATTTGACGGTACCTCCTTTGATGAAACTAAACCGGCGTTACCAGGTCTGGGTGACACCACAAACGTGGTGGTATTTTATGAGGATGGCCCGTTTGGAGCGCGTTTAGCCTATAACAAGCGCAAGAAGTTTTTGGCTAATGCACAATACGCCAGTGGTTACGTATTCGGCGAGGAGTTTTCCGAACCGGTATTTGCCGCCGACTATGAGCAACTGGATGCCAGGGTGAGTTACGCCTTATTTGATGGTATTACTGTGTTTGTAGAAGGCGTTAACCTAACCGGAGAAACATTGCGTCGCCACGGCCGATTTGAAAATCTGTTTGTGGACTACAGCAATTTTGGTAAGCGCTATGTATTAGGCTTATCCGGGAAATGGTAGAAGTCAGGTGCCCTGCTATCGGGGCGCTTTGTTTTACAGGTGGCAAATGTACTTTGAAGGCAAGTTTAGAAAAATAGGACAAGCCGACTGTTCAGCGTTGGCAGAATACATTGCGGCCATGCCTGATTCAGTCTGGAATGAAAATACCGACAGGCAGAATGTGTATGATGTACACGCCAGCACACAGATGATCCCGTTAATATTTGATGCCGATTTCAGGCATCGCTTTCCCACCGTACATAAACAACTTGCCGGATTCTCCCAGTGGCTGGAGCCTGCAATGCAAAACATCGTTGACTATTACCGGTCACTGGAAGAGCAGCATGAGGACTATCAAAAACTGCGTTTTAACCAAGCCTATTTTGTGCGCATCATTCTGGTACGCCTTGCCGCAGGCACTGAAATCAAACCGCACACCGATCACGGCTATTCACTGAGCCGAGCGCACCGTATTCACTGGCCGGTTATTACCAATGAAGCAGTGTCTTTTTGTATCGATGATGAAAATAAAACCTTGCCTGCAGGGGAGTTATGGGAAGTGAACAACAGACGCACCCACAGTGTTAAAAATGCCAGTCAGTTTGCTCGTTATCATATTATTTTTGATTTTGTCATCCCCCATGAAGCCATTAACGATCCGCAACTAGGGCGATTACAGGCGTGAGTGTAGCCAGATGCCGTTAACCGCTACCGATCATCAACAACAAATAGAGCAGGCCAAACAATATCTGGACAACAGGCAACTGGTTCAGGCCGACGCTATTTTACAGCAACTGGTTCACACTCACGCTGACGATATTGAGATTCACTTACTGCAATCCCAGATATTTGAACTAAGAGGCTGGCATCAGCAGCAACTTGACTGTTTGATGAAAGTTGTCGACTTTTCCTCGCAACATCCGCAAATTCTGGTGCGTATCGCCTTTGCACAACTTGCCTTAAGCCAATTTGCACAGGCACAAAACTCAGCCGTTAGCGTACTGCACAATCCAGCCGCCAGCAGTGCCGATTGGCGAAATTGCGGTAAATTATTTCATGCAATAGGCTTGTATAAATTAAGTGCACAAGCCTACTCCAAGGCAGTGCAGCAGGGCGAGAACAGCGAAAGTATTTATTACGATCTGGGAATGGCGCACACCTTGTCCGGCCAGATCCCGCAGGCAGTGGATGCCTACCACAAAAGCATTCAAACCTATCCTGATTATGCCATGGCTTATGCCGGATTAAGTAAAGCGCGTAAGGCGACTGAGCAAACCAATCACACTCGGCAATTAGAAAAACTGCTCGAAAATACCCGTAACCCCTGGGCGGCGATTAATTTATATCATAGCCTGGCCAAGGAATGGGACGATTTGGGGCAGTATCAACAATCATTAAATACACTGGAAACCGGTAAACACAAACTGCGCAGGGTTTGTCCGCATACTGCAGCATTTTGTGTGGATAATGCCGCGGCAATCAAAAACGTTTATCAAAAATATATCAACAGCATACCTCAACAAGCGGAAAGTGATTCAGCGCAGCAGCAAAGCCCGATTTTTGTTACCGGTATGCCAAGAAGTGGTACCACAGTAGTGGAACGCATACTGACCAATCACAGTGAGGTGGTGGGCTGTGGTGAACGTTTGCAGTTTAGTCTGGCTGCCAAATCGCAGGGTAAAAAATCATACACTGCATTATTTGATGCTCAATCGCTGGATGAGCAGTGGCAGCACAGCGATTTTGCACAGATTGGTCGTCAGTATCTGCAATCTACCGCTTACCTGCACAACGGTGCACGCTACTTTGTGGACAAACTACCGCTTAATATTTTTTGGGCGGGAGCCATTCTCAAAGCGCTGCCACAGGCAAAAATAGTATGCTTGCTGCGCGATCCGCTGGATACCCTAATAGGTAATTATCGCCAGGTATTTGAATATGGCAGTGGGACTTATACCTACACACTGGATTTAGTCTCCTGTGCCCGTTATATAAAAATATTTCGTGAACTGGCCTTGTGGCTAGCAGCGCATTTTCCACAGCGCGTGACTCTGGTGAGTTATGAAGAGCTGGTTAGCCAGCCACAAACTCAGGCTAAAGCCTTGCTGGAATTTTGTGGACTAGAGTGGCAAGCACATTGTGTTGATATTCATAAAAATCAGGCTGCGGTCGGCTCTGCCAGCGCTGCGCAGGTAAAAGAACCTATTCATCATCGGTCTAAAGGGCATGCAAAAAACTACCTTGCCTGGATGTCGGAAATGGAACATTTTTTTGATTAATGCAAAGGACAGTTAATGGTTATTTGCCCTAAATTTGTATTCCTGCATATGCACAAATCTGCCGGCACCTTTGTTAACCGGATGCTGCTTGAACGAATTCCTTATGCCAAACAAATTGGTTACCACCTGCCGTACAGCGAATTACCGGCTGCCTACCAGCGTTTACCTGTTATGGGAACGGTACGTAACCCCTGGGCTTATTATGTATCCTGGTTCAGTTTTCAGTCGCAAATGGCTCAACCCAATCTGTTATTTAATCTTGTGAGTAACTATGGACAACAGGGTTTTGAACAAAGCATAAGCAATCTGCTCACTCTGTCGGACAACAGTCAGCTACGCGATAAACTGATGGCATCCTTGCCCGAACAATTCCAAAATAGCGGTTTAAACCTGATTCGCTCTGATATCGAACATATGCAGACAGACACCGGGTTTTATTCGTTTTTGTATCAGCGCATGTATAAGGGCGCGAATTCACCGACCGTGCTACCGGCAGAGAACCTGAGAGACAGTTTGCGGCATTATCTTGAACAAACCGATCCGTTTTTAGTGGCGCGCACCACTGATTATTTGCAACATGCGCCCCAGGCCAATAGCAGTAAACACAGACCATACCGCGAATATTACTCTACCGAATTAAGTGAACTTGTCGCACACCAAGACCGGGCGCTTATTCAAAAATATCACTATCAATTTTAAGGTTTATTATGCAGTCATTTGATTCAAACAATTCACTGGTTCCTGTTGCTGAACTTGGCGAGCAGAATCTGGGGATACTGCCAGCCAGTTCATTTGCTCACTTAAAATCCATCACATGCAGCAGTATTGTTGCCGAAGAAGTGACAGAAATTGCCAGTGACTGTCCGGTGGTATTATTACGTGATGAGCAGTCTGGCAAATTTCAGTTAACAGCTATTTTAGGCCTGACCCCCCAACATAATCTGATGCTTGATCAGCAAGGTCACTGGCGGGGACTCTATATGCCAATAGGGCTGGAAATTGCTCCTTTTAGTTTTTGTCTGGCGGAAGAAGAAAACACCCGCTTGCGTGTGGATATGTCGTCACCGCTGGTTGCAACAAATCAGGGCAAACCACTATTTGAAAACGGTCAAAAATCTGCCTTTTTAGCTGATATGACCCACCAACTTGAACTGGTTCAGGATGCGATGTTGCAAACAGAAATTTTTGTTGAGGCACTGGTTAACCGCAATCTGATTACCGAATGCCAGTTAACTCTGCAACTTGAGGGACAACAGCCGCAAACAGAAGAATTTTTCACTATCAATACTTCTGAATTAAGTTATATGGCCAATGAAGACATCATCGATTTTCACCGCAAGGGTTACTGGTCACCCCTATTTGCAATACGTAATTCATTGAATCAATTCAAGCGGCTGCTTAATTTACATCAAACAGCCACGTCACAAAAAGGCAGTTTGTCGTTACAGATTAATCAGGATCAAGATTAGGATTTGCAGTAACGCGTTGCCATTGTTCAACAATGTCATCTGAATAAATAAACCAGTTCTCGCCAGCCAGTTTATAGGTGAAATCATGCCGCTTACCTATAAACTGCGGTTGATCATGCGCTATAAACTGTTCGCTGTAATGGTTGTCTGCAAGCTGATAACGCCCCATTTTGGCACCGAAGATCTTTTTGCCGGCATCCTGGGTAATCACCGAATAATAACCGTCCTTTAGTATCTTGTACGAAACAAAGCTGTCACGGATGTCCAGGGTTACCCACTGCTGCTCACCCTCATATTGGTGTTTGGCGGACACCAGCTTCCACACTCCCTCGAGCGTATTGGCCAGGCACCCCGCAGATAATAAACCGCACACAACAGCCGTTGATAATTTAATCATTGGCGAATTCCTGAGTTGATAACGGCTTATTAGCACTGGGTTGCCGAGCCACTTTGTGTCCTTTAATGGCATAAAACAAAATAAACAGATAACAGGGCAATAAAATGGCATATGCAGTAAAGATTGAACTGACAGAAGACAACCCACCGTATACCAATGGCATGATCGCACCACCGGCAATAGCCATAATCAGAACCGCTGAGCCTTTGGCGGTATATGCACCCAGTCCTTTTAACGCCATTGGCCAAATTGCCGGCCATACAATCGCATTAGCAAACCCCAGAAAGGCAATCAGGTAAATGATATCCGGGATATTCTTGTTGCTGACAAACTCCAGTACCGAATGACTGAGCAAAAATGAATCTGATGGAATGCACAATATAAAAATGGTAACTATCATCCCTATGACCGCGGAGCTAGCCAAGGCTTTTTCCTGACTTAGCAAACGCGGAATGAGTACTAACCCGCACAGGTAACCTGCCACCATAAAGGCCATGGTAAAAGAAGTCAGTGAAGTTGCATTGGCCAAGCCTAATTTAGAGCCTACAAGCCCGATAGTGTCACCAGCGATAACCTCTGCCCCTACATACAGAAACAGCGCAATGACACCAAAAATCAGATGTGGGAAATGTAACAACCCACGTAAACTAACTGATTGTTGTGCTTTGTCCTGCGCATTTTCGTTGTGCATGTCAATATCAGGTAAAGGGGAAAACTTGAGTAATAACGCCATCACCAACAATACCAAAGCCATACAGCAATAGGGCATGATCAGCGATGCAGACAAATCGCTCATCAGGTTGTTTTTGTCCGTTACTGACAACAGCTCGATGCTTTTAACGCTGACATCAGCAAAGTCACTCAACACCAGAGACGTAAAAGCAATTGGCGCTAAAACACCTGCACTTTTATTCAGCACCCCCATAATAGAAATCCGTACTGCGGCGGTTTTTTGATCCCCCATGACCACCAGATAAGGATTGGCTGCCGTTTGCAAGATAGTTAACCCTGCGCCTAACACAAATTGTGCACACAAAAATAGGGCAAATTGCCTTGAGAGTGCTGCTGGCACAAACAGCAAAGCGCCTGCCGCAATCATGGTCAAGCCAATGCACATGGCATTTTTAAGACCAAATCGCTCAATCACTTTGGCCATAGGCAATGCCATGACGACATAAGCGATATAAAAACTGAATGCGACCACCAGGGATTCTGTTGGGGTTAATTCACAGACAATCTGCAAGAAAGGGATAAGTGCGCCATTCAGCCAGGTGATAAAACCAAAAATAAAAAACAATGTGGCAATAATCAGCAAAGAGAGCAGCGCCGTAGACTTGTTCGAATGATGATGCATAAAAGTTATTCCGTTATTAATAGGGCGTGTTGATCTTTGGTGTATGAGTTTTGTTCAAATCCAAAGCCTTTTGATCGCGACGCCCTAGACTAAGCGCTGGCTTAGTCCTGAATATCCGCAAATAAAATGTCGTTCGCAGACCAGATGGCCTTCAACTTCACTAACCTGCGCTTAAAATCTGCGAAGTTTTTTGCAGCCGGCTCAGTCCAGTCCACCTCGGCATAAGCCGCAATACGGGGGAATATCATGTATTCCAGCTCTCCACGTGTGGATGCCCATTCGGTCCACATCTGGCAGCCACTACCAATTATTTTATGCTTGAGCCCGTCAGCCAGCCCAGCTGGTACAGGATCGAAGTCATAGGCCTTAGCCAGAGGAATGGTTTTGTAGTCGTAATCCAGGTAGGTTTCGCTGTGAATAGAGTTAACAATATCAAATCCATCCTTTGCCGCTTTGGTCGCCAGCGCCAAATCGCCTTTCCAGAAGTGCACCACACTGGATTTGGCCAGAGACTGATTAGATTCGGTATCTGCTTCACTCTGATATTCATGCAGGTGATGACCGAGAATCTCATTCCAGCCCATCATTCGCCTACCTTTACTCTGCAAATACTGGGAAATCATATTGGTGAAATACACCTGCAATTCTGCTGGTGTTTGCAGATTATGCTGCTGCATAAATTGCTGAACATGCGGTGAACTTTTCCATTGGTCGTACTTCACTTCGTCGCCACCGATATGGATCACCTTGGAAGGGAACAGCGCTACCACTTCATCCAGTACATCTGTTAAAAAGCCAATGACCTTGTCATCGCTGACATCATAAACATCTTTAGACACACCAAATTTGGTCGGTACCTCAATGGCTTTTTTGCTGGTACCCAGCCAGCTGTAAGACGCAATGGCTGCACTGGAATGACCGGGCATTTCGATTTCAGGCACGATAGTAATGTGTCGGTCTGCAGCATATTTTACCAGTTCGCGGATCTGCTGCTGGGTATAAAAACCACCGTGGGGTTCACCGGATTGTTTGGGAGAGTCCCATTTCTCGGCACCCACTTGCGTACTTTTACGCATGGAACCTATTTCAGTCAGTTTAGGATACTTTTTAATTTCAATGCGCCAACCCTGATCATCTGCCAGATGCCAGTGGAAAACATTCATTTTCAGGCGTGCCATTTCATCCAGCATCTTTTTAACCTGATGTTCACCAAAAAAGTGTCGCCCTTCATCCAGCATAAAAGCACGCCAGGCAAATCTGGGCGCATCGGAAATGGTCATGGTATCCAGAGAGTAAGGAAAGCTGCTGGCAACAGACTCTCCATTCTGGATGATTTGCATCAGGCTCTGTACGCCATAAAACCAACCTGCATCAGTTGAAGCACGGATTTCAATACCTTGCTGGTTAATCTCCAGATCATAAGCTTCTGGTTTCATTGTCTTGTCAGTGCTGAATACTATGCTGTTTGTTGTGCAGTTTTGCTTAACCACCAGCGTCTGACCAAAAACTGAAGTGATAAAGGTATTGAGTAGCTGTGCCGATGATTGGCTCTGCGCAGATGCGCATATCAAGGTATCAGCTTGCATAGACCATTTGCCGCCGGTGAGCGCGACCTGCTGCGGCTGTGGAATAATATTAGGGGTCACTTCTGCAGCAATACATGGCGTATGCAAGGCAACAATGGCGATTAACAGGGTGAAAATTCGCTTTATGATCATTTTTTTCTCTGCTTTTATTGTATGAAAACACCGCTGCCTGGTTATATCAGCGGTGTTTACAGATGTTGTTATATTATTCGACGCAGCCAATTAAACCGGCGCAGGGATAGCTTTCAGCCACTGCTGCATCATTCGGTTCGTCAAATGCGGTAAACCTGAAGTAATCGATCACCATATTGTCAGAATCAAAATCCGCAACGCCAGCCCAGCCATTAGCAAACCAGACAGCTAGCCACAAACGCCCCTTATAATTTGGAATATGATCCGTTTCTGTATAAAGATACTGGCCGTCACGATAGAATTCCACACGTGGTGTTTCGCCATTTCCGCCGGTGTGCCAAATGAATTTATAGTCGTGAAACTGACCATCTGCGTTGTCACCGCTGTTAACGTAATTGACGTCATATTCGCTTTCTCTTTCACCTCGCCAGGTATTAGCCAGCAGATAATCAAAAGAAATATTTTCAAACGCAGCGTTAGGACGCCCGGGGATCTCGATATCAATTTCGTGATTCGATGCCCAGTAACTACCGGTTCCATTGTTATCAATGTATTCCTGATCACCGGGATAAAATTCCTGATAATGGAAAGTCCAGATAGTCGAAACCGCACCTAATTCAGGCAATACTTTCATGCGTACTTCATAAATACCGGAACCCAGATAATCTTTGGATGCTATACCTCCTCCGGTCTTCTTACCATCGGAACGCTGAGAACCATCTTTATTGATGCCACGTACCGGGCCGGTATAATCATTGCCTAATCCGGTCAGTACCAGATTACCATTTGAAACCGCGACATTATCTTCAACCACACCACCATTGGCGCCGTTGCCACCCCATTGTTTGCGAAGTACATACCATTTGCTGCTATCAACCGTAGAACCGTCAAAATCGTCACAAAGAGTGTAGTTACCATCACAATTACCGGTTCCTGAACCACCTCCACCACCAGAAGTTTCACCACTAGCCGGCAGGTCTAGAACAGGCACGCCCAGCTCTACATCTTTAACATATCCGGTACCGGGATCCTGATAGCGCCATACTGAAGAATAAACGATGACTGTGTCGCTTTGCGCAACGAAAGTAATAGGTTGAATTGCTTTATAAGTGGTTTCACTTTTGTAGTGTTCAATGTTTTCTGTGCCATTTAGCACCCCGATATACGTCTTTAGTCCGTCACGGGTATTTTTGACTTTACCTCGCAGGGTGTAGGTTTGGCCCTGCTCCACATCGAGTTCAATCTCTGCTCTGGCAATATCATTCCAGTCACCCACAAGCTCAAGCACATCACCCGTCTGGCTGGTGGTGCCGGACTTATTTACCCAAGCCGATGCGTTGGCTTGCAGTGCAAATAGTGTGGTTAATACGGTCAGGCATAGCAGGAATTTTCGTGATACAAGTTTTTTAGTTGGATACATTGTTTTCTCCTCTTTATTTGTGTTTTACATCACAACGTCCGCTGCCTAGGGTCAGACAATGCTGTCAGCCCGATAAATATCAGCTAGGCGATATTCCCATCAACTACATCTGGCGCATGATGTACATTCACAATACAACATCATAGCGCGTAAAAACAACAATAAAATTTCATTTTATTTCATTTTATGTTTTTTTATGTTTTATTTTACGGTATAAATAAAAAGACAGCGTAAGATATCCGCTAATATATATTTAAATGAAATTTTGCCAATGATAGTGAATACAGATGGTATGGCACTGTAAAAAGAGAGAAGGCGAGATTGCTAAGCGCCTTTCCAATCCTTGGCCCGAGTAAGGAATACCTTAATGACTTATAAGCTTTTGTTTGATGAGCATTTTCTGCAAAGTCGTAATGCATACTGGACGGCGACCGAGATCTGCCAGCAACCAGATGTATGGAAGCAAAGTGCTGACCAAATTGACCGGCTTAAAAATGAAATCAACACATTTCTTCAACCATTACTCAGTCAGCAGCCTTTAAGAATAATACTCACTGGCGCAGGAACATCAGCCTATATAGGTGAAGTGCTGGCCCCTTATCTCAGCTACGTATTACAACGACAGGTGGAAGCTATCAGTACGACAGATATTGTCAGTAATCCTCAACAATATCTGATAGCAGAAATTCCAACTCTACTGATATCTTACGGCAGATCAGGAAACAGTCCGGAAAGTGTTGCAGCCTACAATATTGCCAATCAGGTGATTAAACAGTGTTTCCATTTGATTATCACCTGTAATGAAAGTGGTGAATTGGCAGTTAAAAGTAAGGGCAATCACAATGCATTTACGCTGCTAATGCCTGCGAGTTCCCTGGATCAGAGTTTTGCAATGACCAGCAGTTTTACTGTGATGCTGGCCAGTACCCTGTATTTATTTACTGAAAGCAGACAGCAGCTGGAACAGGCAGCTAAAGCGGCTGAACATTGTATTTCAGCATTGCCGGCTTCGATTAAGTCTATAAGTGAAAACCAGTCACAACGTGTGGTTTTTCTTGGCTCGGGGGCTCTGCAAGGTTTTGCCAAAGAGGCTGCACTTAAAGTACTGGAGTTAACTGCGGGCGAGTTGATAAGTTACAGTGAAAGCCCGCTAGGTTTCAGGCATGGACCAAAATCGATAGTGACACCTTCGACCACCATTATAGTGATGGCGTCTGATTCGCCTTATACCTTAGGTTACGATAAGGATTTGGTGGACGAACTGGTTAATGACGGTATCGCCAAAGACATTATCGTACTGGATAAAAATACTTTTGGTCAGAAAGAGTCATTATCTGAACCCTGGGCTGGTTTGGCCTATATCGTTTATTGTCAGATATATGCTTTTTATTGTTCATTACAAAAAGATATATCTCCAGATAATCCTTGTCCTACGGGTGAAGTAAACCGCGTTGTACAAGGCGTTACTATTTATTCTTTGAAATAGAAGTTAGTGGAATGACGATATTATGACGACTTTTATTTACGGCATTGATATAGGCGGTACCAAAATGGAACTGTCAGTTTTTGATGCCAATTACCACTGTGTAAAAAGCTGGCGTGTTGCGACACCTGCAACGAATTATCCGATGTTTTTAAATGCACTCCAAGAAATGGTGCAACAGGCTGACAGTCTAACCGACTGCCAGGGTCGAGTGGGAATCGGCATGCCGGGTATTATCGATAAACAAGGATTAGTTAAATCAGCCAATGTGCCTTGTGCAACTGGCAAGGCAATTAAAAAAGATATTGAACAGGTCTTACAGCGACGTATTGCCATTGAAAATGATTGCCGTTTGTTTGCTTTTTCAGAAAGCAATGGTGGAGCGGGTAACGGTTACGCCATTGTGTATGGCGCTATTATCGGTACCGGAGCCGGCGGTGGGTTGTGTATTCAGGGCAGTTTATATTCCGGGGCAAATAATATCGCCGGTGAGTATGGTCATCTGCCGGTGTCAGCACAGTTGATAGCTAAGTACCAACTTCCAGTTTTGGATTGTGGTTGCGGGCTGATCGGCTGTTATGAACCTTATATATCAGGCCCCGGCTTGGCGAATATCTATGCACTATATGGTGGAGAACCGAATACCCAGATATTGGTAAACCAGCTACGCGCAGGCGACCCTAAAGCAGTAAAAGCTTTTGGGTGTTATATAGACTTACTCGGTGCTTCTTTTGCTTCCATCGTATTATCTTATGATCCCGACATCATTGTGCTGGGTGGCGGTTTATCCAAAATAGATGAAATTATCAGTGCATTACCTGCAGCAATTGAAATGCATTTATTTAAAGGTGTACAAAGCCCGGTGATTGCCCCGGCCATTTTTGGTGATGCGTCAGGTGCCCGGGGAGCGGCGCTGTTGGGAGCTATTCAGTGAATCAGCAAGCCTATTATTTATCCCCCAAACAGATAGTCACCCCGGCAGGCATAATGAAAAACCGTCACCTGCTAATAAAAAACGGCCTGATCAGTGAAATCACGGATAAGCCGCAAAAAGATATCCCGATACATAATATTGCCGATTGCACCCTGGCACCCGGTTTCTTGGACTTGCATATTCATGGCCGGGAAGGTTGCGATGTTATGGATGCCAGCCGCGAGTCGCTGGAAGTGATTTCCCGTTCACTGGCCAGGCATGGCATAGTCGGCTTTCTCGCTACTACGGTAACTGATACCTGGCCTAAAACACTGGCGGCGTTTAATAATATAGGTGAAGCCTATAGCGGTAATTTGCCGGGAGCCGAGTTACTTGGTGCTTATAATGAAGGTCTCTTTTTCACTAAAGATCACAAAGGGGCACATGACGAGCAGTATTTTTTGCCACTGGATAAAAAGTATCTTGACGCCATAATCACCGCTGCCAACGGAGCGCTTAAGGTTGTAGCACTGGCTCCGGAATTACCCAACTCAGATGAGATTATCCGCTACCTCAGCAGTAAAAATATTAAAACCATGCTGGGTCATACTGCAGCCAATTATGAGCAAACCTGCTCTGCTTTGCATGCCGGAGCCTGTGGCGGGGTGCATGTGTTTAATGGCATGAGCGGTATACATCATCGCGATCCGGGTTGTGCTGGCGCCGTTTTACTGGATAAAAATGCCTATGTAGAAGTCATTGCTGATGGCATACATTTGCATCCGGCAATACTGGATATGATAGTCAGGTTAAAAGGCCAGGCTAAAGTCGGGTTGATTTCAGATTGTATCGTGGCTGGCGGCATGTGCGATGGTCAATACAAGCTGGGTATGCTGGATGTGACGGTAGAACAAGGTATTGCCAGAACGCAGTCAGGCTCGCTGGCAGGAAGCACCCTGACGCTGGAAAAAGCAGTTAAGAATATGTTTGAATCTACTCAGGCTGATTTAGTTCAGGTCATTGAAATGGCCAGTTTATCCCCGGCAACTTTTCTGGGGCTGGACAAGGAGCTGGGCAGCATCGAAATTGGCAAGAGAGCATGTTTAACCGCACTCGATCCACATTTTAATATAACAATGACCATTGTTGATGGCAGGATAGTCTACTCAGCCTGATATCAGGTCAAATCAATCACATAACTGCCAGTTAATGAGAATGAAGAAAGGACACTGACAATGTACACACAACTGATTGATGGCATGGACAAACTGCAGTTTTCAACCGGATTACAATCTGTTGTAACCAACATCATTGATAGTTGTGTCGATATTTATAAGTTATTGCCAGCCCAGCTTGCACAAAATGCCAATGCGTACCTGTCTGATGTGAATGTGCACGGCGAAAGACAAACCAAAGTCGACTTAGTGGCCAATGATATTATAGGCTCGGGTTTAAAACGTAATCCTCAGGTTGTTGCTTATATATCCGAGGAGGAGCATCAAAATGTCAGTGTGAACCCTTCTGGCAACTTCCTGGTGGCATTTGATCCGTTGGATGGCTCAGGCAATTTAGCCGTAAACGGTACTACCGCCACTATTTTTTCGGTTTTAGCCGCTGATACTGTATTAGCCACAGAAGGTGAAAAAGCATTTCTGCTACCGGGCAAACAGCAACTTTGCGCCGGCTATGTATTATACGGTAGCAGCTTAACCATCGTGATTGCGGATGGAAGACAAATAATCAGCTTTATATGGCAAGAGCAAGATAACCAACTGGTACCCGTTACGGATTGCTTTAATCCATCAGCAAATAACAAAGTTGTCTCAGCCAATATTGTTAAATATCGGAACTGGCCGCCTAATGTAGGTGAATTTGTGGATACACATATACTGGCGCAAAGCAGCGGCTATTCACTACGTTATCAGGCCACCATAGCCAGTGATATACATCGTATTATTAATAATGGCGGATTGTATCTATATCCGGAAGATTCACTTGATTACCCTGAAGGTAAAATTCGGTATTTATATGAGGCCTCACCACTGGCATTAATAACCGAATCCGTGGGTTTATGTGCTGTAGCTGCGGGCAAACGTATTCTGGATATATGCCCAACGTCCATTCACCAAACCATCCCCGTAGTTTACGGAACAGAATCCGTTATCAGACAGATTTACCCTGATAGCCTCTAACATTTCTTGTGGCGCCTTTTTACAGGTATCAGGAATAGCTCTTGAGTAACTTGTGTTCAAATTATTCAGGAATCAGGGTAGAGCTAGAAAAAGAAGTTCGGGATGCTCCGGCCAATAAAAAAGGCAGCTAAATAAGCTGCCTTTGCTATTTTACTACAGGTTATATTAACCAGTATTACGCATCCCCACGGCAATACCGGCAATGGTAATCATCATGGCTCTTTCCAGCGTATGGTTGGACTCATCTTCGGGTTGTTTACGTACCCGATCCAGTAGCTCAATCTGCAAATAGTGCAGTGGTTGCAAGTAACCGGCGCGTAATTGCATAGAATCTTTACCGGCCGGATCATTTTGCATTACCGAATCCTGTTTCAGCAAGGTATTGATTAACTTAATGCTGTCTTCCAGCTCATCTCGCAATGCCTGACCAAAATAACGCAATTCACCCGGTACCAAACGCTTGTCATATTCTTCACTGATGCTGACATCGGCTTTGGAAAATACCATGTCCAGCATCGACAAACGGGAATGGAAAAACGGCCAGTTTTCGATCATTTGGTCGATCAGCGGGCGGTTACCTTTATCAATGGCGGCCTGCATGGCTTTCATCGAACCTAACCAGGAAGGCAATACCAGACGGGTCTGGGCCCAGGCAAAGATCCAGGGAATGGCACGCAGACTTTCTACCCCGCCGTCAGGCTTACGTTTGGCAGGTCGGCTACCCAAAGGTAGTTTACCTAATTCCAGTTCCGGCGTGGCCACCCTGAAATAACGCACAAACTGCGGATCATCTCTGACGATAGAACGGTAATTATCGCGCCCGTCGGCGGACATGCTATCCATCAGTTCACGCCATTCGGGTTTAGGCGCAGGTGGTGGAGACAAGATGGCTTCCAGAATAGCACCGGCATACAGATTAAGGCTCTTCTTGGCCAGTTCCGGCATACCAAATTTATAGCGAATGGTTTCACCTTGCTCGGTGACCCGGAAACCACCTTTTAGTGAACCGGGCGGCTGCGACAAAATGGCCGCATAGGCAGGTAAACCACCACGACCAATAGTACCGCCACGGCCATGGAACAAGGTCAGTTCAACATCGTATTCCTCTGCCAGTGCAACCAAGGCTTCCTGCGAGCGATATTGGGCCCAGCTGGCGGCCAACGCACCGGCATCTTTGGCCGAATCGGAATAACCAATCATAACAAACTGCTTGCCACCAACACGCTGCAAATATTGCGGATGGGAAAACAGTTTTAGCATCACGTCAGCTGCATTGTTCAGATCATCCAGGGTTTCAAATAACGGTGCCACCGGCATTGCCCAGTCGATACCCATTTTTTGCAGCAGTAGTTGTACTGCGTACACATCGGACGGCAGGCTGGCCATGGAAATAATATAAATACCAAAACCGTCTGCACTATTGGAGGCAATAACCTTGCAAGTATCCAGTACTTCCTGAACCGCTTCGGATGGCTGCCAGCTAGCCGGGAACAGCGGCCTTTTCGAATGCAGTTCCTGCTGTAAAAACTGCTGCTTCTGCTCTTCAGTCCAGCTGTTGTAGTCACCCAGTTCGAGGTATTGGGTCAGTTCGGCAAACACATCTGAATGACGTTCAGAATCCTGGCGAATATCCAGTTTTAACAGATGAATACCAAAACAATGTACGCGACGGATACAATCCAGTAGTTCACCATCGGCGATAATGCCCATGCCACATTCGTGTAAAGAGCGATAGCAAAGCATCAACGGCTCCAGCAATTGATGCTGTGAGCTGATCCACTGACGTGGATCCACATCTTCCTCATTAACTGCGGCATTAAGCCCTTTAAAGGTAATACGTAATTTTTCGCGTAATTCGCGCAACACTAGACGATAAGGTTCCAGTGCATCACCGGCCAAGGCGCGTAATTCGTCGTTACATTCGCCCATCGACAATTCGGATTGCAATCTGTCTACATCACTAAAAAACAATGATGCGGCCCGTCTGCGTGCCAGCAACAAGACTTTTTGGGTGACTTTAGCGGTAACAAAAGGATTACCGTCGCGATCGCCCCCCATCCAGGAACTGATCCTGACCGGAGATGAGTCTATGGGTAAGCTTAAATCGTATTCTTCATTAACCTTGTTATCCAACTCACGGATAAACTCCGGCACCGCTTGCCACAGCGAGTTTTCGATCACCGAAAAGCCCCAGGATGCTTCGTCCACCGGTGTCGGGCGTACCGAACGAATTTCATCGGTATGCCAGGCCTGGGCAATCAAGTCAGCAATACGGCGCTGCAAGCTGGTTCGCTCGGAGTCGGTCAATTGAGAATGATGTAAACGGTCCAGGCAATGGGCCAATTCGGTGTATTTGTGGATCAGTGTGCGGCGGCTCACTTCGGTAGGGTGTGCAGTTAACACCAGATCGATACGCAATTGCTTTAACGCCGCAGATAAGTTCTGTTTATCCAGCTGGATGTTATCCAGTTCAGCAAAGAGTTTGTTGATTGGCTCAATATCGGTTTGAGCGCTGTTGTATTCTTGCTCGGCAATGTTAGCTAAATTAAGAAACTGGCAAAAAGCACGGCCTAATGTAAGCAAATCCTGATCATCAAGCCGGGAAAACAGGCTTTGTAACTCGGCTGCACTGGCATTATCGCCCTGAAATGCTTTACGTCCCTGTTTACGGACGGTTTCAATACGCTCGAGCCATTCTTCACCCAGTTGTGCCTGAATGGTTTCACCTAAAACTTTACCTAAATCCCGAACTGTGTCCTGCAAAAGATGTTTTTCACCACTCATGGCATCCTCTTTCTATTCTTTGAATCTATGAATTTATTAAGTATTTGGCGTCATTCTAGACCATAGATACTTAAAGCAGATTTTACCGCAGGGCTTTTTATAATAATTTGTTGTTCATTTATGCTAGCATGCGCAGCCCTTTTAAAGACAAAAGTATTTTTCACTTTTTTACATTTTCAGGAACATTATGTCTGATAAATATACTACGATTGAGCAGCAAGCCAGCTATGGCATAGGTTTGCAAATGGGCGAGCAATTAGCCGGCAATCCCTTCGAAGGCCTTGATATCTCTGCAGTACAAGATGGTATTGCCACAGCATTTAATAAACAGCCAAGTGCTGTGAGCAACGAAGATATGCGTGTGGCATTCGAGCAAATTCATCAACGTATGCAGGCCGCCAAAGAAGAGCAGTCCAAAGAACTGGTTGCCGCCGGTGCAGCTTTTTTGGCTGAAAACGCCAAACGTGACGAAGTGACCGTGACCGATTCCGGCTTACAGTACGAAGTAATCAACCAGGGCGAAGGCGATACACCGCAAGCCAACTCAACAGTGAAGACTCACTACCACGGCACCCTGATTGACGGTAGCGTATTTGACAGTTCATACGAGCGTGGCCAACCTGCAGAGTTTCCCGTTGGTGGCGTGATTAAGGGCTGGACTGAAGCATTGCAGCTGATGCCTACCGGCTCCAAGTGGCGTTTATATATCCCGCATGATCTGGCTTATGGCTCACAAGGTGCCGGTGCCGCTATTGCGCCATTTAGCACGCTGGTATTTGATATCGAGCTACTGGAAATTCTTTAATCTGCCCCGTCTCGGGTGAATATCCTTCGCCCGGGATCCTTTATGCGCACAATTCGGTAATCCGGTTATTCAGCATATAGGAAACATATTCTTTTTCGTATGGTTTTTTAACATTCTATTAAAAGAAAAGCGTTGATTTTACTGCTAAAATCGCTTGTTTAATCCTATGCATGAGCGCCTCGCTCTATTTCACTGACGCAGGAGTCGGAATGTTTGACCTGATCACCAAACGTGACAGCAATATTAAAAATGACGTGCTGTCCGGCATTACCGTAGCATTGGCTCTGGTTCCGGAAGCGGTTGCTTTTGCTTTTGTTGCCGGTGTTGAGCCTATGGTAGGTTTGTACGCCGCCTTTATGATGGGCTTGATTACCTCCGCTATCGGCGGACGCCCTGGCATGATATCCGGTGCCACCGGCGCTACCGCAGTGGTGATGGTTGCGCTGGTTTCCCAATATGGTATCCAGTACCTGTTTGCCGCCGTACTGTTGTGCGGAGTACTGCAAATACTGGCTGGCATCTTCAAACTGGGTAAATTTATCCGACTGGTGCCTTATCCGGTGATGCTGGGCTTTGTAAACGGTCTGGCGATTGTGATTTTCCTGGCCCAACTTGGACAATTCAAAGTACTGGATCAATTCGGCCAGCATAGCTGGATGCAAGGACAGATGCTGTACATCATGCTGGGTCTCGTGGCATTGACCATGGCGATTATCTATATTTTGCCCAAATTAACCACAGCAGTTCCCGCTTCGCTAGTGGCGATTATTACCGTCACGTTGCTGGTACACGGACTGGATCTGGACGCCAGAACGGTAATTGATTCGGTCAGGGATATGTTACCCGCCGAACAGCAGGCAACGGCCACACTGGCAGGCGAACTGCCGTCATTTTCAATTCCGATGGTGCCAATGACATTGGAAACCCTGTATATCATCTTGCCCACTGCCGTTATTTTATGTCTTGTCGGCCTGATTGAATCACTGCTGACCTTGTCATTGATTGACGATATGACCGACACACGCGGATCGGGTAATAAAGAATGTATTGGTCAAGGTGTCGCCAACAGCGTTAACGGCTTTTTTGGCGGCATGGGAGGCTGTGCCATGATTGGCCAGAGCATGATCAATATTAATTCCGGTGGACGCGGCCGTTTGTCGGGCATTACCGCAGCACTGGTATTGCTGGTCTTTATCCTGTTTGCCGCTCCCTTGATTGAGATGATCCCGCTGGCCGCACTGGTCGGAGTGATGTTTGTGGTGGTAATTGGCACTTTTGAATGGGCCTCATTCAGGATTGTGCGTGGCGTGAACAAAGAAGACGCTTTTGTGCTGTTTCTGGTTACTGCCATTACCGTGGCAGCGGATCTGGCCATTGCAGTGGTGGTGGGAGTGATAGTGTCTGCTTTGGTATTTGCCTGGAAGCATGCCACCCACATCGTGGCCCGCACTCACACCGATGACGATGGCTGGAAGGTGTATGAACTCGATGGGCCGCTGTTTTTCGGTTCAGTACTGCATTTTAAAGACTTATTTGACGTGGCCAACGATCCACAAGATGTGGTAATTGATTTTAACGAATCACGTATCTGGGATTCTTCAGGCATCGATGCCATCGACGGTCTGGCAGACAAATATAAATCGGTAGGTAAAAAGTTGCATATTCGCCATGTCAGTCAAGAATGTCGTGACTTGTTAAGCAAGGCACAGGATTACGTGGAAATGAATGTGAATGAGGATCCCCGTTATCATATTGCGACCGACAGGTTAGATTGATAACTGAGCATAAAACAAGGCCGCAAAATTGCGGCCTTGTTAGTTTTAAATGCACTATCTTTGCGCTTATTTATCCTGATTGAGTTCCCAGGGACTCATTACCAGACCACCATCATGGGGTAACGGAAAGACCGCGACTTCGATTTCGTCTTCTTCCAGTCCCGGCAACCATTTCTGCTGCCATTCACCCATACTGATACAATGTGCTTCACATTGCGCCCAATCACCGTTAATCCATTCCCGCACAAATTCTTCGGCTGGCCAGACAGGAATACAATCCTCATCATCGCTGACCAGGAGCATCACGCCCTGATCATCCACTATGGTCCAGACTTGTTGCTGTTGCTCAATTTGAGACAAAAAGTAATCGCAACGTTTATCGGCACTCATTGCCAATATTGCCTGATGTTGATCTGCATTCATTTTATTACCTGCTAAATGTTATATAGGTTTGCCTGTTACGCGCTATTGATGACGTAACGCAAATTGAAGAATTTTGGCATGTTCAATCAGATCCCGACCCAAATCGGTCAGATAACCACCGTCCTGTTGATCGATAATGCCCTTATCAAACAGCCTTTTACAGGCGGCGACCATATCAGGCCCGGCATCATGATGCACCTTAATTCCTTGCAGCATACTGTCCACCGGAAACTTTAAAATAAGGTTAAGTTCATCGATCATTTCTTGGCTAAATGTCATCATTTTTTCTCACTGTTAGTGTTTTTTGTAGGGGTATATAAACCGTCGAATAAAGTGGTCCAGTGTTCACCGCTATCGTCACTTTGCTGCCAATGCTGGCGGACAGTGCCGTCATCATTGGGCGTCCAGCTGATACGATGTAATACCGGGTTGCCCTGCTGATCTTTACCTTTGCCCTGCAATACCATGTTTTTACCGACCAAACCGCCATCCAGTTCAAGCAAGGTACCGCTGTTGTCGACCCAGGTTTGATGCCATTTATCAAATACCGCGTCGTAAATATTAAAGCTGCTCCCCTGATAACCGGAAGGAGTGGAATACTGTTCGTGTAAAACACAGTTATTCATTTCCTGGGTGATCTGATTGGTGCCAGCCAATTTGCCTGCCGGCGTGGTGACTGTCCAGTTGCCTAGCCAGAAATCAAACTGATCGTATTTTTCGCCTTCGCAAGCCATCGCGCTAAAACCGCACAGGGTTCCAAGCAGAATCAGGATCTTTTTCATCAGGTTCTCGTATCAGCGGGTGTTGAAATGTATACTAGCCGCAATTTTTAGAATCTTCCTGCTGCAATTTTTCTACGCTACTGGCCAACGTATGACAGAGCAAGCAAATTTTGTAACGATAGAACAATTATCCGCACAGTAAAGTGACGATACCGGATTATGAAATACAAAGATTTACGAGATTTTATTCAACAACTTGAACAGCAAGGTTTGCTTAAACGCGTGAGTCAGGAAGTCGATCCGGTGTTGGAAATGACTGAGATTGCTGATCGCACCCTTAAAAATGGCGGCCCGGCGATACTATTTGAAAACCCCAAGGGATTTACTACGCCGGTTCTGGCCAATTTATTCGGCACCCCGGAACGTGTCGCTATGGGCATGGGACAAGAATCTGTCGAGTCGTTACGTGAAGTGGGCAAGTTACTGGCCTACCTGAAAGAACCCGATCCTCCTAAAGGATTAAAAGATGCCTGGAACAAAATCCCGGTATTCAAACAAGTACTGAATATGCCGGCCAAGGAAGTTAAAAAAGCCCCTTGCCAGCAAAATATCCTTAGTGGAAATGAGGTTGATTTAACTCAACTGCCAATACAAACCTGCTGGCCAGGCGATGTTGCCCCCCTGATTACCTGGGGTTTAACCGTGACTCGTGGCCCGAACAAAGCCCGGCAAAATCTCGGTATTTATCGTCAACAGTTGCTGGGGCCGAATAAATTAATTATGCGCTGGTTGTCCCATCGCGGCGGTGCGCTGGATTTTAAAGAATGGTGTGATAGTCATCCAGGTGAGCATTTTCCGGTAGCCGTTGCTCTAGGGGCTGATCCTGCCACTATCCTGGGAGCGGTAACCCCTGTTCCAGATACATTATCTGAATATGCCTTTGCCGGATTATTGCGCGGTGATAAAACCGAAGTCGTCACTTGTATTAGCAATAACTTGCAAGTACCGGCATCGGCAGAATACGTGCTGGAAGGCTATATTGATCCCGGCGAAACCGCTCCGGAAGGGCCTTACGGTGATCACACCGGCTACTATAACGAAGTGGAAAGCTTTCCGGTTTTTACCGTTACTCATATTACCCATAGAGACAACCCCATATATCACAGCACTTATACGGGACGACCGCCAGATGAACCCGCAGTGTTGGGCGTGGCATTAAACGAGGTTTTTGTGCCTATACTGCAAAAGCAGTTCCCCGAAATAGTCGATTTTTACTTGCCGCCAGAGGGATGCAGCTATCGCATGGCAGTGGTCACGATGAAAAAACAATATCCCGGCCATGCCAAGCGGGTAATGATGGGCGTGTGGTCTTTTTTGCGTCAGTTTATGTATACCAAATTTGTGATAGTTTGTGATGATGACGTTAATGCCCGCGACTGGAAAGATGTTATCTGGGCAATTACCACTCGCATGGATCCGGCCAGGGATACCACACTGGTGGAGAATACACCGATTGATTATCTGGATTTTGCCTCACCAGTTTCCGGTTTAGGCTCAAAGATGGGTATGGACGCCACCAGCAAATGGCCCGGAGAAACCAGCAGGGAATGGGGCACCCCAATAGAAATGAGTCAGTCCGTTAAAGACCGGATTGATCAGCTTTGGCCCGAATTGGGTCTTGATCAAACCAACGATAAGTAAAAATTGATGACAGAAATAGTTTGTAAGCTCAATAAGATTGAACCACTGACACCCTTTGTTAAACAGATTGTCTTGCAACCCGATGCCAGTTTAGACTTTAAACCCGGGCAATATATCCGGGTTGTGATGGCAGATACCGACAGACGACCTTTTTCGATTGTTAACGCACCGGGTGATTCTCAGCAGGTCGAATTGCATATTGGTGCCTCAGAACAGAACCCATACGCATGGGAAGTATTACAACACCTGGAACAGCACAATCAATGTATAATCGACGGTCCGCATGGTAAGGCATTTTTGCGTGACAGCCAGCCCAAACCGACTATTCTGCTGGCAGGAGGCACCGGTTATTCCTATACCAGTTCCATTTTGCAGGCGCTGCTGGGTAACAACGGCAAAGAGCCCATATTTTTATATTGGGGGACTCGTACCCTGCAAGATATGTACGCACTCGAAGAATTGCAAGACCTGGCTAAACAGCATCGTAACTTCGCATTTGTACCTGTTATTGAAAACCCGACTGCAGACTGGCAAGGACGCACGGGCAGGGTACACGAAGCCGTATTGGCCGACTTTGTTAGTCTGGAGCCTTACCAGGTATATGTTGCCGGACGTTTTGAAATGGCGGGGGTAGCCCGCGAAGATTTTCATGCCCAAGGCTTGTTACTGGAGAACCTTTACGGCGACGCTTTCGAATTTATCTAGACCGTAAACATCCACAAAAAAGCCCGCTATGATCCTTGTCATGGCGGGCTTTTATTTGGCTGAACTCACATGGTTACTTCAGATGGGTTAACCATACAATCAAGTTAACAATATCGTCGCTATTCATATCGCGGGTAAATTTTGCCTTGTATTTACCATTGACGATAAAAGTCGGCACACTGTTCACATGGTTACGATATTCATCGATAGTCTTGTTATTTTTCAGCGCCATACTGTTAACGCTAAATCCGGCCACCTGTTTATCAAATGTTTCGCCATCCACACCATTTACAATGAAGATATTCTTCAGATCTTTTAATGACGTGATGTGGGCTTTTTGCACATGAATATATTTGAATATGGCCGAATTAATCAGATCTTCCTGCTTAAGAATACGCCCCACCATCATGGCTTTAGTCGCGTCATCCTGTATTTCAGGCGTAGTAAATCCCATAAAATTGACATGGGTCTTCTTGAATGGAACATCATCAGGTAGCTTCTTCTTGATTTCAGTAACTAATGACTCAAATCTGAAGCAATGCGGGCACCAGAACGAGAAAAATTCGATGACTTCCGGTTTCGCCGTTGCTTTCTCAGCAATAACTTCATAATGCTCACCTTCTTTCCACTGCTCCTGTGCACAAGCTTGCAAGGGTAACAATAGCGCCAATAACACTAATCCAACTATTTTTCTCATCATAAGACTCGTCTTCTACTCAAAAAGATTATTTTCCCGTCGGCAGATTAGCATAGCTTGCTACAAAATCCGACTGACCTTTGTAACAAGCTATGAGAGAAAGCAATATCAAACCTAGAAGCGATAGGTGGCCCCCACATAGGCTGCGCGATCTTGTCCGGCAAAACCATACACATCCTGATAGTCCTGATCCAGCAAATTGTCGGCGCGCAATTGCAGTTGTAATTGTTCGCTTAGTTGATATTGAATAGCCAAATTAACCAGAGTATAAGCGCGTAAACCTACTGTTTGTTGGGTTAGCGGATAAGGAGGGTAATACACATCCTCGCGGCTGCCTTGATAAGCGGCATGTAAACAGATATTACCTTGTTGGCTGGCAAACGGCAGATTCAGAGTGATCCCTGCGCTATGGCGCGGTCTTCTCAGCTCGTTTTGATCCTGCTGCATATCGTTTGGCTCGGAGGCATCCAGATAACTGTAGTTAATCTGAATACCCAAATCGCCTAATTTGCCAGTTACAGACGTTTCCACACCTTGGCGATGGCTAGTGCCATCTTTATTAATAGCAGTAGTGACAAAATTGTCGGCATCGTAATAGTAACCGTTAATCTCATCCTGCAGGCGGCTACTAAACCATGACCAGGCCCACTGCCAGTCCTGGTTTATCTGCATGTCCCCGCCAAGTTCCCAACTTTGCGAATATTCGGGAGACAAATCCGGATTACCGACAAAAGGAAAACTGGAAGTGGCGTAGTAGCCGAAGCGATCAACAAAAGAAGGATTTTTCACCGCTTTACCATAACTTACATACAACCGGCTATTATCTGTAGGCTGATAGTTCACTCCCATTCGATGGCTGTTACTGTTATCGAATACCTGGTTATGATCCGCTCTGGCACTGACAGACAGGTTCCATTTAGCCGACAAATAGTGCTGTACATCCACAATCAGTGAATTGATATGGTTGGATAAATCCTGATTCGGATCGCCATAATCGGTTACCGTACCCCGTTGCTCAAAGTTTTCTTCAGTGTGTTCTGCCGCTATGACAAAACTACTTTGCGGCGCATAGCGATAAGCCGACTGCCAGTAATAGCGCTGCATATCACTGTGATTGCTACCATTAGCGATATTATCGTTAAAGGTATCATTTTCATTGCGGTTAAATTGCACTCCGGCCTGGTGACTCCAAGGCTTGCCCCCGTCATTGCGCCACAATAACTGACCACTCTGGCGCAAGACATCAGTATGGTTATTAGCATCGGCAGACAATCCGGTAGTCACAAAATCCGTTCCATCAAAATCTGATGTCGCATCACTATGTTGAAACGACCATTCAAGCCGATTATTTGCTGAAAATTGCCAGCCTAAATGGTTAGAAAAATGGGTGTTTTTATAACCGTCGTCTTCATTGCCGACTAGTGAAATATTACTGCCATCTGTTTTGAATAATGATGCGGACAGTCCGTAATTGAATTTATCTTGTTTGCCTCTGACACCAGCACTGAGTTGGCGGGTGTTGTTCTGCCCCAGTTGCAAACCGATATCGCCATCAAGATCCGAGGTTTCTGCCTTGGTACTGATCAGGATCACGCCGCCCACCGCGCCACTGCCCCATAAGGCACTTTGTGGCCCGCGCAGAATTTCAATTTTCTGCACATCACTAAGATTAATTTGGGAAAAATCAACGGTATCGCCCTGACCGATATCATTGATCGCCACACCATCCACCAGTACCAGAACATGGTTGGCTTCGCTGCCACGCATTCTCAATTCGGTTAATGCTCCCTTGCCGCCAGACTGGCTAAACGCCAAACCGTTCTGGCCGCGCAACAAGTCCACCAGACTAAGGGCACCAGACTGCTTGATCTGCGCATAGTCGATAAGCGTTGTTGAGCCGCTTAGTTTATTTTTTTGGATAGCAATTCTGGAACCCAGAATACTGATTTGCTCCACTTCGGCCTGGGCTTGAGCAAAACAAGACGTCGATAGAATAACGGATAAAACGCCAGCTGAACGCTGTTTGAAATTTAACATAATTGATTGATCCACTTAATGCTCCGCCCGAGCATGATGAAAAGTCACATACAGGAATGAAAATCTTAGTCCTGAAACACAGGTTAAAGGCCGGTCTCCGGGCTGGTAAGCGATACGTTGTATCTGGCTTGTTGCCTTCCCGTTCGAAAACAGTGGCGCTTTAACAAACCTACATTCTTAATCGAATGACTTACTTTACCGTTGCGGGGGCAGCGTCTGATTTACACAGACTTCCCGTTTAACTTCTGTTATTAAAGGTCATTAAAACCCTATAACAAGAAGCACCTTAAACTGCGTGGCATTATAATTTGATGGAATATAAAATCAATCTATTGATTAAAGTTCTGCGGCGATAAACTCAACGCGGGCTCTTGCAGAGCGGATAACTGCTCTTTTAGGGCCAACACTTGCTCTTCCCAGTAACGTTCACTGGAAAACCAGGGAAACGCACGCGGAAAAGCCGGATCTTGCCAGCGTCGGGCCAGCCAGCCCATGTAATGGATCATGCGCATCGCCCGCAACGGCTCAATCAAGCTCAACTGACTCATATCAAAATCGGCAAATTCTTCATAGGCAGAAATCAGGGTATCGAGTTGCAGTAATTGTTCTTGCCGATCACCGGACAACATCATCCAGATATCCTGAATAGCAGGCCCCATACGACTGTCATCCAAATCAACAAAAGTGGGGCCATCGCGCCATAGAATGTTGCCCGGGTGACAATCACCGTGCAAACGGATCTCGTTGTCACAATGATACAAATCAGCCGCTTTATCAGCCACCATGTGCAAAATGGTAAAAAATGCCGTTTCGATTTGTGCTGGTACCAGTTGGCTCTGCTTTAGAATCGCCAAGGGTTGTCGCAAGTATTCATCAACAGTAATTGACGGACGGGCTTTAAAATCGCTTCCCTGACCAACCTGATGAATACGACCAATAAAACGTCCCATCCATTCCAGTTGCTCCAGGTTATCCACTTCAAACTGACGACCGCCAACTGAGGGATACAGAGCAAATAAATAGCCCTGATATTCAAGTAAACTGGATTGGGAATATTTGAGCGGCGCCACCAACGGAATATCATGATCCGCTAACTCAAAGGCAAATTGATGCTCTTCTTCAATTTGTTGCCGGGTCCAGCGGTTGGGGCGATAAAATTTGACCACGTAACGCTGCCGATCTTGAGCCATAAATTGATAAACCCGGTTCTCATAGCTGTTCAAGCCCAGTAAGCCGGACTCAACAATCAGTCCGGTGCTTTCAATAGCATCGAGAATAAAATCGGGCGTAAGCGAAGAAAAGTTAAATTCCGGCACCAGTGCTCTCTATTTCAGTTGCAAAAACAGAGACATCATACACGTCGTCATAAACAATCGAATATTTATCGATACAGAAATTTGCTCGGCTCCTGTTGCACCACTTCCCCATTGCCTGGCGTAACAGCCTGAACGCGAATTTTGATATCGGTGACCGCATCTTCAATATCATAAGCATCGACAGCAATACTCACCGGTAATGTAAAGACTTCCCCACCTTTAACCGTCACCTCATTTTGGCCGGTGAACCTGGGATTAGTTAAACCCTCCACCGAAATTGAGTAGGTTTCGTCGAACTGCGATTTATTCAAAATTTTCAGGGTATAGACATTTTCAATCAGGCCGTCGTTGGTTTCACGATACAAGCTGTTGCGATCACGAATAATATCCACCGCCAGCGGAACCCGGGTCATTAATTCCAGCACCAGTAATCCAGTCATCACCAGCAACACCACTGCATAACCCACCAGTTTTGGTCTGAAAATATGGCTTTTGCCGCCTTTAAGCTGATTTTCCGAGGTAAAACGGATCAACCCCCGTGGATAGCGCATCTTGTCCATCGTATCGTTACAGGCATCAACGCATTTTCCACAATCAATACATTCATATTGCAACCCGTTGCGAATATCGATACCTGTGGGACATACCAGCACACATAGATTGCAATCGACACAATCGCCGATATTTTTTTCCTTGCGAGTCTGTTCGTCCATCTTGCGCGGACGGGGACCGCGGCTTTCGCCGCGAGCTGCATCATAAGCTACCGTCAACGTATCCTGATCAAACATTACCGACTGAAAACGGGCATAGGGACAAATATGGGTACACATGATTTCCCGCAACCACCCTGCGTTACCATAAGTACAAAGTGCAAAAAACCAGGTGGATACCGTTACCCAGAATCCGGTTTGCAGAGTAACAAAATCAACAAATAACGGTTTAATTGGTGTGAAATAGCCGACAAAGGTTAAGGAAGTCAGGAACGCCACCACTAGCCAGCTAGTATGCTTAGCGGTTTTACGCCAGAACTTGTCAAAGTCCATTGACCGTTCATCCAGTTTTATCCGTTTGTTGCGACTGCCTTCAAACAGTTCTTCAAACCAGATAAAAATAAAAGTCCAGGTAGTTTGCGGGCACATAAAACCGCACCAAACTCTTCCAGCAAAAGTGGTGACAAAAAATAAAGCATAGGCCGAGACGATAAATATCCATGCCAGCAAAGTCAGATCCTGAGGCCATAAAGTTAAATTAAAAATGGTAAAACGCTGCTCCGCCAGATCAAACAGGATTGCTTGCTGTCCGTTAAACTGCAGCCAGGGCAATATCACAAACAAGGCCAGAAAAAATAGCCCGAAAGAGCGTCTGAAGGTATCCAGGATGCCTTTAACCGAGCGCACATAGATATGACTGCGGGGCGTATAATGATTGTCGTGCGAACTCGACTCTGGTTGATGGATCTTGACTGGGGAAATATCTTTAATCGGGATTTGCTTGTTCATGTAATACGAGTAATCCAATAACCAACTTCAGACAGGATTATATCAGTTTAGCGACAACTAATGGTTGCTACACTGTTTTAAATCAACAAATTCTTAGGTATAGGATCACATAAGGATAAAAACTGTACAGCGGGTACAATTATTGTATTCTGGCTCTACTGGGTGCCACCTTTACAACTTTCATGAAAAAAACCTTTATTATCATTATTGAAATCGCACTGTTGTATTTATTATTGCGCTCGTCTTTTGTGCAGTATCTGTTGTCTGACATGCATAGAACTTTATCCGACTGGATGACGGAAATTTCTCAGGTGCAGGATCGCCAAACCCTTGATCAGTTACGCGGTAGTATGTCGATGGAAACCCGCCAGTTTAATGAGCAGCAATTGGATTACTTTAACAAGATAACCTATAGCACTGAGCAAGTGCTGCGGTTCGAGAATCTGTATTGTATTAAAAAAGACAAGAATCCCTTTATTTACGGCCCTACATTGACCCATTTTTGCGGTGAAATTAACCGCCTTAAATCACAATTCTGACTTAACAAACCATTGTTAACTGACGCCCAAATCGCGTAAGCTTAGTCCCATTCGGGTGAGCCCCTGTACATGTAGTAATGGGGTATTTGGACTAATTGCCATTTCTCTTAGATAGAGCGACAGTACGTCATGTATGAAAATTTTTATGGACTAAACAACCGGCCTTTTCAACTAACACCGGATCCTGAGTTCTTTTTTGCCAGTAAATTGCACAAAAGAGCCCTTTCCTATCTTGAATATGGTTTATCACAATCAGAAGGATTTATTGTTATTACTGGTGAAATCGGCACTGGTAAAACGACCATCGCTAATAGTTTATTGAGTGACATCAATCATGACGATATTGTTTCTGCCCAAATTGTCACGCCCAAACTATCGCCGGATGAACTGGTCAGGATGGTTGCCAGCAAATTTTCAGTCAACATAAAAGGCCAGACCAAAACCGAAACCCTCGATGCGCTTGAACAATTTTTGATTCAATTGCAGAAGCAAGGAAAACGCGCACTGTTGCTGGTTGACGAGGCGCAAAACCTGCCGCTGGAATCGATTGAAGAACTGCGCATGCTGTCTAACTTCCAGGTAAGCGGTAAACCATTATTGCAGAGCTTTTTACTCGGACAGGAAGAACTGCAGGACATTATTAAAGCCCCGAATATGGAGCAATTCCGGCAACGCATAGTCGCCTCTTGTCATTTAACCGCATTGAGCGAGGAGGAATGCAAAAACTATATTGAATTCCGACTCCATCATGCCGGCTGGAATGGCAGCAGTTTATTTAGCGATAGTGCTTTTAAAGCCATTTATGACTTTACCGGTGGTGTGCCCCGAAGAATCAACACCTTTGTCGATCGGGCGTTATTATTTGGCTTTCTTGAAGAACTGGAATTTCTGGATGCGGATGATATTGAAGCCGTTACCAAAGAAGTCGCTGACGAGATGTTTGTCCAAAAAGATAAGGATATCCCGTTACAAGAGGCCAATGTGGCACCGGATATTAAGGACGTTAATTATTATAAATCCATGTTGCTAGAGCTTGTCGATACCCTCGACAACACCATTAACCAGAAAATTAAATTAACCCGTTATATTGATAAGTTGTTGAAAAAGAAATATAAAACCTATATTCGGCTGAAATCTGACGAATAATTCGTCAGTTAATATAATCATAACCAAAAGTCGGCCGAAAAAGCATAACGGAACTTGTGGTAAAGAAACGAGTTCTAAGCGGTAAGGATCTGGTGATCCTGGATAAAAATAATAATGACATGCAGTTAGGCTTTATTTGGGGATAGGCTAATGAAAATAGTAAACAACAGCTACCACAAGGTAACCACTTTAGGAGAGCGATCGGAAGGCTCTCGCAGACAAGCTTACTACCATGGAAAGTACCGGCGAGAGATCTTTTATATCGGTTTGTCGGTTATTTTGCTTGTTGTGGCAGCCGGGCTGACTAGCTAGCCGGAAGTCAGAAATTATAAGTCAGACTAGCAGAAATACGCTTATCTATCAGTGTATTACTTGGCTGACTGGAATCTCTATCTAGATAGCGCAAATTGACGCTAGTGGTTATATTTCGTCCTAACTCTTTGGTTAGCCCCAAACCGACCGTTTGAGTTTTGTCTGGCACTTCTTCTGTTTCAAACTGATATTCAGCTACATTGGCAGAAAAATTAACGTCTGTGGTTCGATTTAACTTATAAATTGCACGAATTGCTATACTTTGATTGTCGCGTTGCCGATTGGATTCAAGATAGTCTGTACTGCCTTTATTAGCCCCAATTCCCAAAGTCAGCTTACGACGGGTCCAGCTCAAGTCGATATTGGCGCTTTTGCGTAAATACACTTCTTCTGATAGTTCAGGTACTTGCTGCTGAAAGTCAAAGCTCTGTTCTCCGGGCAGCAATTCATAGCCTACCTCTGGCTGAAAGCAATTTTCAAATTGCGTATCACCTACCGGACAGACTATCACCATATCTACATTATTCTGGGTAATACGCGAACGTGTAGTAATGCTCTCGTGATATCCAATTAAGGTGCGAATATCACGAGTACTATGAATAAGACTAAAGTCATAGGAATCACCATAAAAGCGTTTTCCATAATTGGCGCCGATAGAAGTACGACTGCTAAATGCCCATTTCAGATCAAGACCTAAATAATCCTGCTCCTGATCATTTAATGATTTCTCGATGCGATTGACCGTCACAGTAATATATCGACTGTCGGAGACAAACCATTCTAGTCCAGCACCATAACTGGTTTGATCGTATGCGTCAGAAAACTCGACTCGATTTGAGCCGAATTCATTTTTTTCGTCTTGGCCGGTTAAAACAAAACGCAAGTCTTTCATAAATAACGGGAATGAAAACTTGGCATTAACTACTCGTGACTCAAAGTCATCGCTAACTTCACGCTTGGTATTATTATAAGACGCTGAAATATTCCAATCGACATAACGAATATTTTTGCCACGATAGAAACGTACATTTGCACCGTAGGTTTCGTTGTTAAAGCCAGGAGTGTCAGGTCCTTCGATTGCGTCAGCTTCCGATTTTGAAGCTTGCCCCCCCATATCCATACCAAACCACACTGGATTGGGTAGAGAAAATAGCAGTGAGCCAGACATACGTCTTACTTTAGTAAAGCGTTCGGGGGCAGTGACCGTGCTGGATGATAACGAATCAGAAGGATCGCGAACTAAATAGTCCTGATCAGCCATAAGCTGAAACTTTAGCAGATTATCCAGAAATTCACTTTTGGCATTTACCCCATAACTGGTATAGCTACGCGCCTTACTCAGTTCATCATCATTAGGCAATATTCGGGTATGCTTGACAGAAAATGATCCATCCACCTTATGACCATCAAAAATGGCATTCAGTTTTGGCTCTAACGAAAGCACCTCATCTTTTGCCGTCACGCCATTTTCAAAGGTTCGGTCATAAGCGTCCAGCCTGGTTTCAATCGCAGGCGCAAAACGCCAGTCAGCCTGAACATAAAAACTGCTAAAAGATAAAATTGTGAGAACAAAAAGGCGTTTTAATTTTAGTTTTGGTAGCTCGGACCGCACGCTATTCACTCTCCGTACTATAATAGCCATAACCGTAGCCGTACCCCTGCGCCTGATTACCTTTTTGTGACTTATTCACCACGAAACCTTTAGCCATATCCGGATTAAGCTGCTCCACCGCCGTCGAGATATCCGCTAATTTAGTCTTGCCTTCCTCTATCACCACTACGGCTTGACCGGCTAAATTGGTCATAATGGCCGTTTCGTTAATACCTAGCAATGGTGGTGAATCAAAAATAACCACCCGGTCAGAGTACCGTGTCGCGAACTCATTAACGATATCCAGCATTTTTTCACTGGCCAGCATTTCAGTGGAAAGGTGGTGAGATTTCCCCGCCGGGATAATCCGCAACTTCTCTACATTAGTGTGGTATATCACATCAGAAATATCGTCGACTTCTCCTAACAGATATTCCATTAAGCCATTATCGTAGGTGACTCCCAACGTTTTCATTACATTGGGCCGCAGTACATCGGCATCCACCAGTAACACTGTCTTATCTTGCTCAAGTGCGATACTCAATGCCAGATTTACCGCTGTAAAGGTCTTACCTTCATTGGGGTTAGCGCTAGAAACCATAATAATATTGCTATTGTTTAGCGTTTTGGATAATGGACCAAAAGCGTTACTGAGGACTTTGCGCTTTATTGCTCTAAATTCTTCACCAATAGAATGTTTAATCGAGTTGGGCGTAACAAAATACTTGTCATCAAGATTCAGCTGCAGGTAGGCCCGATCTTTGGTTGAACCATTTTCCACTTCAGCAGCGACTCTGTTTTCAGTCTCGACAACAACATTTTGTTTAGCCGCTACCTCTGCGTCCAGATTCGCTTTTTCTTCACTGGCTTTTTTATCCGCTTCCGCTTTCTGTCTTTTTAATGCTCTTTCAATAGTACTCACACTAAACTCTCCAGCAAGTGAAGGGGTAAGCCACCATAAACCAACTCCATCGTCACGATACCAATATAGATAGCCAACAGAACTGAACTGGATAAGGAAAATATAATAATTCGGCGTTTGTTAGCACTTAATAACTTTGCCGCATCAATGTGCGACACAGCTCCCAATACCGGAATATTAAAATGTTCAGTTAATTGGCGATAACTAAATACCACCGGATTGATCTGGCTAACTAAAAAGGCAATACCTAAACCCGATCCAAAACCGACTATCAGTATCAAGGTGTAAAAAATCATCCGATTCGGACCCGAAGGCTTAGTCGGTAATCGTGGTGGGTCAATAATTCGGAATTGAATGTCGTCCGAGGTAGCTTCGGCCTTGCGCGACAACTCAGCCGAATCTTTACGACTTAATAATTCAAGATACTTGGACTTAATAATCCCGTAATCACGATTCAAGCCTTGAAATTCAGCTTCAATTAACGGAATAAGATTAATTTTTTCTTCCAGAGTCTGAACATCAGCTTTATAGGTTTGAACGCGCACTTCTATCGAGGCGATCTCACTTTCAAGATTGGCGACGTTAATTTTCATTTCCTGATAAACCGGATTCTGGTTGACGTTACCAAACTGACTGAACGATCCGGTCGTAGTCGCCGCCTGACTCATGGCCTCAATCTGCTTTTTGCGGTCTTCTTTTAAGCGGGCTAACAAACCTTTAATTTTGATTACATCAGGATGCTGTTCAGTATATTGGATAAGCAGCTCATCCAGACGTGCCTGCTGGGCCTCAATACGGCTATCATATTGGGTACTGATCCCCGGATTAGTATCGATATCAGGCGCAGGAGAGGCCAGACCGAATACCGGCTCCTCACCGGCAAGCTGCGCTTTGGCTGATGCCAACTGGGAATTTAGTTCTTTTAAGCGTAATTCAGCTTCCTGTAACTGAGCTTTTTGTGCCTGCAAACGCGTGTAATAATCACCGGTATCACCTGGGGCTTTATCCATGCGGGTGCGCTTGAATTCCGCCAGTCGTTGTTCGGATTCCAGCAAACGCTGCTCGTATTCGTTAATTTGCCGATTAATAAATTCCTCGGCAGAATCACTACTCTTACGGTTTGAACCTAAAGAGGTTTCAACAAACTCATTTAAGGTGATTTGTACTATCTTTTGCGACAATTCAGGAGTGGAAGATGGGTAACTGATGGTATAAATATTATCTTCACGGGTACTGCTCAAGCTGATATTTTTATCCAGTTCGTCAATCACTTCATCCAGGTCTTGCTGTGTCTTGGCAGTGATATCCAAATCAGCTTCTCTGGCGATTTTTTCCAGCGTAGGACGACTTAATAAGGTCCTGGCCACCAAATTCACTTGTTGCTCCGGATCGTTATATACCGCCAGTCCCCTTAACAATGGCCGTAGCAAACTATTGGTATCTACAAAAACTCTGGCCGATGATTCATATTCATCAGGCATGGAGGCAACAAGGCCCCATCCAATCGGGCAAATAAGCCAGGACGAAATAATAATGTAACGCTTCTTGATCCAAATTCCTTTTAAGAAGGTGACTACCTGATCAAGCGCTTGCTGAATTCCCATCATAATTTATTACTACTACGGCTCAGTGATTATTAAAATAGTTAGAAATTATACCTGTTCTAAACCAGATTAGAATCTAAAACCAGGCTTCCGGAATAATCAAAATATCACCAGGCAGAATATCCACATTGGCAGAAATCTCCCCGTCTTTAATCAGTGACTGCAGATAAACCGAATATTCTTTTTGCTCCCCGTCAACAACTCGAATTAACTTGGCTCCATCGCCATCGGCAAACTGCGTCAATCCACCTACCTGAATCATTAAATCCAGTAATGTCATATCTTCAGCATAACTGACCGACTTCGGATTGGTTGCTTCGCCGATCACTCGTACTTGTTCACTGAAAGGTCCATTAAATCGACTCAGGCTGACAGTCACAATAGGATCACGAATATATTTGGATAACACTTTCTCAACATCACGGGCCAGTTGAGTTGGCGTTTTACCCGTCACCGGAATATCTTCAACCAGCGAGGTGGTAATCTTTCCATCAGGGCGAACGACAAAAGCGCCTGATACTTCCGGGTTGCGCCATACAAAAATATTTAAGTTATCACCAGGACCGATCAAATAATTGTAATCATTTACTGATGTAGTGAGTGACGCATGAGTGGTGGCAGGTGGAAGGGTATTTGTACTGCAGCCTCCGACTAAAGCCGCAAATAAAAACATGCAGGCAACAGGTGTTATTTTTGTTTTCATCATGTACAGTTTCCACATCTAGTCAAATAAAAAATAAAATTAGCTTAGTTTTAACAGATTCAATAAGATTAGCAACCTTAAACAAACTGAAAAGCGCTAGATAAAAAGAATTATCTCAACCAGTTATAAAAATATTCTTTATTTTGAAAGTTATAAGTATAAAAAATTGCGAGAGCCTTAATGGGACCAAGAAAAGGAAAGCAGGTTAGACGCTCCAATATACTCGTCATCCTTGAAGCGATGATCATTGCGTATGTGGCACATTTAGCCAATTGGGTGGTGTCGCAAATAGCCGTTGAAGCTATACCACCCGAAAATGATGTATTGGCAATTAATATTGCCCTTATCGTTATCCTGGTACAGTTATCGGCGCTATCTGTCGGTTTATATGAAACAAAACTGAGAGAATCTTTCCGGGGGATATTGCGCCGGATCTTCGTCAGTGTGGCCATCAGCTATTTTGTGATGGAACTCCTTACCAGTACCTTGCTGCATAACCTGAGTATGCACACCTACTATCTACCGGTGACTTCCGGACTGATTATTTTGGCACTGTCCTTGTTCCGCTATTTTTCCAATAAAATGGGTGCTTTGGGTCTAGGTAAAAACCGTATTATTGTGATTGGTGCCGGTGAAAGAGCCGCTATCATTGAGCAACGTATGCGTCGCGACGTCGATAGATTGGGTTTTGAATTAGCCGGTTTTATTCCCATGCCGGGCGATAATCGTGAAAACGGCATCAAACAGGAACAACTGGTTGAGGTGGAAATTGACGATAATTTCCGCACTTATTTGACCGATAACGATATCGAAGAAATTGTCATTGCCTGCGACCAGAGACGTGGCACATTACCGATAGATGTGCTGTTCGACTGTCGGGTGAGAGGCATCGAAATTGTCGATATTCTGGATTTTATGGAACGGGAATCCGGTCAGATAGCTGTTAACATGATTTACCCCAGCTGGGTTATCTATTCTAACGGTTTTCATACTCACAACTACCTGCGTGATGCATTAAATTATGTGATCAACGCATTCCTGGCCTTATTTGTATTGTTGTTCACCTGGCCGCTAATGTTGTTGACAGTGATGGCCATCTGGATCGAAGACGGTATCCGCGCGCCGATTCTATATCGTCAAGATCGAATTGGTCTCAACGGTGCGGTATTCCGAATCATCAAATACCGCAGCATGGGTCTGGATGCCGAGAAAGACGGTGCCAAATGGGCTTCCAAGAATGATTCACGGACAACAAAAGTAGGCAATGTCATCCGTAAATACCGGATTGATGAGTTGCCCCAGTTGATGAATGTATTACGCGGCGAAATGGGCTTTATCGGCCCTCGACCTGAACGTCCTGAATTTGTCGAGGAACTTATCCGCGAAATCCCCTATTACAACCAGCGACACAATGTGCGTCCCGGCTTGGCTGGCTGGGCACAATTAAATTATCCTTATGGGGCCAGTGTTGAAGATTCGATGGAAAAACTTAAATTCGATCTTTATTACGTTAAACATCAAAGTTTAATGCTGGATCTGCTGATCCTGATCCGTACAGTCGAAGTGGTGTTATTCGGAAAGGGGCGATAATGGCCAAACTATCGCCCACCATTAATGCCATGACAGTAGATGTCGAAGATTTTTTTCAGGTGTCGGCCTTTGACAAGGTCATCTCACCCAATCACTGGCAAAATTACCAACCCCGTGTAGCAGATAATACTTATCGATTAATGGATCTGTTTGACAAACATCAGGTTAAATCGACATTTTTTGTGCTTGGATGGGTGGCAGAACGTTTTCCGGAATTGATTAAAGATATCCATGCCCGCGGGCACGAAGTCGCCAGCCATGGCTATGCGCACCGGCGAGCGACTGAACAGACTCAGGATGTATTTCATCAGGATGTAGCCCGCTCTAAAGATCATCTTGAACAACTGTTGGGAGAACCCATATTGGGTTATCGCGCCCCAAGTTTTTCAATCAGTTACGATAATCAATGGGCATTTGAAACGCTGGTCGAATTAGGCTTCAAGTACAGTTCCAGCACCTATCCCGTCAAACATGATTTATACGGTACTCCGGATTGGCCGAGGTTTGCTTATCGCAGACCCGAGAATATAACCGAAATTCCCATTCCAACCTTAAAATTGTTAGGTCGGCAAATGGCAATTGGAGGTGGCGGGTATTTTCGCTTATATCCTTACAGTTTGTCGCGAACACTGATTAAAAAATATCTGAAGGCTGAAAAACAGCCCTATTCATTTTATTTCCATCCATGGGAAATCGATCCCGATCAGCCAAGAGTGTCAGGAGCATCATGGAAGTCCAATTTTAGGCACTATATCAATCTAAACAAAACCTTTGGAAAGTTGGAACAACTGCTGGTGGACTTTAACTGGTCAACCATGAAGGATGTCTACGGAGTAAGCTAGCTTGTCTCATTTCGTCGTTAAAACCCTTAATTCAGATCAAACACTCCACCAGGCATGGGATCATTTTGTCGATCAATGTGCTAATGGGCATTTTTTTCATCTTTCCGGCTGGAAAACTGTTATCGAGCAGGCGTACAACCACCAATGCCACTTTCTTTATGCTGAACAGGATGGGAATATTGTTGGCGTGTTACCCCTGGTGCATCAGAAAAGCCGTTTATTTGGTAATGCGCTGATTTCAACCCCTTTCTGTGTCTATGGTGGCGTAGCCAGCGACAATCCCGAAGTAATGGATTTTCTGGAACAACAGGCAATTGAATTGGCAGAGCGCCTGCAAGTCGATTATCTGGAATTACGTTATCCCTTCGCGCGCAACAATTCACTGGAGACGCGCAGTCAGCATGTTACCTTTGGCTGTGAATTAGGTACAGACGGCGATGCGATCCTGGCCGCGGTTAAAAAGAAACAGCGCGCGGTGATCCGTCATTCGCTTAACAATGATTTGGCCTACACAATCAACGACGACGTAGCCCTGTCCTATCAAATCTATTCTGAAAGTGTGCGCAACTTGGGCACTCCGGTTTTCCCCAAGCAATATTTTCAGATTTTGAAAAAAGTGTTTCAGGATCGATGCGAAGTACTGACCGTCCACCATCAGGATAACCCTGTATCCTCGGTACTGAGTTTTTATTATAAGGGGCAAGTTCTGCCCTATTATGGCGGCGGCACGCCTGAAGCCCGTAATCTCAAAAGTAATGACTTTATGTATTATCAGCTGATGTGCCATGCACGGGTTGAAAAAGCTTGCAGCTACTATGATTTTGGACGCAGCAAAATAGATTCGGGTGCGTATAACTATAAAAAGCACTGGGGAATGGATGCCAAACCGCTATTTTATCAATACCACTTGGTCAAGGCGCAGAGTCTACCAAATCTCAGTCCTAACAATCCTAAATACAAATTGTTTATCAGTTTGTGGCAAAAATTACCGATTGGACTCAGTCGGCTAATCGGGCCATTTTTATCAAAATATTTGGGATAATTCATGTCCAGGCCGCCGTTGTTGTACCTCTGTCACCGCATCCCTTATCCGCCAAATAAGGGCGACAAAATACGTTCTTTTAATATATTGCAGCAGCTGGCCAAACATTATGATGTCCATCTGGGGTGCTTTATCGACGACCCATATGATCAACAATACCTGGAGCAGCTAAACACCTGGTGTAAAAGTGTTTTTGCGTTAACAGTTAATAAACGCTGGTCCACGATAAAATCATCCACCGCACTGTTAACCGGACAGGCATTATCATTGCCTTATTATCATCGCAAGGCTATGCAAAGCTGGGTTGATCAATGCTGCCAGACATTCGCTATTAACCATGCACTGATCTTCTCTTCAACCATGGCGCAATACGTTTCAGATAAAGACAATTTGCACATCGTGGTCGATTTTGTTGATGTCGATTCGGACAAATGGCGTCAATATGCCCAGGATGCTAACCCAATCAAAAAATGGGTGTACCAGCGTGAATGGCGTACCCTGCAAAAATTTGAAAACAATGTCGCCAAGCACGTTGCCCATGCGCTGTTTGTTTCACCGCAGGAAGCCGAGTTGTTTCGCCAACAACTCACTCCGACTATCCACCATAAAGTGGGCTATTTGTTAAACGGAGTAGACACCCAATTTTTTGATCCGGCCAACGCCAATATTGAGCCATTAAATGACAACATTGATGTGGCCTTTACCGGTGCGATGGATTATTGGGCTAATGTCGATGCGGCAGTATGGTTTGTTGATAATGTATGGCCAAGTGTTCGCCAGCGATATCCACAAGCGACTTTTTATATTGTCGGCGGCAATCCAACCGCCCAAATCAAAGCGTTACATGGCAAACAGGGGATCATTGTGACTGGCAGAGTTAAGGATGTCAGACCTTACGTTATAAAGGCCAAGATCAATGTTGCCCCCTTACAGATTGCCCGAGGGATACAAAATAAAGTGCTGGAAGCCATGGCGCTTGGCCGCCCTGTTATAGCAACCAATATGGCGATTGAAGGTATAGAGGCAAAAAATGAGCATATCCAGATTGTCGATCAAGCCGATGAGTTTGCTCGTCAGGTTTGTCATTATCTCGACAAACCACAGTATGCACCGGACAGTCGACAGTGGATTGTCGACCATTTGCAATGGCATGAAACTCTGGCTGATTTAACCACTTTAATCGATGTAAAATAATCAAGGCTGGCATAGAAGGAATTGTATAGATGCTAAATAAACACAATATCGGGATATTACATCTACTGATTGCCATTGCGATTATTTGGACTGGTCTGTTTTACAATAGCATCGCTTCAACAGTGGCGATTTGGGAGCGTTCGGAAACTTTCACTCACTGTTTTATTATTTTCCCTATTTGTCTCTACCTGATTTATCAGAACTGGCCAGCGCTGAGCAAAGCAAAAATTCAGCCCAATTACTGGGTGCTAGTAGCCATACTGTTCACTATGGTGATCTGGTTATTGGGCAATCTGGCCCAAATGCTGGTTATTGAGCAAGGAGCAACTTTCTTACTTTTGCCGTTATTTATCTGGCTGGTATTAGGTAATCAGGTAGCCAAAATCATGTTGTTTCCGCTGGTTTTCTGGATGTTCAGCGTTCCCGCCGGTGAATTTCTAATTCCTTCCTTACAAGATCTGACGGCAGACATCACAGTTTACACCTTGCGATTAACCGGTGTTCCGGTTTATCGGGAGGGTTTATATATTGCTATCCCGGGTGGCTTGTTTGAAGTCGCCGTAGCCTGTTCAGGTATTCGTTATCTTATTGCTTCCTTTACGCTGGGTACCTTATTTGCCTATTTGAGTTATACCAGCCGGAAAAAGCAGATTATCTTTGTACTGTTTTCATTATTCTTGCCGTTATTGGCCAATGGCATTCGCGCTTACGGGATAGTAATGATTGCCTACTTAACCGAGATGAAGTACGCCACCGGAGTGGACCATCTTATTTACGGTTGGTTATGGTTTGGTGTGGTTATTCTAATTATGTTTGCAGTGGGTAATATCTGGCGCGATCCTTTACCTGCAAGCACAGAGGATAAAATAGCCGAACAACGCTATAGCATAGGATTTGTTGTGCCCTCCTTTTTGGTCATTCTGGCATCCTGCCTGTTAATGTTTGGCTATAAGTCCAGTGTTTCCAACATGCCCGAAATATCCGAATTTGATGCACAGCAGGTTTTACCCGCCGGAGAGCCGTTGGTGGCTAAAAGCTGGCTACCCAGATTTCAGAACCCGACGATTGAAAAAAGCGGCAATATTGACGGGGTGGATTTTTATATTGCTTATTACGGGTTTAACCAACAAAACCATGAATTAATCAACAGTATCAACCAGGTATACAACGAGAAGGCTTGGTCAAGGGTCAGCCGACAATCGGCTGAGCAGTTCAATACCGTCGAGATCATTAACAGTCAAGGTATCAAACGCTTGTTGGCCTACACCTATGTCAATGACTGGTTTGTGACTCCTTCTACCTTGAAAATTAAATTATCCCAGGCTGTACAGGCATTGTTAGGACAGCCACAAACCGGTTATTTTATTGCTCTGTCTATCCCGTTAGAGCATAGCGGCGCCGGACGTAACCAACTAAACGACTTTACTCGCCAGTATCTGAATGATGGTTTAAAGGAGGCATTACATGCCTCAAACTAGATTGCATATCGCCCATATTATTTACAGGTTTGATACCGGCGGACTGGAAAATGGGGTAGTTAATCTGATCAACAACCTGAGCGAAAGTCAGTACTCACATACTATAATAACCTTAAAGGGCCATTGTAATGACTTCGCTAAACGGCTAAAGACCGGGAACGTACAGTTTTTCGATTTAGCCAAAAAACAAGGCAATGATATCGGTATTTTCTGGCGCTTAAACAGTCTATTGAAAACACTTAAACCGGATATATTACATACGCGCAATACTGCAACCCTTGAAATGCAATTGGTCGGTTGGTGGCGGAAAATCCCGCTGCGGATCCACGGAGAACATGGCTGGGACGTCAACGATATGCATGGACAAAATCGGCGTTATCAAAAGTTACGCAAGGTAATGAGCCATTTTATCCATCAATATGTTGCCCTGTCATTGGAAGCCAAGGAATACTTGCTAACAACCATTAATATTCAGCCGGACAAGGTCAACCACATTTGTAATGGGGTCGACGATACTAAGTTTTCTCCAATTGCTGATAAAGTCACTAGCCCGTTTATTGTAGGTTGTGTCGGACGTCTGGAAGAGGTTAAAAATCATATATTGCTGGCGGAAGCCTTTGGTAAATTTTATCAACTGGTAAAAGATCAAACTCAACCTGTTGAATTACATCTTATCGGCGACGGCAGCTGCAAACAAAAAATAGAGGCTAGCTTAAAACGCTACCAGTGTATTGATAAGGCGTGGTTGGCGGGCAACCGCAATGATATTGCCGATTTAATGCCACGTTTTGACGTGTTTGTATTGCCATCACTGGCCGAAGGAATATCCAATACCATTTTGGAGGCGATGGCTTGCGGTTTACCCGTTATTGCCACAAAGGTAGGTGGAAATACCGAGTTAGTACAACATGATAAAACAGGTTATCTTGTTTCTCCGGAGCAGGTAGACGATATGGTCGACTGCCTGAACAAGTATTACAACTACCCGGAGTTAAGCCATATGCATGGTGACAACAGTCGACGCGTAATTGAACAGAAATTTAGTATTGATACGATGACAAAGCAATATGATGCGTTGTATCAGAGCATGTCAGCTTAAACATTAGGATAGTTAAAATATGTGTGGTATCGCAGGAATATTTGATACACAAGGTAAAGCGCCACCTTCTGAAGCATTACTCAATGCGATGAATCAAAGCCAATTTCATCGTGGACCAGATGAAGGCAATATCTTTTTTGACGAGAAAGTCGGCTTCGCTCATCGTCGTCTTTCTATTATTGATGTGTCATCCGGGCAACAACCGCTTTCCAATGCACAACGCAGTGCCATGATTTGTTTTAACGGTGAAGTGTATAATTTTGCTTCTTTGCGTGAAGAATTAATCGCGCTGGGATTCGAATTTCTAACCCACTCAGACACTGAAGTCATTCTTCAGGCTTGGTGTGCCTGGGGCGAGAAATGCGTTGAAAAACTGCGGGGAATGTTTGCGTTTGCAATCTGGGATTTTCAGCAACAGAAGTTATTCGTGGCCCGCGATCGGCTGGGGATAAAACCGCTTTATTATGCAATGCTGGATAATGGACAATTTATTTTTGGCTCAGAACTCAAAGCGCTGGAGCAACATCCCGGATTAAACCGTGATATGGACAAATACGCGGTAGAAGACTATTTTGCCTTTGGTTATATTCCTGAGCCTCGCACGATATACAGTCAGGTTAGCAAGCTCGAACCAGGCTTCCAACTTAGTCTTAAGCCAGGAGACAAAGCGCCACAGATTCAGCAATACTGGCAAGTCAGTTTCGCCGATAAACTGAATCAGTCCGAAGAATCCATCAAGGAAGAAATGATCAGCCGTCTCAAGGAAGCGGTAGATATTCGCCTTATCGCCGAAGTCCCCCTGGGCGCATTCTTATCCGGTGGTGTAGATTCCAGCGCCATTGTGGCCCTAATGGCAGAGATTCAGGGTGAAAAACCGGTCAACACCTGCTCGATTGGTTTTGATGTAAAAAATTATAATGAAACAGAATTCGCCCAGCTCGTTGTTGATCGATACAAGACAGATCATAAGGTAGAAATCGTCAGTTCTGATGATTTCGATTTAATCGATAAGCTCGCAGCGCTGTACGACGAGCCTTATGCCGATAGCTCCGCCATTCCCACTTATCGGGTTTGTGAATTAGCGCGCAAAAACGTCACTGTGTGCTTATCCGGCGATGGCGGAGACGAAGTATTTGCTGGCTACCGTCGTCACAAGTGGCACATGCTGGAAGAAAAAATTCGTTCTTGTGTGCCAGCCGGTATACGCAGTCCGGTATTCAACTTTTTGGGTAATTACTATCCCAAACTGGATTGGGCCCCCAAATTTTTACGCGCCAAATCCACCTTCCAGGCCTTACAACGCGACGCGTTAGCCGCCTATTTACATACTATGTCGTTTGTACCGGATCAACGCCGTAGCCAGTTATTCTCGGACGGCTTTAAGCAGGAGCTGGGCGGTTATCATGCGCTGGAAGTATTTAAGCGCCACGCCAATGACTTTGATGGTGATGATGCTCTATCACTGATTCAGTACCTCGATATGAAAACCTATTTGCCTGGTGATATTCTCACTAAAGTCGACCGGGCTAGTATGGCCCATAGCCTGGAAGTCCGGGTGCCACTTATTGATCATAAATTTCTGGAATGGTCGAACAAAATTCCCAGCAAGTACAAGCTACAAGGCGGTAATGGCAAGGCGATATTCAAATCATCGCTAGAATCTCGCCTGCCTCATGATGTGCTGTACCGCGATAAGATGGGCTTTGGAGTACCTATCTCCAGATGGTTCCGAGGGCCGCTAAAAGACAAGTTAAGGCAACGGGTGTTGGAAGGAAAAATGATCGACTCCGGCATTTTTGATCAAAAGACCCTGACCAGCATGGTGGAGAACCATATCAATGGCTCGCAGGAAAATGGCCAGATGTTGTGGGCGATGATGATGTTTGAAGCTTTTATGCAGCGTACTCAATAGGCGTCGTCTTGAAAATTCTCACCGTTAGTACGCTATTCCCCAATAACAACGAACCAAAACACGGTATTTTTGTGAAAAACCGTCTGCTTCAGCTATTGGATCATTTTCCCCAATTGCAAGCCAAGGTCATTGCTCCCGTCCCCTGGTTTCCGATCAAAATGAAAAAGGGACCATTAGCGGAATACGCCAAGTTTGTTGATGTCCCGGCGCAGGAAAAGATTGACGATATTGATGTATTACACCCACGTTATCTGGTACTTCCTAAAATTGGCATGTATCTGACGCCCTTTTTTCTTTTTCTAGCCATGTGGCGAGCAACCCGAAAATTAAAACAGCAGGGTTATGATTTTGATCTGATTGATGGCCATTATTTTTACCCGGATGGTGTGGCTATTACCCTATTGGCAAAATTGTTTAAAAAGCCTTTTACCGTCACAGCTCGCGGCACCGATATCAACCTTATCCCGCAATATCCGGTCGCTAAACGAATGGTGCAATGGGTGGCCAATAGTGCAGATGGTATCATCACCGTTTGTCAGGCGTTAAAAGACGAGCTGCTCACTTTTGCTCCCGTAGGCAATAAAACCAAAGCGTTACGTAATGGCGTAGACCTGGTATTTTTTAACGCTACGGACTCGCAGCAGCAACAGAACAAAAAGCAGCAGTGGCAAGTGAAGCCGTCAGACAAGTTGATTATCAGTGTAGGTCACTTAATAGAACGTAAAGGTCACCATTTAGTCATCGAAAGCTTGTTGTCCGCACCCGATTATTATCTCATTATTGCCGGCGACGGACCGGAATCAGAGAGATTAAAACAACAGGTCAGCCTGTTGAAACTGCAAGACAGGGTGCGTTTTGCCGGTGCCTTGTCACAAATCGAATTACGGGAGCTTTATCAAGCCGCTGACGCACTGATATTAGCCTCCAGCCGCGAAGGTTGGGCCAATGTTCTGTTAGAGTCCATGGCATGTGGTACTGCGGTGGTCGCCACTAATTTATGGGGCACCCCTGAAGTGGTTGCCAGCAAAGAGGCTGGCGTCCTGGTTGAGCGCGAGCCAAAAGCGATAGCGCAAGGATTGTCTGTCCTGTTCAAAGCGAATATTCAGCGGCACCAAACGCGTCAATACGCTGAAAGATTCGACTGGCTTTCTACCTCACAGGGACAGTTTGAACTTTTTAATCACATCACCGGCAATCAGCTGAATAATCAAACGGAGTCAACTCAATGCTAGCGATGATTGGCATGCCAAGATCCGGCACCACCTGGGTTGCCAAAGCAATAGATAGTCACCCTGATACCTATTATTTGCATGAACCAGATAGTGTTAAACGGATGAATATCCCGCAGATTATTTCAGCTGAACAAGTTGATGAATATCTGCCCTACGTGAATGATTATCTGAAACAGATAGAGACGGTGGACTCCCTGAAAGTCGTGGGACGGTTGCCATACTATCCCAAACGCTATTTAAATAATTTGCAGCTGAATTTTAACCGCCTGTCGGCGTTAACTTATAAATCACTTAGCCAATTTTTTAACAGTCTGGCCAAAAGTTCACCAATATTGATTAAACCTAAAAAACACCATGTTACGTTCTGGAAATCAATTGAATCCATGGGCAGGGTGTCGGTACTTAGCCGGGCCAATCCATCAATGAAGATGCTGTTGTTGGTCCGCCATCCTTGTGCCGTTATTAATTCGGAATTACGCGGTGAAGCACAAAATAAATTTGCGTCCAAGACACCGGTTTACGAAAACTGGGGACTGTTTGAAAACCTGCTTGCCTCCGATACGGCCAAACAACAGCAGTTAACGCTGGAAGCAATTAAACAAATGAGGCCGGCCCAACGACTGGCGTGGAAATGGCGTATCTTTTACGAACAATTGCTGACACAGGCAGAACAAGATAATTGTATATTGATGCAATACGAATATTTGTGTGTTAAGCCAATGCAAGGTTTCGAGGAATTACTCCAGTTTTTTGGACTGAGCTTCGATCAGCAAGTAAAAGATTATTTAATAGCGTCAACCTCATCACATTCTGACAGTTATTATTCAACCTCCAAAGACCCGCTTAAGGCAATGCAGGGCTGGAAAAGTAAATTACCTGAACAGGATATCGCCGATATTAGCGAAATTTGTCAGCAGCATTTGAACAACGAGTATTGGCAGTCGTGAAAATCTTATATCACCACAGAATTGCTTCGAAGGATGGACAATATGTCCATATAGAAGAGATCATTAAATCGCTTAAAAAGGCCGGACATGAAATTGTTCTGGTCGCTCCCAGCATGGGAGAGCAGCAAGAATTCGGCGGTGATGGTGGGCTGGTATCCAAGTTAAAAAGTATGCTACCCAAGGGCTTATATGAAGTCATCGAATTTATGTACAGTTTTTGGGCATTGCTAAAACTGGCAATCGCCATTACCAAACACCGGCCGGTATTTATTTACGAACGTTATAATTTGTTTAATCCTGCCGGTATCTGGGCAAAGAAGCTATTTGGCATACCGTTGTTATTAGAAATTAATGCACCGCTGTATGAAGAGAGAAAAAAATATGACGGTATTGCGCTGTCTCGTCTAGCCCGATGGTCACAAAACTACACCTGGGAAAATGCCGATATTGTATTCCCGGTAACCAATGTATTAGCACAATATCAGCGCAATATTGGCATTGCGGAAACCAGGATTAAGGTTATCCCCAATGGCATCAATCAGGATCAATATATAGAAAAACAATATGCCAATCCGTTGCCGGTGGATACACAAGACAAAACGGTGGTGGGTTTTGTCGGATTTTGTCGCCAGTGGCACGGCCTGGATAAAATTGTCAAACTACTAGCCGAACCAGGTAACGAAAAGTTGTTCTTTTTGCTGGTAGGTGATGGCCCGGCCGTGGCAGATATCAAAGCGACAGCACAACAGTATGGTATTGAAGAACGTATTTATATTACCGGGCTGGTGGGTCGGGATGATATGCCCGCCTGGCTTGGTCCCATAGACATTGCACTGCAGCCAGCAGTCGTACCTTATGCATCACCATTAAAAATGCTGGAATATATGGCCACCGGAAAAGCCATTGTGGCACCGAGACAAGCCAATATAGAAGAACTGCTTAGCGATGGTGAAAACGCTGTACTATTTGATCCTGCCAATCAACAGGATTTTATTGAACAGGTCAGCAAACTGGTCAGCCAACCTGAGCTGTCAGAATCCTTGGCCAATGCAGCAGTGCGTACCATTTATGATAAACAGTTGTTTTGGGATGAAAACGCCAAAAAAATTGTCGAGCTAGGTACACGACTGGCAAAAGATGGCAGAGACTATCAATAATGCGTGACTTACTGGTTTTATCAATATTTGGTTTAGGTTGTCTTTATGCTTTCAAGCGACCTTATATTGGCGCATTGTTAATGCTGTGGATTTCTTATATGAATCCGCACCGACTGGTTTCCTGGGGTATTTCCTATTCAATGCCGTTGTACGCGATAGCATTTGTAGTCACCCTTGTCGCTTATCTGGCCAGCAGTGATAAACAGAAATACCCCTGGAACAGTTTAACCATATTGATGATTGTTTTCTTGCTCTGGGGTGGCATATGTACCATGTTTGCGCTAGAACCCCAGTGGGCCACCAAAGAACTGTCACGTTTTTTTAAGATTCAGTTAGGCGTTATTCTGCTCTTGCTCATCATGCGCAGTGAACACAAACTGAAATTAATGGTATTAACTATCACGCTTTCAACGGCTTTTTATGGCATTAAAGGGGGCATATTTGCCATTGCAACGGGGGGTAATTTCCGCGTTTGGGGCCCACCGGATTCTTTTATTGAAGGCAATAACGAGCTGGCGCTAGCGCTGCTGATGACCATACCGCTGTTATTTTTCCTGTTTACCGACACCAAAAACAAATGGCTGAAAAGAGCCTATCTGGGTTTTATCGGTTTATGTCTTATCTCGGTTATCGCCAGTTATTCCCGAGGAGCGTTCCTGGCACTAATTGTCACCAGCTTCTTTTTGTGGACAAAAACAAAATACAAATTGCCCATCGCTTTTCTGGGGATCGTACTGGTTTTATCTGCCATTCCCTTTATACCAGAGCATTGGTACAGCAGGATGAATACCATCGAAACCTATGAGGAAGATGGTTCAGCTATGGGAAGGTTTAATGCGTGGGGACTGGCCTTCAACATTGCTAAGGACAGGGTGACTGCAGGAGGATACGGACATTGGGGGCCCAGAACCTTTGCCATGTACGCCCCCAATCCGACCGATATTCACGATGCCCATAGTATTTACTTTGAAGTAATGGGGGAACTCGGATTCCCGGGACTGTTTATTTTCCTCACTCTCCTGTTACTTTGCTGGCGGCTAAATAAAACCAATATCAGACTCAGTAAAGATACCCCGGAACTGGAATGGTGCACCACATTAGCCCGAATGTTACAGGTCAGCCAAATTGCTTATATGAGCGGCGGAGCCTTCCTAGGGCTGGCATACTGGAATATGCCTTACCATTTGATAGTGATTACCATATTGCTGAATTTGCATATAAAAGAACAACAAGAAAAACAAACTAATGAGTAGTATTAAAAATTCCTTGGGTTGGTCCTTTACCTCCAACTATCTCAATATCATCATTCGTTTTTTTTCTGTTGCCATTACGGCGCGATTGCTGACTCCTGATGAAATTGGCATATTTTCAATCGGGCTAGCCGGCTTTGGGTTTCTGCAAATATTCCGTGACTTCGGCATTAGCGCTTATATTGTCCAAAGAAAAAGCATCGATAGCACACAACTAGGCGCAGCTTTTACTGTCTCTCTAGCTATTTGTTGGACTTTAGCCCTAATTGCCTTTCTCGCGTCTGACTTTATCGGCGCATTCTACGAAAGGGCAGAAGTGACCGAAATATTCCGTCTGCTGGCGATTAACCTGGTCATTATTCCCTTCGGCACATTGAATTTATCGGTGTTAAAGCGCAAGTTGATGTTCAAGCAAGTGGCTATAATCGATTTTTTCAGCGCGCTAACCGGCAGCATCTCGGTGATCATCTTTGCTTATCTGGGATACAGTTATTACAGTCTGGCATTCGGTTCAATCATGGGCTGTATTGCTACCGTTATTGGTTCCAATATGTTCAGACAACCTGAACTTCCCTTCTTGCCCGGGATAAAAGGATTGAAAGAGGTGCTGGGCTTCGGTTCAGTGCTAAGCGTAAGCAATATCATGACTCAAATAGATGCAGTAGGCCCCGAACTTATTCTGGGCAAAGTCTATGGCATGCAATCTGTGGCTTTCTTCAATAAAGGGGGTGCCACGGCTAACCTGTTTGATCGCCTGATACTTAAATCGGTTACCGCTATTTCCGGCGCCTATTTCGCTGATTATCATCGAACTTCACAACTGGTACTAAAAAATGCCTTTTTGAAGATGCAGGATTATGTGGTCGTTATTTCCTGGAATTTCTTTATTTTTCTGTCGATTTATTCATTGGATATTGTGCGCTTTTTATACGGTGATCAATGGGATTTTTCTGCCCAAATATTGCCTTACTTCTGTTTTGCCGTAGCAATCAATTCGATGTTCTCACTATTTGACCAACTGTTGATCAATACCGGTCACATTAAACTGCAACTTTCCATTGTATATAAAACCATGTTTCTGAAGATTGGTTTAGTTGCTTACGCGACTACCCAGAATATTGAAACCGCAGCAATGATCCTAATGATAGTGCCACTGGTAAAAATCCTGATGATTCAACCCGCACTTCGGCAGGTAATTAAACTGGAGTTGCCACAATTAATGCCCAAATTAAGAATTTGGTTCTCCATTGCCGCTATTTTCGCTGTGTGTGAGCTGGCGTTCAGGCAATTGATGCTAACTCTGGCTATACAAGGGTTGCCAGAACTAATGCTTGCCGCATTCTTCTCGTTATTCTTGTGGGTTGGACTGGTATTTGTATTTAAGCATCCGATCAGAAATGAAATAGCGGCTGTATGTTCAAAAGTCACCCGGAAGTTAAGCTAAGGCTTAGCTTCGGCTTCATCAATTTTATTTTTAAGGCCCTTTAGCGGATACCCTGCCTCATAAGCTACTTTGGCGTGTTTCTTTGCCTCTTCCAACCTGCCGGTTTCAACATACAACAAACCCAGATTATAGTGAGTCTCAGGATTGTCACTGTCCAGCTCCAACGCTTTTAGATACTGCTCTTCCGCTTCTTTCAGTTTATCCAGTTTATGCAGGTGAATAGCGAATAGTGCCCGACTTACAGCATCATTAGGTTGCATATAGATGGCGCGTTTGAAATAACACTCTGCGGTCCAATATTCGTCGATAGTCCGATACTTGATATTATTAATTCGCTGATACTTCGCTACCGCATACAGAGCACGATGATAGTTAGGGATAGCCCTCAGGGTATAGTCCAGATCATGCTCGAGCTTACCCGTTTCTCCCTTTATAAGGCGCTCCACATTTGATGTAAAATGCGCGCCCAAAACAATCGGTAGCTGGCTTCGATGAGCTGGATTGGTAAAATCCCAGGGGCCATAAGCGTTCATTAAAGGATGCCCCGGTTCAATATCGCAGGTACTGTTATTCTTAGCCATAACAGGTAAGCTCAATATTAACGTCAGTACTAACATCATTGAGCTTGAGTTGTATTGTATCAATTTCATTCTTCCCACCAGATCCACAAAACTTAATTCCAGGGCAATTGCTTAATACCCAACATACTTTTGAGTAGCTCATTGGGCTGACTATAATAATCTGTAAGCCTATTTTTCTGATTTTCTGTCATTGACTCCGGCTTTTCAGTCATGGCTTTAGCCATTAAATGCATCACCGATTTAGGAATAAGCGGCTTAACCGATTTAACCAGTTTATTTATACCACCTTTACGACCAATCATTTGGTTAATTCGTCCAAAGCCACCTTTATAAACAAAAGACTTATTCTGACTCACTTCATCTGTCAGGGCGACATCATCCTGTAACCCGATAAACCTGAAGCAATCTCTAACAATAGCATGCGGCTGCTGAATTAAGTCCTCGAAAAAAACAAATTTGAAACGCTCACGCGGAAAGTACTCCAGGTACAATTCGATTTGGCCAACGTAATGGCCCGTGCGCAAATAATAGCTATTGGCCGCTACAGCCTCGTCAAAAGAACGATGTTCCAAACCAGCCCTAATCTGGTGTTGATAAGCAGAATAAGCCCGTTGGACTGGATTACGCATAATATAAATAAACCGCGCGTCAGGAACAGTGTTAAAGATCCGCTGGGGAATATCAGCATAAGCACTTTTAAATCCCACATCCTGAGGAAAATAATTAGGTAAGGGGGCGCAACTGTAACTGGTCGAGGCATCAATTAAACACCGGCTTTGACGGCTAAACTTTTGCTGATACCACTGCAACCCTTTTTCATGGTGTTGCGTGTAGTAATCCGGCTCTTTGGGGTTGGCAAGGCAAATATCAGGATGCTGATCAAGATAACTGGCCAATTGGGTTGTCCCTGCTTTTTGGGAACCCAACAAATATATTTTAGGCGGAAAACTCGCTTCTTCCATTTAACTAACATCCCGGAATTAAAAGTGTGAATGACAACAGCGTCACTTTAACTGAGGCAAATTTAACCGGTTTAACTAATCACTGCAAATATGTTCAGGGAGGGGTTGAATCCGTTGCCGTATATTTATTCGCTATGCATACAGGATGGCATTTCTAATTTTCTTGATCACTTTCTCAACCACATTAAACCTGACCTTATCGGCCTCATAACCCCACTTTTTCAAAAGCTCACCACTCATATTGGCAAATACCGCTTTTTCGTATTTATTCAGTTTGGTTTTCCAGGCATATATCTTATTTACGTCGGGTTTTTGCATCGATTTTTGATGCCACTGAACACTGTCTGTAGGCATGGTTTGCGGGTTATTGTCGAAATTCAGTAAACTGGGCTGAAAGTCACATTGAACAAAATCACATATTTCTTTGACCATTCCCTCAGTATTACGGATCAGATCTTCATAACGGACTGTTTTAATATTGTCCGGGAATAGGGTGCGGATCATTTCAATTGAATATTCGGCCAAATTCCAGGCATTAGCCATCCTGACTGGATCCTTTATTCCCCATGAAATGCCTTTTTGAGATAAAAAGATGTCTCTGGGGTCTCTTACCAATGCAATAATCCTGGCGTTAGGATAAAGTTGCATTATCTGGTGCATTTTCAGCACATAGTGGGGAGTTTTAACCCCCCACCTGACTTTACCGGCTTTTTGGCAATTTTCCTCAAATAACATGTCTATCATTTGAGTCGCGTTACTGACGTCATCTAACCGCTCAAAATCACTAAACTGTATATCCCCTTTAGCCGTCAATGGCTCCTCGAGAATACGCTTCATCAATGCTTTTTTTTGGCTCAGATCACTAAAGTCGGTATTTTCTGATAACTTCAGGATATACAAAAAGTTAGTTTCGAAAGGAATATAAATATCCGGATGCCGGTTCAGTAATAATCGCAAAAAAGTCGTACCTGAACGCTGCACCCCGACAATAAATATAGGATCAAAAGATTCCATTCATTTTACTCCACTAACAAATTGCTTAGGCTATCCTGATAAAATCAAACCTGTCGCTAATATTCTACCAACTGATGCAGTTTAAATTGCCCATCTGCGAACCGAATGAGTTCAATATCCACCAAGGTATCTACACCTTCATCCCCATCCAGTGAGATAACATAAATGTATTTGTTATCAGACTCAAGGCGGTAATGCTGCCTACTTTTGTTATAGACCGCTGTATCAGTCCCTTTTTGCCCATCGAGAAAGTCATTTCCTTCCCCTCCCTTTAATACATCATCACCTTGGCTGCCAATGATCTCATCGGCTCCCGGGCCTCCATCAATCAGCTCTATCGACTCGATTTTGACCGCGGAAAAGTCAAACTTCTGGCGATAATCTCCTCCCTGAATAATATCCATTCCTGCCTTACCGTCTATTTTAGCGATATTCTTCACTTCGTTCAGACCAATAATATTATTGTTATCGTCACCAAGTATGATGTTGTAGCCGGGACCACCATCTACCCAGTCGGTATTGTCATTTTCACCAACATATAAAAACGTGTCATTACCAGGTCCACCTTTAAGCCTGTCCTGATGCTGCCCGCCGGTAATAAAATCATCGCCCTGGCTGCCGACGATAATATCCGCACCACCATTACCCAAAATGGTAACACCTTCGGTTCTGTCGCTAACATCAATGTTGTCGCGGTATTCACTGCCAATAATTGCACCGCTGCTAATCACATCAATTTTTAACTTTCCCTCAGCACTGAGTCCGGCAGAATCAGATACTTTATAGTTGATAATATCCACGCCAATAAAGCCCGCTTTGGGTTGATAGCTGAAACTGTCCGAATGAGTGGTAATTGAGCCGTACATTGCCTGACCAATATTAGTGATCGACAACACATCTTCATCCGGATCCGTATCATTCTCCAGCAGGCTGGAAAAACTGATATGGGTCGACTCTCCCTGCTTGACCTGAATGACATCATCGACAGCAACTGGAGGACGATTGTTGCTATTAACATCAATGCGAATATTACCGCTAAATTCTCGAGTCTCACTATCCTGAATCCGATAAGTCAGCCTCAGTTGACCAACAAAATCTGTTGCAGGAATAAATTCAATACGGTTATTTTCCTGCAAGCTGAGCGAGCCGCTGTCCGGCTGATCCACAGAAACAAGGCGTAAAATCTCTCCTAGCGGAGCGATATCGTTAGCCAGAGGTGAGAATATCGCTGGAGTATTGACCGTGGTACTAAAAATATCATCGACGGTTATCGCCGTATCCACAGGTGTCCTCAGCAGGGACGCTCCATATACAGGTTGAGATTCACCAACTTCCAGCGCACCCAAATCTGGAGCTTTGCCCTTAAAGCCGTAATTGATACCAAAAATGGGAATACCCGCATCCACAGCTTGGGAATCCGGATTAAGGTTAAATGCTGATCCCATCGGCGGCCGATAATCGATAAAACGCTTGTGTTCAAAATCAGGCTTGTAAGTAGCGAATACATCACCCAATGTTAACAACCGATCATGCATACCTACACTGCCGTTAGCCTGCCAGTCCTGAAAGTTTCTGACGCTGACCCCATAACGTTGTGACTCAAGCTTGAAAGAATATTTTCCGTCAGCCGTCCAGCCGTTATAATCCATTTCAGTTAAATCATGTAAAGTGTTGTTTTTTAATATATAATCCGCACCGTCAGTGGGGCTGACAAACAGGTTATTAAACACGAATAGTTGCTTGACCTTTCCACCGGTATTTTTCCAGGCTTCGCCGCCACCGGCTTTAATCTCGGAGTCATCTTTAATAAAAGTGTTGTTATATAGCAAGATACCACTGGGGTTATCCTGTTCCGGCTTGATTTTAACCGGGCCGCGCCCGGGATTAAGCACAATATTATGATGAGCAGTGGCTGGGCCTCCCCACACAGGCTGAAAACTGAGCCCGTTAGCCGTATTGCTAATCAAATTGTGATGAGCTGAAACATTGCGCAACGTAAAGTCAAACTCAATACCATCATCTCCGCCCCACAGCACCAAATTATGATGAATATTAATACCGACGTTTGCCAAGGATGAGCGCCAATGCATACCAATAGAATCACCGAATCCCGACAAGGTGTTATAGGATATTTCGATATCTCGGCCGGTCACCACAATACCTTCAAAATTCCAGGTATCGGAACTGACATCACCAAACACGGCCCGGCCTTCAAGCAGGTTATTATTGATATATAGCTGACGATGCCCCCCTCTGGCAGCAATGCCAACTTCAACATCCTCGATATGATTGCCCAGGATCGCCACATCGGTTCTATTACCGCCTTGTAACGAAATCCCCGTTTTGGCATGTAGAATATTGATATTTGAGATAATCACATGATCGGCATCAACCTGGATACCCACCGGTTCTCCAGAAGCGTCAATTTTAGATAAATTCACCTCAGTACCGGTTAAAGTAATCGGCTTATCGGCGGTACCACTGCGTGACAAAGTAAACTCACCCGCATAAGTACCGGGTAACAGTTGAATAGTATCCCCAGGCTCGGCATTCGCCAGTGCTTTGGTCAACGCAAATGACGAAGCCACTGGCACTCGGTTAAAAATCGATAAGTCATTCTTCTGCGATGCGGTTTTGACTGAAATCTGTTTTTTAATAGCGTTTTCTTCGTTATCCGGCTCAGATAAGGCAAACTTGAATTCATAGCGCGTTTCAGGCTGCAACCCAGTAATAATGCCAGCAAAACCCTCGGCTGAAATACCGGTCTGGTTCTTGGAATTAACACTAAACTCCGGCCGTATTCTCAATAACTCGATACCTGAACGCCATTGTGTTTGACCTACAGGGCGATACCAAACCTTTACTTTTGCGTTATAGTTTCTGTCCCCATATAGCACCGGCACAAAAAAGGAGGCTGAGGTTTGGGTAATACCGTCCAGGGCAATATCACCAAATTCAGCCAGATTAATTTTTTGTTCTGGCTGCTCCAATGGGCGCCAAGCCCACATACCGTCACTGCCCTGCGCGTTGCCACCATTAGTTAAACCAAAAAACAGGTCTTCTTCCGCTACATAGACAAATTTATCGAACACTTTACCAGCGCCATCAGCACCGTTTGACGGAACCATCTGTTGGCGGTCATTCCAGATCACCTTGAACTGGTTTGATTCAGGCTCCCAGGTCACCATCTGTGGGCCACCATTCCAGATATAGAATTTGCCATCCTGGGGCCGGTAGTTAAACGACGCCTGACGATAATCGAGAATAAAATGCAACGCTTCCAGATTAGGATAATCCGTTACTTTCTCGGCACTAATATGCTTTTCACTAATGTTAAGTTTATAAATCCCTTCTTTGTGTGATGAATAAACTTCACCTGTAACGGGATTAGCAAATAACGAAGAAACACCAGACCCGACCAGCCCTTCAATCTCACCCAACACATGTTCAGTACCATCACCATCAAACAAGGTAGCACTGTGTTTTTTACCTTCTTGGCCAACAATCAATATTTGCTTTGATTGCTTGAGATACACCGCCATTGGATGGAAAAAGCGGTTGCTGGCAGTATGTTTACTCCATTTATGCTTGGCCGGACTAAATTCCCAAATCGCGTTTTCACTTGGCGTATGTACCGGAGCGCCGCTGCCACCTCCGAAACCACTTGATGAGCTTGTCCAAATACTTTTAGTTGCGGGATTCCATACAAACGCATCATAGGTATGGGCAGAAATAGGCCCATCATTAGGTAAATAAACCGTTCTATCTTCAATCTGTGAATGCTGCTCGGGATTTAATAATGGTGCCGGATCGGTTAATCGCGACCAGGTAAACTTATCGATATCATAAGCATAAATTTCGTTACCACCGTAGTCGGAGTGACCACCACCATGAAAATAAATAATATTTTTATCAGGATCATAGGCGGCGCTATTCCAGGCGCGGAATACCGCCTGAGGACCAATTGATCCCCAAAATTCGGCACTGTGAGTAGATGATACTATTTTATCATGCAACTCGCGGGTAACCGCCACGTTTTCAAACGTATTGACACTTTCAACCTTATGCCAACCAACTTGTTGCATCGTTGACAATGCGACAATAGCACTTAGGACTTGTAACATAAATTTTCAAACTCTCTAAATTGAGGCGTTACGTTTTTGTCGGCAGGTTGCTTTCTTCACTGAAACACCACCACCCTATACCGTTCAGTATAACGTAAACCATATATTACTGAGCTTCCAATCGTGACAAAAAACAGTATGATATCCGTTCTCTGGCTGCAAAATTGTGACACTTAAGGGATTGATTAATCGTGACGGAAACACAGCAAAATAATTTTAACAAGCTGTTGTCATAAGCTAATGAAAAAACAGACAATTCTATATATTGCTTACCATTACCCTCCGATCCTTGGCAGCAGCGGAGTACATCGTACATTGGCCTTTACGCGTCATTTGAACGAACAGGCCTGGGATGTTCGGGTACTAACAACATCTGTGAAAGCATACAGTAAATGGTCAGAAGATCAGTATTCTTTTATACCTAAAGGTATAAAGGTGATTCGTGCTTTCGCCCGAGATGTTACACGACATTTTTCATGGCGAAAAAAGTACTTATTTTCCATGTCGTTACCCGATAACTGGCAAAGCTGGATAGTTGGAGGCGTGATTGCCGGGTTAATATCTATTGTTAAAAATAAACCTGCGGTGATTGTTTCAACCTATCCGATAGCCTCTGCTCACGTCATCGGTTATGTACTGCATCGACTAACGGGCATTCCCTGGATCGTGGATTTACGCGATCCTATGGCTCAGGCTGATTATCCCAGTGAGCCTAAAAAGAAACGCATCTTCGAGTGGCTAGAAAGAAAAATTGTCAAACATTGTCAGTACGCCATCATCACTGCGCCCGGAGCCAAAGCCTTTTATCAACAAAAGTTTCCCGAAACCGCTGAAAGCTTCTGGCAAATTATCCCTAACGGTTACGATGAAGCCATTTTTGCCAATATTAAACCTTCATCAAAAGCAGACGAAGGGGATAAAAATCAGCCGCTAATTTTGCTGCACAGCGGGATTATTTATCCTTATGAAAGAGATCCTAATCCGTTTTTTCAGGCATTATCCGAACTCAAGCAAGAAAACGCCTTATCTGCTGCCGACTTAACAGTGCGGTTGCGGGCGAGTGGTCATGATGAATTATTTCAGAGTAAGCTGGATTCGCTGGATATTACCGATCTGGTCAAACTGGAACCCACCATCCCCTATCAGCAGGCATTACAGGAAATGCTTGATGTAGACGCCTTGCTATTGTTGCAAGCGGCCAATTGCAACTATCAAATCCCGGCCAAAGCCTATGAGTATATTCGTGCACAAAAACCCGTGCTGGCGCTTACCCCCACCAAAGGTGATACAGGCTCGCTGCTGGCCCAAGCCGGGATCGCGAATATCGCACCACTAGATGACAAAGCACAAATAAAAGACGCATTGCTCGCTTTTATTAACAAAATCAACAATAACGGATTTCACATGCCGGATATCCAGCAAATACAAACCTATTCGAGACAATATCAGGCTGTTAAACTCGAACAGTTGCTACTGTCAACAATAGACTCCCGCGCATAGACCACTTTTAAATCACTTTAAGATACCTGCTGCTAATTTAACCGTTGCCAGTAGTAGGTGATTTGGTAACAATAGCTATTCCATGGATGTGCAAAAAAATGAGTATGATGAACGTCGACACCACCTTATCGTCACCACAGCAATTTGAGCTAGGATTAAACGCAAATCTGGACTGCAGGATCCTGTCCAGCCTGTCGATTTCATTTTATCAGGACGAGAATCTGAGCATTGCCTGGGCAGGGCAATTAACCTGTCAGGGTGCTCCAGTCAATGCTGATGAGTTCGCCCGACACTATCAAGAGCACCCAAACCTTGCGGAACTATACAACCAGCTAGCTGGCCGTTTCTGGCTATTGGTGGTTGATAAACAGCAAAACTGTATCCAACTGGTCAATGACCCGATGAGTATTCAGCCTTGCTACTATTCACTGCAGAATGGTTGTTTATATGTGTCAGAATCGCTGGATATCCTGAAAATGTCAGAACAATTGTCCTGCACGCTATGTAATCAGGCTATTTACAACTATTTCTATTTCCACTGTATTCCGGCGCCGGATACCATTTATCAGGAATGTTCCAAGCTGGAACCCGCTAATTTGCTGTCGTTTGATTCAGAAGGCCGAGTAACTACCCGTAACTGTTTTCGTCCCCATTTTGCCAAGCAAATAGAGGATCAGAAGGCTGCACAGCATCAATGCCTGGATGTTATCGATAAAGCGGTTAAACAACAGATGAGCGGTCATTGTGGTGCCTTTTTAAGCGGAGGACTAGATAGCTCCACCGTTGCCGGCATGCTAGCCAGGCATGATGAAAATGCCAAAACCTTTTCCATCGGTTTTGAAGTACCGGAATACGATGAAACAGCCTATGCCAAAATTACCGCTGAGCACTTTTCTACCCAACATCAGGTTCTCTATCTCAAGCCCGAAATGGCTGCCAAGGAATTTATCAAAGTAGCCCAGTATTTTGATGAGCCTTTTGGTAACTCGTCAGCAATGGCAGCGTACTTTTGTGCCACCTTTGCCAAATCCCACGGCATCGATCATCTACTGGCAGGCGATGGTGGCGATGAACTGTTCGCCGGTAACAGCCGTTACGCCAAGCAGAAAAAATTTGAAGTATTCCATCAGGCGCCATCTGCTTTGCAAGTGCTTCCCAGATTACTGTTTAGCCATAAACCCTTGCGCACCTTACCCCTGACCAAAAAAATAGGCAGCTATATAGAGCAGGCGGATGTGCCACTGCCGGATCGGCTAGAAACCTATAATTTTATTCAGCAGTTTGGTGCTGCACAGATGTTCGATGAAAACTTTTTAAAACAGGTGGATACCGAGCATCCTATTCAGTTAAAGCGTAAACGATATGATGAATGTGATAGCGTCGATCCGGTAGACAAGATGTTATACCTTGACTGGAAATTTACATTGGCCGATAACGATTTGGTTAAAGTCAGTAAAATGTGTGAATTGGCTGGCGTAACTGTCGATTTCCCGTTACTGGATCGTAAACTAATCGATTTTAGTTGCACTATTCCAGCCGAAGTAAAATTACCCGGCGGTGAATTACGTGACTTCTATAAAAAATCCTGCAAAGGCTTTTTAGCCGATGCCACACTGGAAAAAAGCAAACACGGCTTCGGTTTGCCTTTTGGGGTCTGGATGAAAGAAAACCAGCAACTGAAAGATTTAGCCATGCAATCTTTGCAATCCTTCCGGACACGTAACATCGTTAAAGACAGCCTGATTAAACAAGCCCTGGCCGCACACGAAAGTGTCCATGCCGGTTATTATGGCGAATTGATCTGGATTATGGTGATACTGGAACTATGGTTACAGGGTAAGGAATAGTCATGTTTCCACATTGGTTGTTAACTCAAATCGGCCGTTTCACCAGTAGAAACAAATTAAGTATTCTTATCTACCATCAGGTCTTTGCACAAAAAGATCCGATGCGCCCTTCAGAACCCGATGCCGATGAGTTTCGTTGGCAAATGCAACTGATCAGCCAATATTTTAACCCCTTACCGCTAACCGAAGCCGTTAACTTGCTCAAACAGGGTAAGTTACCCGCGAACTCCATTTGCGTAACCTTTGATGATGGTTATTTAAATAATTTGCAAATTGCCCAACCCATATTACAAGAGTTTGCGATCCCGGCCACTGTGTATATTGCTACCGGGTTTAGTCAGGGCTGTAATATGTGGAATGATAGACTGATTGATTTAATCGGCCATCAGCAGTTAAACAAGGTGAATTTGTCAGCATTATCCATGCCTGAGGTTAGCGTTTCTGACTGGCAAAGCCGCCGTAAGCTGGTCAGCGAGCTAATCCCGAAAATCAAATATCAGGATTACCAAACACGTCAACAAACCGTAGACAAGCTGTATCAGGACAATCACGTTGCGGAACAAAAGCGCAAGATGATGACGCCAGATGAAGTTATTCAGCTACATCAAAAAGGGGTGGATATTGGTGCCCACACGGTTGATCACCCAATTCTGACAGCGCAGACTGTCGAACAGCAACGCCAGCAGATTAACGACAGTAAACAACTAATTGAGCAATGGTTAGGCCACCCAATCAGCGGTTTTGCCTACCCTAACGGTAAATCAGATACTGACTACAATAGCGATTCCGTTGAGCAAGTTAAACTGGCCAATTTCCAGTATGCGGTGGCGACCGATTGGGGCGTTTCGACTCCAACAACCCATCACCTTGAGCTAAAACGCTTTACCCCCTGGGATCGGAATGATAAAAAATTCCATCTCCGCCTAATCAGAAACATTATTGGTATCTGATGAACTTACATTTTTCCCCTCCAATCGCTGACGCCCGTCATTATCCTTCCCCAAGCGTGTTGGCACTGCCTAAACACACAAGCAAGGATAACGGAGAAGGACGAAAATTACCCTCGTCGGTAAAACAACAGCTCTTGGTCGATCATGGCCGGACGGCGTTGTTTCTAATTGCTAAAACTTTGCACACTCAACAAATTTGGCTGCCGTCTTATCATTGTCCGGCACTGGTCGAACCGTTTATAGCGGCAAACAAACAAGTCAATTTCTATCCTGTTTTAGCCGATCTGAGTCCCGATCTGAGATTTCTGCTCCAGCATATCAAACAAGGTGATGCATTAGTGGCCATCCGTTTTTTTGGATTCGATTGCCAAATTCAGGAGCTGGCAGATTTATGCAATAGCAAACAATGTTTATTAATAGAGGACTTGGCTCACGCTGCTTTTTTTGATCGTCTTATCGGGCAACTCGCCATTACCAGTCTGATCAAATTTTATCCGGTTAATTCTGGAGCAGAAATACTGATTGGCGAAAACTCGTCTAATCAACATTCACTGTTGTCGCTGCACCAAAAACTACCTGGCTTATGGACAAAAGCGGTTCGCACCTTGCTGATTAAAGTCAAAAGAAAACTCGGGATTGCCAACACAGACAAGAGGTTTCGCTATTTTGATCCGAATTCGTTTTGCCGTCAGCTGAGTCAACAGGATCATCAGCAAGTTAGGCATAGCGACCAACAGGATATTATTCGCAAACGGTGCGATAACTATCAGTTTATGGCAAAGCAACTGATTAAGTCGGTTATGGGAAAGCCGCTTTTCCCTGTTTTGCAGGAAAATACCGTCCCATATGTCTTGCCTTTTCTATTGGATGACCCGGTATACTTTGACCAAATCAGACAAGCAGGCATTCAGATTTATCGATGGGAAGAAATTGCCAGTAGTGACTGTGCTATCAGTCAGGAATACCGGACAAGATTAATTCAGTTGCCGGTGCATCAGGATTTAACCCGCACAGAAATGGATTATATGATTAACGTGCTTACCTCAAAAATGGAACACTAACGTGATGCAATGGCAAGTTTTTCCCATCCAACAGTATCCCACCGACTTGTGGCAAGACTGGCAACATCTGGCTGACCAACATCATGCTGGCAACCCAATGCTAGGAAGCATATTTGTAAAACTGTTAGTGGAATTTTTTGGAACCGAACTTTATGTTGCCCGAGGAGAACAAGATAGCAATCTAGTTGCATTAATGTTGTTGGAAAAGGGGCGCAAAGGGATTTGGCGTGGTTTTAAACCTAGTCAGGCACAAATCACACTTCTGGTGATGGATAAAGAGATATCTCCTTGTATTTATCAGCTACCCAGTGTCTTGCCTGGGCTTTGTCTTAAAATTGACATTTTCGGTCTGGATTCTAGCGAGCATAGTGTCTGGATTGATGCAGCCAAAAACAAGCAACATTACGCAACTAACGTTCAATTGAAACGGTTTAAGGAATTCACGCAATACTGGCACCCGCGCCCTAAAAACTTGCGTAAAAATATATCTCGTTATTTTAATAAGCTGGAGACAGACGAATGTTCCGTCAATTATGTAGCAATAACCAAACCGGAAGATATTAAACGTTCAGTTGATCGTTACGGAATTCTGGAAAGTGCCGGATGGAAAGGAAAAAATGGTACGGCCCTTCACCCTTCTAATTTACAGGGGCAATTTTATCGGGAATTGTTAAATCTTAGTGCAGAAGCCGGTTCTGCACTAGTGTTTGAAACCTATCTGAATGATGAACTGAGCGCATCTAGACTCTGTATATTTTGCGATAATAAATTTGTAATATTAAAAACAACTTTTGATGAAGACTTTAAAAAATATTCACTTGGTAAGTTAAATCTTTACAAGTTAATTGAATATGTTCATCAGAGCGTTACCTGCACTCATATTGATTTTTATACTAATGCCAGTAAGGAACAAATTGACTGGTCTACTGAACAACGACCCATGTACAACATCAGTATTTATCCTAATCACCTAATCGATAAGCTAATGCCAATGCTTTCAACGATGCGAAGCAAACTTAAGCAACTTGCAAGAGTACAGGCATCTTGAGTTATCAACTATTATCCAATCCGCCTGAAAGTTTGGTAGAAGATAATGCTCCAGTGTTCAACCGCACTGCTTGGTTCGAAATGTTTGTTAAGTATGTGCCAATGCATAATAACCAACCTGTCACATTATTATTTGATAATAATGTCTATCTGCCAATGCAACAATCTACCGCCAAATCGCGCTTTGGTATACAGGGACATTATTTACAAAGTCTAAGTAACTATTACTCACCATTCTTTGGTTTGGGTAATGCTAAATCTGAAACATCAAAGCTTTACATTGATGTCGTGAATCAGGCTCAGGATTTTTTTGCTCAACATGATCGAATTGATATGTTGCCAATGTATGCGGAGCAAGCAAAGCATTGGCAAAAGGCCTTTGCTCAAATTGGCTTTAAAGGCTTTATTTATCAACAATCTGTGAATTGGTATCAAGATAATATCGACAGTGTTGAACATTATTGGTCACTGCGACCCAGCCGCTTGCGTAATACACTTAAACGCAAACGCGATAAGTTGGCACGAGACAGTCGATACCGGATAGAACTGGTTGAACCTAAATCTAAAGCTGAGCTTAAACAATATCTTATCGATTATCATCATGTTTACTTTGATAGCTGGAAACGTGTTGAACCAGTACCCGCTTTTATTGATGCAATTGCATTCTATTCGTGGCAACTCAATGAGTTGCGTTTAGGCTTGCTATATCACGGTAATAATCCTGTTGCCGCTCAAATTTGGTTTGTAAATGGTGATACCGCCTATATTTACAAGCTGGCCCATCGTAAGTCCTATACCGAGCAAAGTGTTGGCACCGTTTTAACTGCAGCAATGTTTGAACACGTTATTGAACAGGACAAAGTCACCTGTGTCGATTTTCTCACCGGTGATGATAATTATAAAAAAGACTGGATGAAAAAAAGTCGCCCACTTTACGGTATTCAGCTATGCAATACCCGAACTCTAGCCGGGTGGGTCGACATCATACGCAACCAGATATCCGGACTCAGAAAAAAAATTAAAAAAGCATCGGCTAAATAATAAGGATGTGATTCAGATGAGGAATGAACGGTGATAACGGGACATTTTATCCCCTCGGGAAATTATCAAATTTTACTCACCCAGTTTGGCAAGCTAGGTAACACAGCCGTTTTATGTTTGCCGTCAGTCACCGAAGAACTTAATCTGGCACGTTCGGTAATGGCATCACAGGCCCGCTATTTTGCTGAACAGGGTTTACCTTGCGTGGTAGTGGATTACGCTGGCACCGGTGACAGCCAGGGAGAGTTTGAGCAAATGACCTCTGACGACTGGCTTAACGACATTGTTAATTGCGGCAAATGGATGGTGGAACAGGGCGTGGAACGCATTATCCTATGGGGTATTCGTTTCGGTTCATTATTAGCTATAGCCCATCAACAAAAGTTAATTGATACATTACCCGTTATCGCGCAATTACACTGGAAACCCGTTACCAACGGCAAGCAGTTTGCCAGCCAATTTTTACGCATCAAGCAGGCGAATAGCATGATGTCAGGCAGCTCAGCAGACAAAATTAACTGGCGCGAACATATTCTGGCTGACAATACTACTGAGGTGGCAGGGTATGCGTTGACCGCAGGCATGCTGGCCTCAATGGATAACCTGTCGATAGATAAAAATTTTCAACCAGCCGTTCCTTTTGCATGGCTGGAGCTGGCAGCAGATAACCCGACACCGGCAGTGACCCGCATTATCGATACTTGGCAGTCAAATCATTACGCTATCAACTGCATCAATACACCGTCTTTTTGGCAGGTTCCCGAGGTATTTGATCTGCCGGAAATTTACCCTGCGAGCTTGGCGTTATTAAAAACACTAGGGGTGCTGTAATGGAAAGCGTGATTAATTTCAAAATCCAGCAGCTGGATGCACTGGGTATTTTGCACCGCCCCCAACAAGCGGTTAAAACTGCCGTGTTGCTGGTGGTAGGCGGCCCGCAGTACCGGGTGGGCAGCCACCGCCAGTTTGTCCAATTGTCCCGTTATTTGGCCAACAACAATATTATCAGCTTCCGTATTGACACCCGTGGCATGGGCGATGCGGCGGGCGATAAACAACCCTTTGATCAGATTGATGATGATCTCCGTGCCGCCACAGATTGCCTGCTAAAAACCTGCCCGGAAATTGACAACGTGGTTATCTGGGGATTATGTGACGCCGCTTCGGCTGCATTACTTTATGGCTATCAAGACCCCAGAGTCAGTGGTCTTGTTCTGCTTAACCCCTGGCTAAAAAACGAGCAGGCGATGGCTAAAAGTATGGTCAAACACTATTACCTGCAACGGCTTTTTTCCAGAAACTTCTGGCGCAAATTCTTGCAAGGACAAGTCAATGTTGGCGGTAGCCTGAAAGAAGCCAAAGGCATAGTTGCCAGCAGTGTACAAAAACAGACTACCGAGCTTGCCAGTTACCAGCAACGTATGCTCGACGGTGCAAAGGCCTTTAGCGGCCCCATTTGCCTGATTTTGAGTGGTAACGATTTAACCGCTAAAGAATTCAGCGAGCAAACTGCGTCAAACAAGGAATGGAAACGCTTTGTTCAACAACAATGCCAGACCCATCACTGTGAGAAAGCCGATCACACCTTTTCCAGCCGCGAGTTTAAAAACAGGGTGGAACAAATCACAGGGCAATTTGTTTTGTCTATTGAGGAGGGAAACGGAACGCGATAATAATTAAGATAATTATATTATTGAGTCTTCCGTTTCTACTTGCTGCTCTAAGCTAAAATCATATGAAGTGATTTTGCTCGGAGCCTGATTTTGATTGAGTATCGCAAGGAGATTGATGGGCTACGTGCGGTTGCTGTACTACCGGTATTATTTTTCCACGCCGGTTTTAGCGGTTTCTCGGGCGGATATGTCGGCGTTGATATATTTTTTGTGATCAGCGGTTTTTTAATTACCTCCATATTGGCAAAAGACTTGGCCGACGGCCGGTTTTCCATTATCAACTTTTACGAACGCAGGGCGCGGCGCATCATTCCCGCTTTAAGCTTTATGCTGCTCTCAACTACAATCTTTGCCTATTTATTGTTATCGCCTATTGATTTAAGAGAATATTCGCAAAGCCTTATTTCTGTTACCACTTTTGTGTCCAATATATTTTTCTATCTGGAAAGCGGATACTTTGCTGGTGCAGCCGAAGAAATGCCCTTGCTTCATACCTGGAGCCTCGCAGTAGAAGAACAGTATTATTTATTTTTCCCGCCATTGTTATGGCTACTATGGAAACTGCCGAAAAACCTGATGCTGCTGGTTTTAATTGTGTTTAGCGGACTGTCTTTAGCACTAAGTGAGATACTAACCGCTAATCACCAGATAGAAGCTAATTTCTATCTCATTTTCAGTCGGGCCTGGGAATTGTTTGCCGGGTCTATTCTGGCCTTTATTCCAAGAGACTGGCTAACGAAACAGCGTTTTGCAGCAACTACGCTATCTTCATTGGGTTTAGTGATGGTCGGTTTTTCAATTGTGATGTTTGACAACCATACTCCTTTCCCAAGCCTTTATGCATTGGTGCCAGTTGTCGGTAGCGTACTGATTATTTATTTTACACTTCCCGATACTTTTGTTTGGCGGCTACTCACCTTGCCTTTTATGGTCGGTATCGGCTTGATTTCCTATTCGCTGTACTTGTGGCATCAACCGATTTACGCGTTTATTCGAGTAGGTACTATTGGCAATCCCGCTTTTGCTATTTTTATCGTAGCGATCGTGGCGAGTGCGCTATTGGCATATTTGAGCTGGCGCTATATCGAAAGACCATTTAGAACCAAAGGACGATTTAACCGCAAAGAAATTTTCGGCTGGTCATTGGCAAGTATTGCAGGCTTTCTGTTAGTAGGCTTTGTTGGCCATTTTAATAATGGCTTTGGTCAACGTTTTAATACTCCTAATTATAGTGCCACGATACAACACAGCCCCAAACGCGAGGATTGCCATACTATTGGGGCAAACTACCTAAAACCGGCTGACGCCTGCCAGTATTTTTCCGGGCCGTTAACCTGGGCCGTAATGGGTGACAGTCATGTCAGCGAGCCCGTATATGAGCTGGCAACCAGATTAAAACCCTATCACCAGAGTGTTGTTCAACTTAGTTTTAGCGGTTGTCCCCCTGCGTTACTTTTTACTCACGATGAACCTGGTTGCAATAGCTGGACGCGGGAAGCTGTGAATTACATAACCAATAACAACGACATACAAAACGTTTTGATTGGTTACAGATATACCAGTTACCTGTTTGGCTACCAACAAAAAAGTTATCCCGAATTACCGAATCAGGGGCCGGTTTCAATGCACGAATATGCCTCGGGAGAATTAGGCTTGCAGCAAGCAAGGGAGTTATATTGGCAGAGTTTTGAGCAAATAATAGAAAAGCTTGTCACGGCAGGAAAGCAAGTTTATCTGCTTTATCCGATCCCTGAACTACCTGCAGATATCAAAAAGATTACCTCACCAAAATCGGTGTTCAACGCTGATTTGTTGTTACCTGTCAATCAGGCCACAACGACAGAATATTATGTTAGCAGAAACCGGTTAGCGCTAGAAAAGCTGGATGTGTTAGCAAAAAAATATCACCTGCAAAAGGTTGAACCCTTTAAGGTGTTATGCAATGAAACAGGATGCCCTAGCATCATTAACGGTAAAGTATTGTACTTTGATGACAACCATTTAAGTTTGTGGGGCAGCAAGTTGCTTGTTGACAGCATCGAAATTGACCATGATGCTAGTGTAAAAAATAACAAGGGATGACTTGTTTCCGGGTATCATAATCATATGAAAACCAGAATATCCAGACCACTCAAATACTTACTGATATTAGCAGCACTGTGCTTGCTGACCGGATGGTTGCTGCTATCGACCTCTCCAGTGGTGCAAAATACCGGAAAACTAACGTCCAAAGAAGCGCTTACTGCACATAAAACCGCTAAGGAGTTAGTTAAACAGTTCGCCTCAAACGCGACATTTATTGAAATCGAGCTTTCCCAGGCACAACTGGATGCCGTTATGATTTCAGCATCACACAGTATTCCGGCGATGTCTTTTGATGCCCGTATTAGTCCCTTTGGTGTGTTGTTATTGGCCAATGCCGAGTTTTCTGTTGGTGGCTGGCATCTGTTTAGCAACTTTAACTGCCTTTTGAGTCCGGGGATAGACAGGTTTGAAATCAACACCTGCTACATTGGCAGGATCCCGCTTTCTGGCAGTCTTGCAAGATGGCTGATCAAGTTTATCGTTTCTTCCGTATTTGGCGAGGATGTTGAAACCACCGTCATCAAGCTGCTGGATGATGCCAAACTGACTGATAACAAGTTGCTACTTACTACCACTAAATCGGACAGTTTCAAGCAGGATATCAATGATTCATTGCGCAGTGCCGCAGAAATAGCCAGGACAATAAACCAGTTTGATGATATCGATGAACAACAGGTACAAATTTACATTGATTATCTCAATCAACTCAAAGCGCCGGATAATTCATTTTCATTCTATGTGCGTGAAATGTTTGCATTTGCCCAACAACGCTCCCGATCTGGCAATCCGGTTGAAGAAAACACTTCTCTGTTATGGGCGCTGTGCATTCGTATAGGTAATCCCGCTTTTGCTCGCTTGATAGGTTTGCAACCGGACTATAGCCAACCAAAGCTGGCTCTGGTGATGAGAGGGCGAACGGATTTGGTATTGCACTTTTTGTATTCGGTCCTGCTGGAACAGCTGGGGCGCAGCGATTTTGGCCTGGGAATAGGTGAACTAAAGGAAGTATTGGATACCAATGAAGGGGGCAGCGGCTTCAGTTTTGCAGATTTAACTGCTGACAAATCCGGACTAGCCTTTTCAGAATTTGTGATTAGAAATAAAAAAACTGCCCGCTCAGCTCAGAAGATACTGGCTGAAATTAAAGATGAATCGATGTTCATGCCGTTTGTACATGATTTACCGGAAGGATTTACTGACAAGGAATTTGCCCAGGTATTCGATAGTATTGAATCTCCGCTGTATAAATCACTTGAACATAAAATCAGCCAACGCATTGCAGCATTGCCGCTTTACCATGATGCAATGCTGCCGGTAGCTGTAGCTCCCCAACCGGGCATAACAACAAACCCGGTTGAGAACGGGAAGTGGCTAATGATCGATACGCATATGCATTCAACCTTCTCCGATGGCAATCAGTCTATCAAGCAACTGGCGGACAAAGCCCATGAATTTGGTTGTGATGTGATTGCCGTCACCGATCATGGTGACTACAACCTGGATAAGGTTGTCACTGATGAATATTTTGATCAAATCGCCGAGCAGGACAAACGCTATAGTGATTTAACCGTCATCGCCGGACTGGAGTGGAATATTGCTCCGATGATGGGGCGCGAACATATGACGGTTCTGTTCCCACAATATGCCAATATGCAACGGGATCTGGCCATTTTCAGATCACGCTACGACAGTTGGGGTCGTAAAAGTGAAAATTTATTAAATGCGGATAAAGCCTTCGAATGGCTGGACAAGCACGCGAGTTACGACGGAATCAAACCCGTTGTTTTTTACAATCATCCTAGTCGAAAGGACGCCCAGACCACGGAAAACCAATACGATATCGAACAATGGTTAAGTGATGGTCATGATGCCTTGATTGGTTTTTCTGGCGCTCCTGGACATCAGAAGAAGCGGGGTGCAGACAATGGCTCTTACGACTTTGTCAGTAAAACCCTGCATGGCTGGGACCCTTCAATTGCCGTAATTGGGGGTGAGTGGGATCGACTATTACAAGAGGGGTACTTCATATGGGCTGCCCGAGCTGCGTCTGATTTTCACAATACCCGCATGGATTACTGGCCCTGCCAATTTTCCAGCACGCATTTATATGCCAAAAGCAGCCAACAAAATGATGTCCTCAGTGCGTTGAGAAAAGGTAACTTTTGGGCGCAACAGGGAAAGTTTGTCAGCAAACTCGATTTCCACGTTAATCCACCTCAAGATGTGCCAGCGCTGCAGCCCGGAGATATCGGCAATGCCCCGGTCGGCCAACAACTCACTGTTACACTCGAGGTTGATTTGAATCAGCATGACTGGCAGGGCTTTGATACCTCTTTGGACGAGGTAGAACTGGTTATACTCACCCATTCAACAATTAAAACCGAACGCTTTAGTGCCGAACAATTTAAGCAAGGAAAAACCTATCGTTTTAGTTATCCGCTGAAAATGGGAGCAGAAGATATTACCCTGCGCTGGCGTGGGCGCAGCATTCAACCCGAGTTACATCACTATATGTTTTATACCAACCCGATAAGGTTGCTGACTCACTAAAAGCGCGTTTTACTTATAGTTGGTTGATATTATCGATAATTAGCCTAGCGTTTAAGCTATGTCTGTTACTTAGGGTCGCATCCAGATGCAAAATTTATGGTGTAAATTTTCCTATTTATCGCTAGTTTTTGTGCTCAATGCCTGTGGACAACCGCAGCCTGTTGGCGAAATCAATGAAATCCGGCCTGCGGACTTGCGCTCCGGCACCCGCTTTTTGCCTTTATCAGAAAACGCTTTTACTTTACCTGCTATCAGTGAAATTCCGATTTCTGTGCCGAGCAATGCTGATGCTATATGGGGGGCGCTGGGCAGCGATGATAACGGCAATCTGTATTTTGGTGTTTCTACTCACGGCGGCGACCAGCAAACTTCTTACCTTTATCAGCTTAATCCGGTCAATAACCAAATTACTTTACAGGGTGATACCCTCTCGCAACTCAAAAAGTCCGGCTTATATCGGGATGGAATGGGACAAAACAAACTACACAGCAAAATCTATCAGGCTGATGATGGTTATTTGTATTTCAGTAGCTTCGATGAAGAAGGTGAAAGCGAAGGCATCAACCCAATCTGGGGAGGCCACCTTTGGCGCAAATTGCCGCAGTCCCGGGATTGGCATCATGTTCTTGCTACCGAAGAAGCACTAATAGCAATCAATACTAACGGCAGGTATATCTATGCCCTGGGTTACTGGGATCATATGCTTTATCAGTATGACACCCAGAATGCGAACGTTAACCGTGTCAAAGTTGGCTCGGTGGCGACACATGTATCCCGCAATTTGCTGGTCGATCACGACGGTCACGTTTATGTACCGTCCATATCACAAAATGATTTTAACCAAATAACAGTTCAACTGAATGAATATGACACACATCTGAATCTGGTCGATAGCTATCCTATGCCTTCCTATCAACACAAGAATATCAGTCGGCATCATGGCATAGTCGGGTACACCAGTATGGCAAATCAGCATATCTTTTTTACTACCGGCGAGGGCGGACTCTACGAATTAAATCCTTTCGCGGAAAAGCAGGAAAAACTGGTTTTTCGCGGCAATATTCATCCCAATGGACAATCCTATGCCCCTTCATTATTTACTTTTGAGGGTAGAAACTTTCTGGTGAGCATGGCTAGAGCAACCAATTCTAAACAATTTGACTGGGTTATCTATGAATTGTTAACCGATACTTCTGTTATTTATCCAACAAATTTATCAACCCAAAAAAGATTACTCTATGGTAGTTTAACTAAAGATAACAAGGGTAATCTTTATCTTGGCGGGCGACTCGCAAGTGATTCAAACACGCCCATTTTAGTTAAACTGACGTTTTAAGGAGAGTCGTAATTGACGCCTTTTTCCTACTATCCACAACCGCTAATCACTGCTAGTACTCTCCGCAAGATTCAACTGCAACGAATCATTTTTACTCTGATATCAGGTTTACTGTTGTTAATCGCCATATCCGGTCGGCTCCATGCTGAGCCCTTTATCACAGTGGATGGAATCCCGGCCAAAGACTTGCAGGCAGCTTTTAATCAGGCACATGACGACAGCACTATTCTGCTTAGCGCCGGTGACTTCAAACAAGCCGGTTTGCTCAAGGCTAATCGCGTTACTATTAGTGGGGTCTCTGGCAAAACCAGAATTCATAGTGCAACCACTAAGGGTAAAGGAGCGTTAGTTATTAAAGGCAATGATACGCGGATCCAGAATATCGAATGTTTCAATATTCAGGTTCACAGTAAAAACGGGGCCTGTATTCGCCTTAGTGGTAAAAACTTGCATATAGATAATGTTTATTTCCATGATTCAGAGCAGGGATTGCTGGCCGGCTCCCATCCGGGCGATATCATTATCAATAACAGTCGTTTTGAGCGACTCGGGAAAAATGGCAGGGCACACGGAATATACGTTGGTGGCGGAACGCTTGTCATTATGAACTCATATTTTCTGGCGTCCAAAAGTGAAGGGCATGAAATCAAGTCACGGGCTCAACGCACAACAATTATCAACTCCGTAATTGCCTCTCTGGATGGTAACGACAGCCGTCTAATAGATGCGCCAAATGGTGGCGTGCTAGAGCTGAAAAACAATATTTTACAACAAGGCCCGATGAGCAGTAACCGCGATATGATTGGCTACGGGCTGGAAGGCTACAAATATCCGGATAACCAAATCCATATAATGGATAATCTATTTATTATGGAGCGCAAGGGCAATGTTCCTTTAAATCGGAAACAGACCGATATAGCAATTCAGATGGACAACAATACCTTTGTGGGTAATCAGTTGGCTTCTCCAATCGATGACAACCAATACTTCCCCGATCGCCAAGCCGCCCAGTTGCCTTTGTCCCCGGCTTTACCTGACAAATGGCCGGCTCAGGGCCATTAGTCTAGAGCAGTATTTCGGATACGTTGGGATGGCCCAGGAAATCTTGCGGGCTGGCCGTTGGGCCGTACGCGCCGGATTGATAGACCACAAACCAGTCACCTATATGTGCTTCTGGCAAGGCTATTTTATCGGCTAACGAATCCAGTGGCGTACACAATGGCCCGGCCACATTTACCGGTTCAACTGCGGGCTGGTTTAATTTATTGCCAATGGCAACCGGATAGTTTTTGCGGATAACCTGACCAAAATTACCTGAGTTGGATAAATGATGATGTAGTCCACCCACTGTCATCAGATACGTTTGGCCACGTGAGACTTTCTTGTCGGTAATTTTACAGGCATAAATGCCCGCTTCCGCCACCAAGAAGCGACCTAGTTCAATAACCAGCTCGGTTTTTTGTAGATCAATCCCGGTTTGTGCCAATAGCAGCTTGAGGTTTTCACCAATCGGCGCCAGATCGAGACGTCGCTCACCTGGAAAATAAGGGATACCGAATCCCCCCCCCAGATTGACAGACTTAACCGGCACCGGGGTGAGTTCAACCAATTTTTCTGCCAGGCTAAATGTCTGGTTGTGTGCATCAATCAGTGCTTCCGACTTCAGATTCTGTGAACCACAAAAGATATGGAAACCGTGAAAGTCGATGGATCCGTAATCCAGCGTCGGCAATATTTCGACCAGACGTTCTTCATCAATACCGAACTGTTTAGGGCCTCCGGCCATTTTCATGCCCGACGCTTTTAACTCAAATGCTGGATTGACCCGAAAGGCAATATGCGGTTTTTTTCCTAACCGCTTGCCAGCCTCTATGGCACGTTCCAGTTCGACTTCAGATTCAATATTAACAGTGACACCGGCCAACACTGCGGCCTCAATTTCGGCAATTTGTTTGGCGGGCCCGGCAAAACTGATATCTCTGGCATCAGTAGAGGTCTGCAATGCCAATAGCAACTCTTTTTGTGATGCTACATCCAGGCCATCAACCAACGGACTGATAAAATTTACGACTGCCGGATTGGGATTGGCTTTAATCGCGAAATGCAGTTTGATCGGTTGCGGAATATGCTGCTTGAATTTGGCTATTTGCGCCTGAATAACCTTTTTGTCATAAGCATAAAATACCGCTTTGCCAAGCAATCCGCTAATGGCATCCAGATCCATACCGCCCACCAACAAGTGGTCATTTTGCTGTTGAAATTGATCCATTTTTTCATGGGTCGGCGTTATTCTATTCATTATTTCTCTCAACTGATTAAAAACTATATTTAAAACTTAAACCTATTAACCACAGAGACGCAGAGTTCACAGAGAAAAGATTGTTATTAAAACCTCTGTATTTTTTGTCTCCGTGGTTATAAAGCTAAACCTGTATTTACTGCTGGCAGCTATCCATTAATCATTCGACATATCCCATTTTTTAACACGGGAACATTAAAGTTTAATATCAATCCAATTTTTAAATTGGTTAATTTTAAATATGTTAGCAATTGAGCTTTATGGATAGGCTCTATATTACTAACCGTTTTAATTTCTACAATAATCAAATTTTCAACTAGCAAATCTAATCGGTAACAATTGCCAATTTGCTCACCTTTATAACTAAGCAGCAAATAGACTTGCCGTTCACATATGATGCCTTGAAGTTTAAGTTCGTGTAATAAACAATTTTCATAAACAGATTCAAGCAAACCAGGCCCGAGATGCCTATGCACTTCAATCGCAGCATTAACAATTATTCCGCTTAAAGTATTTTCTTCCACAGATATAAACCCTATACCTACGACAGAGACACCAAGGTGGCGGAGAGAAATTATTATTAATAAGCGTCTTAAAAACCTCTGTGCTCTCTGCGCCTCTGCGGTTAAAAATTATTTACCATATTTCTCTTTTGCTTGTGCAGCGAGTAGTGCCCTATCCACTTTACCATTTGGATTACGCGGCAATGCGGTATGAATCTCAATATATTTAGGATGCATAAAATTCGGCAACGCTTTTTTAAGCGCTTTAGTTAATTCATCCTGACCAAGACTTTCAGGCTGCTTAAGTACAATAAACACTACAATGGCCTGACCCAGTTCTAAATCGGGTACTCCAGTGGCTATGGCTTCCCCCACCTGATCACTGCCTTGATAGCAGCCTTCTTCGATCTCCATCGGGCTGACCCGGTAGCCTGATGTCTTAATCATCTCGTCACGACGACCAACAAAATATAAAAAGCCATCTTTGTCTTTTTTTACCGTATCACCGGACCAGACTGCCATTTCGGTAAGCACTAAACCCTTGTCTTGATCTGGCACCGGTTTAAACCGCTCGGCGGTTTTTTCTGGAGCATTCCAGTAGCCCAAACTGACGTGAGGCCCACGATGCACCAGTTCGCCCGGTTCATCAGGCTCACAGGCTGTACCATCTTCTCGTACCACCATCACTTCGGCATTGGGAATTGCCTTTCCCATCGATCCCACTCTTTCATCTATTAACTCAGGGGGTAAGTAAGTACTTCTGAATGCTTCGGTTAAACCATACATTAAATAAGGTTTGGCATTGGTAAATGTGCTACGCAACTGGGCTAGCGTCACCAGCGGCATGGCTCCGCCAGAGTTGGTAAAATAGCGCAAACTCTGGGTGGCCGACTCTGGCCAATTAGCCTTCATCAATTGTTGCCATAATGGCGGCACTGCAGCCAACCCGGTCACCCGATGCTTTTCAATAGTTTTAATCACATCACCGGGTAAAAAATAGTCCATTAAAATACAACAGGCACCCACCGAAAACGCCGTGGTTAATTGGCTTAATCCATAGTCAAAACTGAGTGGCAATAAGGCTAAAATCACATCATCCGAAGTGTTTTCCAAATATGTAGCCACACTGTTAGCACCACAAACCAGGTTACGATGAGATAACACCACGCCTTTGGGTTTGCCAGTACTGCCTGAGGTATACAATATCGCCGCCATATCATTCTCGGTTAGCGGCTCATAGCAGGAACCTTCAACCAATAGATCCTGATAAAGGTGACACTGAACACCCGTGGGTAACTGTGCGGGTAATTTATCGGTCAATACAATATGTTCAACCGACGGACACTGCTCAAGAATATCAGCCAAGGCTTTTAATCGATCCGAGCTGGTTACGAGTATTTTAACGTCGCAATCATTCAGAATATGTTGCACTTGAGGCGCTTTTAATACGGAATTGACCGGAACAAAGGTTCCACCGGCGCAGCTGGTCGCAAAAAGACTCACCACATGTTCAGGAATTTTGGGTAAAAAAGCCGCTACGCGATCTGATCGTTGTAATCCCAGTTTTGTTAGCCCTGAGGCGAATTGTTCAACAAATTCATGCAGTTGCACATAACTTATTTGCTGTTGTTTGTGGATAACGGCAGTCTTATCTGGATAACTTTGCGCTGTCGATGAGATTAACTGGTGAAAAAACATAACCATTGACCAAACATTCCCTCTTAAAGTGTGTTTTGTGTGTTCCTTATAAGCTTAAATAATGGAACAATAGCTTATATTGACGGCATAAACCGATGCTGTCTATAAAACGTACTTATAAAAGAGAATAATACAGGTAGTTGGCAAATGAATGTAGCAGCACACGTAAAAGATATACTGATCAACGTATTACAGATTTCTGATGACACCCAATTTGATGACGATACGCTGTTACTGGGTGCGATTCCGGAGTTCGACTCCATGGCAATTGTCGCAGTCATTACCACCATCGAAGAGACTTTCGGGATTGAAATCGATGATGACGAGATCAGCGCCGACGTATTTGAAGATTTTGGTACGTTAACCAATTTCGTTGCAGAAAAAGTATAAATTCATCACTGCTGTCAGGGATAAGGATAAAGACGTGAGTAATAAAAAAATCCTGCTGGTGTTTGGAACTCGTCCAGAAGCAATAAAGATGGCTCCTTTAGTACTGGAACTTAAAAAACATTCAGCACTGGAGGTTCAGGTTTGTGTTACCGCACAACATCGGGAAATGCTCGACCAGGTGCTAAACCTGTTTAATCTGGTACCCGATTATGATTTGGATCTGATGCAGCCCGGACAGGATTTATATGACATTACTACCCGTGCGTTAATGGGGTTACGGGATGTATTTTCTAAAGCTAAGCCGGATTTGGTGCTGGTGCATGGTGATACCACCACCACATTTGCCGCTTCTTTATCCGCGTTTTATCAAAAGATTCCGGTCGGCCATATAGAAGCCGGGTTGCGCACAGGCGATATCTATAGCCCCTGGCCGGAAGAAATTAATCGCCGACTAACCGGCGCGCTGACCCAATACCATTTTGCTCCCACAGCAAAAGCACAGCAGAACCTGTTAACCGAAAATGTCACACCTGAGAGCGTTTTTGTCACCGGCAACACGGTTATTGATGCACTTATTCAGGTAGAGAAGCTGATTAGCGAAAATCAGCCACTCAACACTGAGTTATCGCAAAAATTCAATTTTATTAATCCTGATAAAAAGCTGATCTTGGTCACCGGGCATCGAAGAGAGAGTTTTGGCGATGGTTTTGAACGCATTTGCCAGGCACTTAAAAAATTGTCCGAAAAATCCGATGTGCAAATTTGTTACCCCATGCACCTGAATCCCAATGTGCGTGAGCCAGTGGATCGTATTCTTAGTGGTATTAGCAATGTGCATTTGATCGAGCCACAGGATTATTTACCTTTTGTTTATTTAATGAGTAAAGCTCATTTGATCCTGACTGATTCCGGCGGTGTACAGGAAGAAGCACCTTCGCTGGGTAAACCTGTACTGGTCATGCGTGATACCACCGAACGCCCGGAAGCAGTAGAGGCCGGAACGGTAAAATTGGTCGGCACCGATTATAACTGCATTGTTAGTGAAGCGAGTCGTCTATTGGATGATGAAGCGGCATATCAACAGATGTCTTTTGCTCATAATCCCTACGGAGATGGCAAAGCTTGTGAACGTATTGCAGAGATTATTTTAAATAATTAATAGATATTGTTAACCACAGAGACTCGGAGAATACAGAGATAGAAAAATCTGTGAGTAGTGAGCCACGAGCTAACGCAAAACTCTATTTAGCATAATCTCTGAATTGTTTTGGGCAGGCATCACAGTTTAAACACTGGCTTCCGGTCCAAAGAACCACCGGGATGACAAACTGACTGGCTAAACCAGCGAACTGTGTATTTTTTCTCTGTGACCTTCGCGTCCCTGTGGTTAATATAGTTTTGAACTACGGAGGTTTTATTAGCCTCCACGTGAAAAATTTAACAAGGAATAAAAATGGCATTCGGAAAAGTTTCAGTTATTGGTTTGGGTTACATCGGCTTGCCCACTGCAGCGGTGATTGCCTCCCGTGGTATTGAAGTAGTTGGTGTGGACGTTTCCAAGAAGGCTGTCGATACCATTAATCAGGGCAAAGTGCATATCGTTGAACCTGATTTGGATATGGTGGTTCAGGCGGCGGTGACTTTAGGTAAACTGCGCGCCACGTTAAAGGCAGAAAAGGCAGAAGCCTTTATGATTGCTGTTCCTACCCCTTTTAAAGAAGGTAAACAGCCGGATCTCAGTTTTATTAAAAGCTCTGCAGAGGCTATCGCGCCGGTATTGGAAAAAGGCAACTTGGTCATTCTGGAGTCAACTTCTCCTGTCGGTGCCACCGAACAACTGGCCACCTGGCTGCAAGAGTTGCGTCCCGATTTATCATTCCCGCAGCATGCCGGTGAAGATGCGGATATTCAGGTCGCACATTGCCCTGAACGGGTATTACCGGGCCGGGTACTGGAAGAACTGGTGTCCAATGATCGCATTATCGGTGGCATGACAGCCAAGTGCAGTGAACGGGCCACCGAGCTGTATAAAACTTTTGTGCGTGGCGACTGCATTACCACCAATAGCCGTACTGCCGAAATGGCCAAGTTAACTGAAAATTCGTTCCGGGATGTGAATATTGCCTTTGCCAACGAGCTTTCGATTATCTGCGACAAATTAAAAGTCAATGTGTGGGAACTCACTTCGTTAGCCAACCGTCATCCACGGGTTAATATCCTCAGCCCCGGACCAGGCGTAGGAGGACACTGTATTGCCGTTGATCCCTGGTTTATCGTGGATTCCGCACCCGAACAAGCGCGTATTATTCGTACTGCCCGTGAAATCAATGATGGCAAACCATTATATGTAATTGAACAGGTTAAAAAGGCCGCAGATCAGTTCAAGCGTCCGGTGATTGCCTGTTTAGGTCTGGCATTTAAGGCTGATATCGATGACCTGCGCGAAAGCCCTGCGCTGGATATTACGTTGCAGCTTGCCAAATCAAATATTGGTAAAATACTGGCTGTTGAGCCGAACATAAAAGAGCTACCGGAAAAATTATCATCACAAAATGTCGAGCTGGTCTCGCTACAAGATGCATTGGAGCAAGCCAATGTACTGGTCGTTCTGGTTGATCATAAACCATTCAAGAGTTTGACCAGTGCCGATATCAACACCAAAGTGGTGGTTGATACCAGAGGACTGTTTAGCCGGTTCTAATTAAACAACGATTCCGATACTCTAGGCGCATGACGCTATAAAACTTGGAAGGATTCAAATGCTAGTTCCGGTCATTATGTGTGGTGGCAGCGGTACCCGAATGTGGCCACTGTCACGGGAACATTATCCCAAACAGTTCCTTAATCTGGTTGATCCCGAAACCAGCTTATTGCAAGCCACCGTTAAGCGGCTGTCTGAACAATGCGCTCCGGCGATTGCAATTACCAATGAACAACATCGCTTTCTGGTCGCAGAACAGTTCCGAATGGCAAATTATCAAGCAGATTCGATTATTCTGGAACCGGAAGGACGCAATACAGCACCCGCCGTTGCTATCGCAGCATTTAAAGCTATTCAAAAAGGTGAAGATCCGGTGCTGTTGGTATTGGCCTCCGATCATCATATCGCCGACACCGAAGTATTCAGGGATTGTGTCGAGCATGGCCAACAATTAGCCCAACAAGGCAAATTAGTCACCTTCGGTATTGTGCCCACTACCCCTGAAACCGGCTATGGCTATATCAAACAAGGTAAAGCTATTGATACCCTTAGTTTCGAGCTGGAGCGCTTTGTTGAGAAACCCGATTGGGCAACAGCAGAGTCTTACCTTGAAAGTGGTGATTACCTGTGGAATAGCGGCATGTTTATGTTTAAAGCCTCAACCTTTCTGGCCGAGCTAAAGCGATTCCGGCCAGATATATTTGCTGTCTGTGAGCAGGCTTGTCAAAACATGCAACCTGACCTGGATTTTATCCGACTGGATCGTGAAATATTCAGTACCTGTCCCAGCGAATCTATTGATTATGCCGTGATGGAAAAAACCAGTAAGGGCGTCACACTGAGATTTGATGCCGGATGGTGCGATGTGGGTTCCTGGAGCGCTTTGTGGGAATTGCAGTCCAAAGATGACGAGGGCAACTACGCCCGCGGCGATGTATTTAGCAAACAAAGCCGGGACTGCTATGTGTTAGCTAACAAACGTCTGGTTACCACATTAGGCGTGGAAGATTTGATCATTATTGATACCGATGATGCGTTATTGGTTGCCAATAAACATTCCGTTCAGGATATCAAGCAGATTGTGAATCATCTGCAACAAACACAACGCCCGGAAGCCGTTAATCATCGCAAAGTGTACCGCCCGTGGGGAAGTTATGACTCTGTCGATGATGGACCGCGTTTTCAGGTAAAAAGAATCACCGTCAAACCCGGTGAGAAAATCTCCACCCAAATGCATCATCACCGGGCCGAGCACTGGATTGTGGTGTCCGGTACCGCCAAAGTGACCAAAAATGGAGCGTCCGAACTGGTGTCAGAAAATCAGTCCACCTATATTCCGATTGGTGTTAAACATGGACTGGAGAATCCCGGCCAGATCCCGTTGGAGATGATAGAAGTACAGTCCGGGCAGTATTTTGGTGAAGACGATATTATCCGCTTCGAAGACACAAATAATTAAATATAATTACCGGACTGACAATGACAAATCTAACCTGTTTTAAAGCTTATGATATTCGCGGAGAGCTAGGCACTGAATTGAACGTCGACATCGCCAAACGCATTGGTCAGGCCTTTGCCGTTCAGCTAAAACCCAAAACGGTGGTGGTGGGTGGAGATATCCGTCTTTCAACACCAGAGCTAAAAACGGCCTTGGCTGAAGGTCTGATGTCACAGGGAGTTGATGTCATCGATATCGGTTTATGTGGCACAGAAGAAATTTACTTCGCGACCGCCCATTTAAATGTTGATGGCGGTATTATGGTTACCGCCAGCCATAATCCTAAAAACTATAATGGACTAAAGCTGGTAAAAGCGGGTTCACAGCCGATTAGCGGCGACAGTGGCTTAAGTGACATCAAAAACCTGGCAGAGCTAAATCAGTTTACCGATGTCGCCATCCCCGGCTCCCTAATCGAGAAAAATATCAGGCAAGCCTACACCAATAAATTGTTGTCCTTTATCGATATCGCCCTGTTAAAACCTATGACTATCGTGGTCAATGCGGGTAACGGTGCGGCCGGTCATGCTATAGATGAAATTGAACAGCGCTTTATTCAGGCTGATGTTCCGGTAAAATTTATCAAGGTTCACCATCAACCGGATGGTCATTTCCCTAACGGTATTCCTAACCCGCTGTTACCCGAAAATCGCAGCCATACCGCCGATGCAGTAGTTGAACACAATGCTGATTTGGGTATTGCCTGGGATGGCGATTTTGACCGCTGTTTCCTGTTTGATCAAAAAGGCAATTTCATCGAAGGCTACTATATTGTTGGCCTGTTAGCTGAAGCCTTTTTGCAAAAACATCATGGTGAAAAAATTATTCATGATCCGCGCTTAACCTGGAACACCATAGACGTATGCCAACGTAATAGCGGCATTGCGGTGCAATGCAAAACCGGCCATGCCTTTATCAAGGAAAGAATGCGCCTGGAAAACGCGATTTATGGTGGTGAGATGAGCGCTCACCATTATTTCCGCGATTTCTATTATTGCGACAGCGGTATGATCCCCTGGCTGCTGGTAATAGAATTACTCAGCCACAAGTCCGTTTCCCTCTCCAGCTTGTTAACCGAGTATGAAGCGAAATTCCCGGCTTCTGGCGAAATAAATCGAACCGTTAACGATGCTCGACAAGTAATAGATAAAATCAAAGCCACTTATTCTGACTCAACTTTGGATATCGATACCACTGATGGTTTATCTATGGAGTTTGATGATTGGCGCTTTAATTTACGCATGTCTAACACCGAACCTTTGCTCAGGTTAAACGTAGAAGCAAAATCAAGCAGGGTATTGATGAAAAATAAAACAAATGAATTGTTGTCATTAATTGAACAATTCTCATAATGTAGCTGAGACGCTAGTAAACTAAGGATCTGTTATGAAATGTCGCAACTCACTTTTATATGTATTTATCCCTTTCGCGGCAGCAATATTAACCGCCTGCAGCCAACAAACTCCTGAACAATTGGTCAGCAAGGCCGAAAAATATATGAACGCAGGTAATAGTGAAGCGGCCATTATTGAGTTGAAGAACGCACTAACTGATAACCCGGACTTGGGGAAAGTGCGCCTAATGTTGGGCAAGGTCTATTTTCAGCACGGCGATCTGAACTCAGCAGAAAAAGAATTAAATCGGGCAACCGATTTGGGTATTCCTGAAGATATGGTCGCTCCTTTGCTGATCAAAACTTATTATCATTCCGATCAGTTCTCAAAAGTGAACGAGTACATTCAAAAATTACAGTTGAATGATAAAGAAGCCCTTAGCACCAGCGCATTGTATTCGTACATCAGCGCGTTACGCACTGATGATCAGGAAATTATCCAGAACTTGGATAAATTGCTTGAACAAATGAATGCTCAAGACAAGCAACTGGCTATGTCATTTGCGGCTTTTGGTGAGCAAAAATTTGACGAAGCACGCAGCACAATAGATGAGTTAATCCAGCAAAATCATCGACCCGAGATAACAGAATATTTATCTGCCTTACTCTTTGTGAAAGAAGATAACTTCCATGATGCGGCTTTGGCATTTAATAAAATTAACGAACTCATTCCCGTTATTAATTCCATTAACTTTCAATATATTGAAGCCATGATTAACGCCGGAGAGCTCGATAATGCAGAAGTCGAAGCAACCAGACTATTGGAACAGTATAAAAACCAGCCTCTATTAAATTTGTACCAGGCAAGAATTGATTACCAAAAAGAAAAATTTAAACCTGCCCTCGATCATGCCGAAATTGCAATTCAAAACGGTGCGGACACGTTAACCGCCCGAATGATTGCCGGAGTTAGCGCCTATAAACTTGAAAACCTCGAAAAGGCGTATCACAACCTTACCAACTTATCTAGCCGGACAAATTCCAGCAACGATGCAATTCAGAGGTTGTTGGCCCAAGTACAACTTAATCTTGGCTATAACAACAAAGCGCTGGAATCACTGAACTCAATGGGAAATCTGACAGACAGCGACGCAGAATTATTTGCACTGACGGGAATGCGACTTGCTACTCTGGGTGATATAAAAAATGCTAAAGAACTGCTCAAAAAGGCTGATCAACTCGATCAGAACAATCCAGTTATTAAGCTTCGCCAAGCTATTGTAAATATCGGTAACGATGAACGAGCCGTTATAGAAAACCTGGAAAAAGTTATAAAAGATGACGAATCCCTGGAGCAGGGCTGGATGCAGTTGGCTGCAGCTCATTTGAGAGTTGGAGATAAAAACGCTGCGTTGTCAGTTGCCAAAAATTGGGAAGAGAAAGACCCCGCAAATGGAAAGACTTTAGCCGGTTTTATCTATATGAATACTGGAGAAGCTGACAAAGCAATAGATTTGTTTAACGAAGCGTTGAAAATAGATCCTGTACATATGGGTGCTCATCAATATTTGTTACAGACTTATAGTGGATTAAAGCAGTACCAAAAAGCACTTGATAAAGCATCGGAGATCCTTTCTTTTGCACCGGATAATACTCCTGCGCTAATAGCACTAATTGATGCGGGTAAGAGTTTAGATAAGTCATCTGAAATCGATGACATCATTTCAAAACTAATAAAAGACGCAAACGATAAAAAGATTGCCTTGGCAGTTAATGCCAAAGCACAAGGTAATGCGTCAAAAGCGATAAGCATATTAACCGGTGTTGATCTCGATTTTCTGGGTTACATGACATTAGGTGACTCACAAGTACAAGCCAAAGACTTTAATTCAGCGATGGCGACGTATAAGAATTGGGAGTCTGCCTACCCAAATGCGTTAATGCCGGTAGTCAGGCAAATAGGCTTACTTGAACTTCAGAGCGATAATGAAGGTGCACTGGCCTTGACAGAGGCGGGATTAAACAAATTCCCTAACAGGCACACCTTACTGTTACTGAAACTCCATTACTTGACTAAACTAAACCAGATTAAAGCCGCTAACGACCTGTTAGCTCAAATTAAGAAACAAGATGACAAAAGCGGTGCAGAATTACTACCTTATTATGAGGGGTCATTAGCACTCAACGAGAAAGATTTCAAAAAAGCAGAAAAGTTACTTTCCGAGCATCACAAAAAATCACCAAACTTTACTTCCGCGACAATGCTAGCAAAAGCCATGCTAGGAAATAACCAAATTGATGAAGCTGAAAAAGTATTGATAGAACAACTAAATAGCACTAAGAATCCACCCAAAAGCTTTATGTATGGAGTCGCAAACTTTTATACATTTACCAAAAACTACGAAAAAGCAGGCCAAATTTATGCTCAGTCAATTGATAAATATGGCGAAAATTTGCAAGTTCTCAACAATCTGGCTTACAACAGAATACAGAGTGGTGATATTGAAGGGGCTAGAGAGCCTGCACAAAAGGCTTTAAAACTGGCTCCAGATATGCCGCAAATATTAGATACAATGGGTTGGGTTGAGTTTAAAAGTGGCAACTTGGATCAAGCTTATCAATATCTAAGTTCAGCAGCTAAAAAAGCACCTAATATCAACGATATTGTATTACATCTTGCAGAAGTATTAATCGAACTTAAGCAATACAGTAAAGCAAGTTTAATGATGCGTGAGATGAAAGATTTAAGCTCCATTCAGCGTAATACGCGAACTGAACTATCAAAGAAAATTCCTTAACACACTCCAGTGGCAGCATGATTTTGATAAGCATGCTGCCAGCCCACTATACTAATCTGCTTGCTTTAACTTGATGTAATGGTATCGAGCCACATGCTGCATGATGAGATTGATCAAAATAGGTGGAAGAGCATCACCACAGTTTAATTTACTTGTAGGGATACTCCTATTTAGCCGTATGTGTATCCCACACATCCCACCTCAGTATCTTTCTCTTAGCTGGAAATTATTCCAATGCCAATCTGCGAATAGATGGCTGTCGCGCCAAATCAAAATCAATTTATTAACGCACCAAAGTCGCGTTGACTGAACGGTTGATTAGAACTTATAAGTGAAAGAGAAAATGGGCAAGGCAAGCAAGATGAGTGAAGGTTTAAGGCAATAGAATATTAGTAGTAGAAGCGTTGTACGATAGCTAAATGACCCAATGCTATATAGCAAAAATAAAAAAACCGCCAGAACCAAAAGTTCTGACGGCCTCATAGTACTAATATTTCTTGTTTTGCTTACTTCTGGCGTCTGCGTGAAGCACCAGCTAGGCCCAACAGGCCTAAACCCAAGATAGCAATTGAAGATGGCTCCGGGATTGAACTGCCACGAAAATCAGCAGTGCCAAACAATTCCAAACCATCAGGAGTTGCGCCTGAAGGAATAGGTTGGAAACTGGTACTAAATACCCAGTCAGCGCCGTCAGTTTGTGTGTCAGTATCAAAGTTGCCCATTGCAGCACCACCAACAACATCAAGTAAACCACCACCTAAACCGGCATCGGTACCTGCACCGTATGAACTCAAGGTTGCATCAATGCTGGTCATAATACCATGAATACCACTGAAAGTTTCATGTGCTTGCAGCGACAACCAAGGAGTGCCACCGTCAACCGCAGTGCTTTTATCCAGTGCACTATAGGCTGTAGATGAGTCAACATAGAAGTTAATCCAGCCACCAGTAAAGCCAAGACGTGCGCCACCACCATCAGGGATAACACTGGCAATTTCAAAACCGCCAAATTCAAAGGTTAGTTCACAACCACTAGGGCAGAAAGTAGACTGGTTTGTACCATTTAAACCGGTAACCAGACCAAAACCACTTAAAGTATCGACTACGTCATCAGCAGTACCGAACACACCGTCAGCACCTGCATCAAGCAGATCTTCAACCAGATTTGAATTTGAAGTGAAATCAAAGAAACTGTCTGGATCCCAGACTACACCACCAACATTAACTGGTGACGCGATTGCGGAAGCACTTAGACTTAATGCTAAAGCTGCTGCGGAAAAAATTGCCTTATTCATAATTACCTCTACATCTACATCAACATCAACATCAACTTCTACATCAACATTAATATCTAAAATTAAAAAGACTCGTTTAGTTTATCCGTTAAACTCGTGATGAGCCTTACGAACTACTCTAGTCAAAGCAAGCATTGGGCCAACTTTTTAATTAAGCGTAAGTTATTGTTTTGCAAGTATTATTTAAACATTGGATTTACACTAATCGCAACTGTCGACATTCACTGTAAAATTTACTGACACCCTAGCTCAGGTAAGTGACGCGGGATCTAAGTGTTCTGAACGAATTTGCAGCATGAGCATGCCCAACAATGCTCCGGTGACTCATGTAGAAATCCTGCTTTCAATAGACTCGGGTTAAGCAGCGGTTTGTGAATATGCTAGATTACCTGTATCCAACCAAAGCCCGAATGTAAATTTCACTTAGCAAGACATCGCCTCTCTAACTAGCACATTTTGAAAGTAAGCCCACCGTACGTAGAAACGAAAAAACCGCCAGAAGTAACTTCTGGCGGTTCTCAATCAATTATATAAGGTTTATTGATTATTTCTGACGTCTGCGTGAAGCACCAGCTAAACCTAACAGACCTAAACCTAAAATGGCAATTGAAGAAGGTTCTGGAATTGATGTACCACGGAAATCAGCAGTACCAAATAGTTCCAGATCATCATCAGTTGCACCTGCAGGAATGGGTTGGAAACTAGTACTAAATACCCAATCTGACCCGTCTGTTTGTGTATTGGTATCAAAATTGGCCATTGCAGCACCACCAACAACATCAAGCAGACCGCCACCTAAACCAGCGTCAGTACCGCCGCCATATGTACTCAGTGTAGCATCTATACTGGTCATAATACCGTGGATACCGCTGAATGTTTCATGAGCAACCAATGATAACCAAGGCGCACCACCGTCAGTTGCTGAACTTCTATCTTGAGGATTGTAAGCTGTGCCAGAATCCACGTAAAAATTAACCCAACCACCAGTAAAGCCAATTCGTGCACCACCACCATCTGGAATGAAACTGCCGACGGTAAAGCCACCAAATTCATAGGTCAACTCGCAACCACTAGGGCAAAATGCAGATTGGTTAGTACCATTTATGCCAGTTACCAGGCCAAAGCCGTTTAATGTATCTACGACATCATCTGCCGTCATAAATACACCATCTGGACCTGGATCGAGTAAATCTTCAATTAAATTGGAGTTTGATGTGAAGTCGAAGAAACTATCCGGATTCCAAACCACTCCACCAACATTGACAGCAAGCGCGCTTGTTGACAAGCCAAGAGCCGCTACACCACCAATTAAAGTCTTCTTGATATTCATAATTGCACCCTTTTATCATTTGATAACTTAAATTATGTACTGTCAGCTCTAAGCTTTTTAACAACCACAACAACACTGAAAAGCTGTACCGATTGTAATAATGCAAAAGAAAAGCCAACCTTCTAAATAAAGGGTTAATCTATTGAAATATAAACAATATTGATAAAATCTTAATGCGCTTTTTACAACAACAAACGATGTATGTGTAAAATATATTGACACTAATTTTTTATAAAAGATTTAATGTCTCTACGGCCGGTTCTTACTGGCCGACCACTATATTTACCAATTCTCAAAAACATCACACCAGAACCTAACTCGGCTGTTAAAAGCTTCATTTCATGCTCTACTGTATTGATGGTATCCATTAAAGATGCACTTAGTGCCGGTTTTGCTATTGAGAGTACACCTGGAGCTGCATAAAGCTGCACCGACAAATTCATTTCGGTGCATTTTAGCCATACTCGCTGCAGTTGCCTGCCAGCATTAATAATGCCCTCACGAGATACATCCGATGAGATTAGCAATAGTAATGCAGGTGATTGTTTAATTGGACTTACGACAGACTTTTTGGCAATTTGTCCACTGGCACCCAGCTTGTTCAAAAAGCGCATGACTTTCCAGTTACTCATCCACTCGAACCCTTTAGATTCGAATTTACTGATACCCAGTACGTCCAGGTTCATTCCAGATTCGACTTTATCTCTGGTAAATGAAACTGTTTTAAATAATTCCTGATGTAACTGCTCGGACTCAAATCTGACTTTCTCCGCCTTAAATATTGTAGGAATAATTGCATCTATCTTGTCCCGCTGATTAAAACCTAATAACTGGCAATTGTCCCCATTCACCGCAGCTTTAATCTCTTCAATCATATGATCAGAGACATCACCCGAAAACGGAAAGCGCCTGTCCGTGCAACGCAATGGAATTTGCTGAGCCAGCTTCAACTCGGTCTCTGGAATGGCAGCATCGTTGCTCTCAAAGCTAAGCTGAGCAACAAAATAGCTATCTTTTTCCCTATCAGGAAATAAACTTATATTTACGCTAAATCTCAGGCTTTTTGCTTCAATCACTATAGATTCAATTATGGCGCCGATTGCTAAATCCGAGAGTACAAAAGTACTGTCAGTAGCGGTTCCACTTAGCTCTGGATCGAGAAATAGCTGTAAAGTATCGTCATTAGACCATTTAAACCGGAAAGGCTGGGAATTATCCGCAGAAGGGGCGTATATCGCGGCCTGTATCAGTTTGGTACGCATATCATCATTCATAGTGAAATGACTGCCTTAGTAAGGTGCTATACAAATAAACACGAACTAGTAATTAAATGCCAAAGGCTTTTTTAGCTTCCTTTAAACTTTTCTGAAAGACCGGATTTTTATGACCACCGTCAATACAGGTTACTTCCATCTTGTTTAAATAGGGATCCCAGTGCATCCCTTGCGGGGCACAAACCAAGTCACCACGACCTAGTAAAATCTTCACTGCATAAGATGCCGCCACTCCGGCACTCATGGTGCAACCAATAATAGTCGACGGACCTTTTTTGGCGTTAAGATCCAGGCGAGTTGGGTCAACCAGATACTGAGACTGTAACCCTGCCGGAGCCAACCCCAGATAGAAACGTAAATATTGTTCCGTTTCAGATACGCCTTCCATACCGAAATAGTCTTCAAACGTCATCTGACCCGGCATAAAACACAAAAATGCTGTGCCCATGCCTAAGGGTGCTGCGGTAATAGCAGGAATGCCTTTTTCAGCACATTGGGCAAAAACAGTTCTGCGCGCTTTAATGGCAAAAAAGTCCAGACTATCTATATACAGATCAACACCTTCAAGAAAGGCTTCGGTATTATCATCGTTAATTCCCTCAGCAAAAACATGAGTCGTCGCTTGCGGATTAATACTTTTAAGCATTTGTTCGGTGATATCAACTTTGGGTTTACCGATGGTATCCATATTTGCACCGACCTGGCGGTTAAAGTTTTCCACACCATAGGTATCAAAATCAGCCAGACTAAATTCTCCTATACCCAATCTGGCCAAGGTCATAGTGTGAATACAGCCAACGCCGCCACAACCGGCAATAGCAACTTTCTTGGTACTCAAGGCTTGTTGTTCTTGTTGAGTAAACCAGCCAATATTACGGGAAAACGCGTCATCGTAATTAAATGTCGCCATTATGATTCACCTTGCACCAGATAGGGGTGCAGTTTAATTTGTTTAACCAGTTGTTCTTCCAATGATTGATATAGTTCAAGCATTTCTACATTAAACTTGGATTCGAAATTTTCCCTTGGTAAGCAAAACAACGCTCGAATACCGTGATAATCCTGCTCTTCACCAATTTGTTCAAAAAACAACCCTACTCGCTCAAGCCGTTTTTTCAAACGAGGTTCCACTACCACGAACATCGTTTCGTGATTACACATTTTGGCAAACGAGATAATACTGAGGTAAAGACCAATAGCGATATTCGGAAAATTACGCCGCTCCTCTTCAGAGAACGCTCCGTCACCCGATAACTCATTGACAATAAATGGTTGTTTTTTCTCGCCGGCTCTGCGCCTGAAATCTTCCGGTACAGCTAAACGCGATACTTCACCAAAGGCACCTCTGTCATAGTCACAAGGCGATTTTATGTCAGGCAATAGTGAATCAACAAAATGGTTCTCAAATGGTAATTTATTTCCAGGCGCGTCGGGGGGAGGGATAATCAATCTTACTGTTCCCGCATAGGCCCCCGTTCTTTTATGCTTCAACAGCAACGAATAAGCGTAATTGTCATATTCGTCCATTTCAAGACCATCGCCAGATATCGGCTCCCAACCCAATTCCTCGGCATAGACCTGATGTCTAATTTGATAACCTTCACGTTTCAAATCGGAAGATGCCGCAAAGACAATCTCGAAATATTGGTTAAAGTTTTCAGCAAGTGACGAGTTGGTCATTTTATAATCTCAAGCTCTAAAATAATCTTAAATTAAATATAAATTATCATGTAAACAATAACATAGCATATAAATTAGTTTGTTATTCAAAAACTGAACCTATGCAAATCAGCAAGGTTGATTCAATGATTGAAAGGCACGACCATCTTCTTGGGTATATATGACAATGCCGTTAAATAGCCTGCCTGATATAATAATTCTTTTTGGCTATCCGTCATCGCGAAGTCAACCGGCGACGCATTGCCAGTGTTGATAACCACCGTATTATGCCAATGCCCCTCATGCACATATTCTCTTGATATCGCTGTCATAAAGGTTCTAATCAGCATTTCAATATAACTAACCAATGGAAACCAGGAAGTGGGTTTAATATTCTGCACTTCCTGTTCACTCTTTAATCTAAAGCAAATCACCGGTGTGCCATCACCGGCCCAATCTTCATATAAGGCATCTTCAGCCAGTATCGCGCCATCAACCAGCAAATGGTTTTTATAAGGCTTAAAACTAAAAACAAGGGGAATAGACATAGAAAATCTAACTGCGCGGGACACTTTCAAGTCTGGGGAATTATATTTATCAAATACCACTGGCCCGCCACCATTAACATCAGTGGCCAAAATATGTAAATGTATATCCAGATCTCTAAATCTTACCCCGCCCAATTTTTCGTCCATCCATTGCTCAAATTTGTCTCCGGAGCACAACCCGCCATTACGCAATAATGATAACAATGAATAACCTTTAAACTGCCTGAAGTCTGTATCCAACGCTAAAATTTTGATTTCGGCAAGAGATAATCCCGCACAATAAAGAGCGGTAATAATGGAGCCACCGGACACGCCAACCACGTGATCAAACTTGATATGGAGTTCGTTGAGAGCGTCAAGGATACCTATATGGGCAGGTAATCTTGTTCCACCACCAGAAAAAATAGGAACCAGTTTTAGCTGGGAGGAGGTTGCATCCATAGTGTCTTACGATTCCCTTACGGTAGTCACATAAACAACCTGACAAGTATGGATCAGTTTTAGAAATTTGCCGTATTAGAACACGCAGATCTTTGTTGCAGGAATTTTAGTTCAACCTCAAAGTTCAAAACGCACAAGGTGTCAGTAACAAAAGTTAGCTTGAATAAAAATCCTTGTACCATTTGACAAATTGCCCGATGCCTTCATCTATACCGGTTCGGGGCCGATAGTTAACATCTTCAATTAAGTCACTCACATCCGCATAAGTATCGGGTACATCACCGGGTTGCATCGGAAGCAGCTCTTTCTCGGCTGTGATACCCAAATGCTTTTCCAACGTTTCGATATAACTCAATAGATGTACAGGATTGTGCGCACCAATATTGTACACTCGCCAAGGAGCCTTACTGCTAGAAGGATCCGGCTGTTTACCACTCCAGTCCGGGTTGGCTAAAGCAGTATGATCCAGAGTTCGTATTATTCCCTCAACGATATCATCTATATAGGTAAAATCCCGGTGGTGATTGCCAAAGTTGAATACCTTGATAGGTTCATCGTTCAATATCGATTTTGTAAATGAAAACAACGCCATATCGGGTCTGCCCCAAGGACCATAAACCGTAAAGAAACGCAATCCGGTACAAGGTAAACTGTACAAGTGGCTGTATGTATGTGCCATTAACTCGTTCGCTTTTTTACTTGCCGCATAAAGTGACAATGGGTGATCAACATTGTCGTGAGTAGAAAATGGCATGGATTCATTCGCTCCATAAACAGAGCTCGACGATGCATAAACAAGATGCTTCACATCATTATGTCGGCAACCTTCCAGAATATTGATAAAACCGACAATATTGCTATCCATATAAGCATGTGGGTTTTCCAGCGAGTAACGCACACCCGCTTGTGCGGCCAAATTCACCACTTTATCGAATTTTTCGGCCGCGAATAATTTCTCGATAGCCGCTTTATCTGCAAGGTCTATTTTTTCAAAACGAAAGTGTTTGGCGTTACCACACTGCTTAATCTGATCCAGTCTGGCCAACTTAAGATTGACGTCATAATAATCATTCAAATTATCGATTCCGACAACTTGATCACCACGTTCCAGTAAATGCATGGCGGTGTGGAAACCAATAAATCCGGCTGCACCTGTCACTAACACTTTCATCAAGATATTTCCTATAGTCGGATGTCTGTAATGGTTTTATCAAAGATATATTTCAAATCATAGATCACTCGATTCTCTTTACACAATCCAAGGAGATCATCATTGCTGAGCGCTTTGAATTGATCATGAGCCACCGCAGCAATAACTGCATCATATTTATTGGGTTGGGGTTTATCAACCAAACTCAGGCCGTATTCATGAGCCACCTCATCAGTGCTTGCCCATGGATCATAGATATCTAAATTAACATGGTAATGTTGTAATTCTCTTGCAATATCAACCACTTTGGTATTGCGAATATCCGGGCAGTTTTCTTTAAACGTTAAGCCGAGCAACAATATATTGGCACCATTTACCATAATCTTCTTGTTTAACATGGTTTTGACAAGCTGCCCAACCACATACTCACCCATATGATCATTCAGTCTTCGTCCGGCTAAAATAACTTCCGGGTGATACCCCAGTTCTTCAGCTTTATGGGTAAGATAATAGGGATCGACACCAATACAGTGTCCTCCAACCAATCCTGGTCTGAATGGTAAAAAATTCCACTTGCTACCCGCCGCTAATAAAACTTCTTCGGTATCAATACCGGCACGATTGAAGATAATGGCTAGCTCATTAATTAACGCAATATTCAGATCGCGTTGGGTATTTTCGATAACTTTAGCCGCTTCTGCCACTTTTATCGAAGAGGCCTGATGTGTTCCAGCAGTAATAATACTGGCGTATAAAGCATTAACCTGATTAGCAATTTCGGGAGTTGATCCTGAAGTCACTTTAACAATGTTCTCGACTCTATGTTGTTTATCCCCCGGGTTAATTCGCTCAGGGCTATAGCCAGCAAAAAAATCCTGATTGAATTTCAATCCTGATCCCTGTTCCAGAATAGGGATACAAACTTCTTCGGTTGCACCAGGAAAAACCGTTGACTCGTATACCACTACATCACCTTTTTTCAACACTTTGGCAATACTTTGGCTGGCCTTTTGCAATGGAGTTAAATCGGGTTGGCGATTTTTATCAATAGGGGTCGGCACAGTCACAATAAAGAAGTTGCACTGTTTCAATGTGTTCAAATCAGAAGTAAAAGATAGGTGTGGTGCTTGCTTTAGCTCATCTGGTGAGATTTCCAGCGTACTGTCCTTGCCTGCATTAAGCTCTTTAATACGGGAATCGCTGATATCAAAACCGAGGGTAGAATATTGACGTCCAAAAGCGACAGCCAGAGGTAAGCCTACATAGCCTAACCCTACTATTGCCAGCTTCATATTTGACAGTTTGTTTTCCATTCCCTTCCTCTTCTTATAAAAGCATTTCTGATAAAGCAGAGTGCACCGTGACTAAAACGAACATTCGAGCTAAACAGTCTATTGTTCACTGATAACTGGATTATGTAATCTAGTTACCGCATAGTAACCATTATCATTAAATTGAGGCAAAAGAACATGCCATTTTTAAGAATAATATTTGTTTTCAGTTGTTTAATGACGGCTAAACATTGTTTGGCTGACAATATTGTCGAACTTGTTAAACAAATCAAACCTTCTGTGGTCGGGATCGGCACTTATAATCCTTTGGGCTCACCACGCAGTAACTTGCAGGGAACCGGCTTTGCAATTGGCGACGGCACATTGATTGCGACAAACTTTCATGTTGTTGAAAAAGAGTTGGAGATAGAGACAAATGAAACCAGAGTGGTATTTATCGGGCAAGGTTCCGATCCCAAACTGGCGCCAGCCGAGATTATCGCCACAGACCCGGCTCACGATATCGCGATCCTAAGAATAAAGGAAAAAGTACAGCCTTTAACGCTGTCAGAAGACAAATTTATTGACGACGGCTTGGAGGTAGCTTTTACCGGTTTTCCAATTGGCGCCATTCTGGGGCTTTACCCTGCTACCCATAAAGGACTGATTGCTGCATTAACTCCTGTAGTCATCCCTAGTAGCAATGCCGGGCAACTGAGCATAGAAATGATGAAACGCCTGAGAGACCCGTTTTTTGTCTATCAGATGGATGCAACGGCTTTCCCGGGAAATAGCGGCAGCCCCGTTTATGACACGACTTCGGGTAAAGTTGTTGCTATAATCAACAAAGTCTTTATACAAAAGACCAAAGAAGCGGCGATTACTGATCCCAGCGGTATTAGCTATTCGATACCAGTAAGGCATTTACGTGCGCTGGCGAAATCTATCTCTGTCAATATTTGAAGTGTCAATTTTTTTTACATGAACAGAGAAACAGAAGCATAAATTCTAATAAAATCATTGCTTTGTACTATGGTACGAATATTGCTATACAGTATGAATATAACCGTGAAATTTTATTAATTGGGAATAGGCAGTATGACCGATTCAAATAAATCTGAAACCCCGAATCACTCTGTGAATCATCGAAGGACCTTTCTGAAGAAAGCGTCTACTGTCTCATTGATCGCGGCTTTGCCAGTTAAAAGTGTTTGGGGAAACTGGAACGGTGGTGGTGGGGCTAATGGTTGCACAGTGTCCGGTAATATGTCCGGTAATGCATCGCAACAAGCGCCTTGTACAGTGCAAGGTAAATCTCCAGGTTATTGGCATACATATTGTGATAGCAATAAGCGCAGCCGAAGCTATGGCGGCTATGTTGCTGATAACGAAGCATGGAAAAATGTATTTGGTTGGAGTCGCAGCCCATTTGGTGGTATAAGCCGAAACACCGGATTACATGATTTTTTGCCTGAACAAGGGGGCAATAGTCATAATGGCGGACCAGATAACATTAATCGCCACTTAACTGCTGCTTATTATAATGCTGTAAATGGCTTTTATCCGTTGCAATCGGGCGTATCCCCAGAAAGCTATGTACAACAATTGTATGATGAAGCCAACCGTTCAGGTACCTATCAGGTTGCACAGGCTATTCAAGGCACTTATAACTAAATATTAATGTATCAACTACATCCACAGGTTATACTCCATTTCGCCAGCGATCAGTCTGGCGTTTTGCTTTTTAATGGATTTAAAAACCAGGTTTTTCAGTACCCTCCATCCCTTATGCCATGGTTTAGCTACCTGCAGTCTACTGATATTGATGTTGATTTTGAACTCTTCATGCAACATACGCCGACACTAGATAATGTTGAACAACAAGAAGTATGGAACAGTCTTGTCAGTCAGTTTGTTCTGATCCCGAATTAAATGTATAAGTAGATTTGGAAACACGTTTTTAACGTTTAACATTTAGCTAATCAGATTCAGGGAAGTATGTTGTTTGCATGTTGCTACATAATTTAGACTACCAACTTTATCAACAGCATCTAAAAGAAGGCTCACTTGCTCTGGATCTTGGATTAGCCAATTTCCGCTTACAGAGCGCCGTCCCAAGTGTGGCGACAAATATCTATAAAACCTATGCGGATTATCCAATAATAGAAACCGAATTCTGTGATTTTCAGGTCAACATTAATTGTCCAACAAATTTAAGGCGATTCTACAGACCTCAGGTTAATTTTTATTCCGACAATTATCGGCCCTTTATACCGTTGCCCAAAGCGCAGGCCTATCCGATGCTGGAATGGGGAATGAATTGGTGTGTATCCTCCAGCGAATATAATTACCTATCGCTACATGCCGGAGTATTAGCTGACCAGAACAATCAGGCCATTATCTTTCCTGCGCCACCAGGCTCGGGCAAAAGCACCTTAACTGCTTTTTTAGCCTACTCCGGATGGCGTTTATTATCCGATGAAATGACAATTATAGATTTAGACAGTTGCCACGTACTTCCTTTTGTTCGGCCTATTTGCCTTAAAAATAATTCCATTCCACTCGTAAAAAGCTGGTTTCCTGACGTGCAATTCACCGCCACTGTATCTGATACATCAAAAGGCGATGTGGCTCACTTCAGACCACCAACAGCAAGCGTTAAAAATCACAAATTACCTGCAGGCATTAAAGCTATCGTTTTTCCACGTTATGCATCAGGTTCGCCATTAAAAATTTTTAAGTTAACTAAAACAGAAGCATTTAAAGCGTTAGCCGAAAATAGCTTTAATCACAATGTACTGGGTATCGACGGATTCAACATCCTGGTTCAACTATCCGAGAATACTCCCTGTTTCGAAATTGAATACCAGGATTTACCAGAAGTTGAACAATTCTTGGCAGAAGGCGATTTCAATTGATTCAATCCAGGTTATCCGTTTATTTTTCCAGGCTCTTGTGCGCTCCCGAAACATTAACGCTATCGGATCTGAATTGGGAACAGATGATTCGCCTTGCCCGCAAAACAGGAACATTACCTAGAGTTTATTACGCGTTAGAAAAACATGCTTTGCTGGATGCATTGCCCGAGTACGCCAAACATCATATGCATTCCGCGATTGTTTACGCCAATGCCCAAGCGCAGCAGGTTCGCTATGAGGTGGCTGAATTATTAACAATCTTGTCAGATGAAGAATATTATCCTGTTTTTCTTAAAGGTGCGGCCTACGTGTTACTGGATCATCCGGTCGGAAGAGGGCGAACGTTTTCAGATATCGATATTCTGGTGCCCAAACAAGTACTGTCTCAAGTCGAAAAGCGACTATTAGTTTATACCTGGTTTCCCGAACCCCATGATGAATATGATCAACATTACTATCGACAATGGGCGCATGAAATTCCTCCGTTACGTCACGCTGCCAGAGGCACGGTAGCCGATGTTCATCATAATATTTTGCCACCCATAAGTGGACGGGCACCAAAAATTGGACATTTTAACAACACCGAAATACTGACAAAATCCGGAGCTCGAGTTTTCTCTCCCCCCGCTTTGACCTTGCATAGCCTTGTACATCTGTTCTTTGAAGAAGATTTCAGCAAAGGTTTTCGTGATTTAAATGATCTGCATCTGTTTTTTGTTGAACATCAAGCCGATAAGGAATATTGGTCCGAATTGCTTCAATTGGCTATGGAAACCGGGTTTGGCAGAGAACTGTTTTTTGCCTGCCGTTACTGTGAAAAAATCTTTAACTCGCCCGTACCGCCCACTTTTAGTATGAGTTTGGTTAATTACAGCCCAACTCCGCTAAGGCTAAAACTAAATGACTGGCTGTTTTTACGAGTACTGCAGCCCGATCATCCTCTTTGCCAAATCACAGGAACAGGCGCAGCCCGTTTTGTGGCGATGGTACGAGGTTACGTTATAAAAATGCCTATCCATATACTGCTTTATCATCTTGGCCACAAGCTATACAAGGGCATAATGGAAGGAGTACTAGGCAAACAAAAGTCCAGATGGCAAACTGAACAGCAAAACACAGATCGCGCGTAAAGCAGCTCATATAAACAGGTGAATCAGAAACATGCTGGCTGAAGTCGGTTATTTTATCAGTGCATTAGGTTACTTCTTTTTTCTGTTACTATTGCTAACAGTACGCAAGGCCGGATTACCTAAAAAACTGCTTATACTGGGTATTTCTGCCAATTTTATAGCGGCGGCGTTTTACGCCGCAAGTCAATGGTTACCTACATCAATCAACTTGGCTCTGGTACTGGAAAGCGCCAAATCCCTCTTATGGCTTATTTTTATAACCTCATGCCTGAAAGGAAACTATCAGACACTACTGGATATCCTCAAGGTTCCAATCAATCTAGCCATTATCTCCATTCCGGCTATTTCCTTGGTTCTGGCCATTATTCCGTTTACAGACGTTGAAAATATTCTTAAGTGGCAGTATTTGTTACACACCATAATGAGCCTGGAATTGCTGGTATTGCTGGAAACCTTCTATCGTCAGGCCGATCAGGAAAGATGGGCTTACAAGCCTTTAATACTGGCCCTGGGAGGTATGGCGCTGTTTGACTTTGTGCTGTTCTCTGAGGCCTCGATGATCAACCAGATTGATCCCATGCTATGGTCGGCAAGAGGCTATATCTTCGCCGCCCTGATCCCGTTTCTGGTCATTGCGATACGCAGGATAAAACACTGGGGAATAGATATTTTTGTATCCCGGGATGTGGTCTTACACAGCTCTTTACTGGTTGTGGCCGGACTATATTTATTTATCATGGCGCTGGCCGGCTATGCGATCAAGATGATTGGTGGCAACTGGAGCAATGTGATCCAGGTGGTATTTATCTTCCTGTCGCTGACTCTATTAGCCGCCTTGCTGTTGTCCAATCAGTTCCGAACCAAAATTAAAGTGTTTATAACCAAACACTTTTTTGCCAACCAGTTTGATTATCGGGAAGAGTGGCTGTCGCTAACCCAAAAACTGGAAAATAGTGGAGACGCGGCAACCGACTTTTACCAGACAGCGACGTTAAGCTTAATGGATGCCATCAACTGCCATTCAGGGATGTTAATAAAATTCCGCGACAATGATATACAATGCCTCGCCCAGTTGGAGCATGATGATCTAAGTCAGATCGACATTGAATTAATAACCCAGATTTTACCTTTTATCAAACAGTCCCAGTGGATTGTTGATATTGAACAATTACGCTCCAAACCCTTTGAATATGAAGGCTTGAAAGTCAACCATGCGTTGCTTAACGGCTGTTCTTTTCAACTCATTCTGCCTGTTTTTCAAAAAGATCAGCTATGGGGAATGGTACTGATCCAGGACAAAGACGGTAAACGCCTGTCTCTAAACTGGGAATTGCGCGATTATCTCAAGGTTGTCACCACCCAAGTAGCCAGTTACCTGTTTCAGCATGAAGCCTCAAAAGAGCTGGCCGAAAACGCCCAGTTTGCTGCGTTTAGCCGTATGTCTGCATTTGTTTTACATGATCTTAAGAACGTATTGGCCCAAATCGACCTTATTTTATGCAATGCCGAGCAACATAAGGATAACCCTGAATTTATTGACGATACCTTTGAAACACTGCAGCACACCAAATCGCGAATGGAAAAAATGTTGCGCCAATTGACCGATAAGAAAGCATCCGTTAATGAACATCTTGGCCCCTGTGTGCTGTCGGAACTAATTCACAACATCGTCAATCGGCGCTGCCAGACATTGAAACCGACGCCATCAATAAATATTGTTAAAGATCAACAACTAATACTGGACTCGGATAAACTGGGCAATGTACTGTATCATTTAATCAATAACGCTCAACAAGCGACGGATGATAACGGCACTGTCAGTATTAATCTCGATGTTGATAACAACCAGCAGCTGACCATTATTGAAATTGCTGACAATGGTAGCGGTATGAGTGAAGATTTTATTCAAAACCGGTTGTTCAAACCTTTTGATACTACTAAAGGTAATGCCGGGATGGGCATTGGTGCTTACGACGCCAAAAACCATATAGAAAAAATGGGCGGCCGAATTGAGGTCTCCAGTCGTCTGGGCCAAGGTTCCAGCTTTAGATTATTTATACCAGCTCAGTAAAACGGGGAAGACAGACACAATGGAAAAAGTTCTGGTAGTTGATGACGATTTAGGGATACAGAAACAACTAAAATGGAGCTTCAGCGATTTTGAAGTGCTGTTTGCCGATGATCGCGCCGGAGCGATTGCCCAGTTGCGCCGTCATGAACCCAAAGTCGTCACCCTCGATCTGGGGTTACCGCCTGACCCTGCAAACGCAACCGAAGGATTAAAAACGCTAGCAGAAATATTATCCTTAGCACCACAGACCAAAGTAATAGTGGTAACGGGTAACAATGATAAAGAGAATGCCCTAAAAGCGATTAACTTGGGCGCTTACGACTTCTATCAGAAACCCATTGATTCAGACACCATCAAGGTCATTGTCAATCGCGCACTTAATCTTTACCAGATTGAAGAAGAAAATCGGCAACTCAGCCAGTCCGCCGCGACAATGGGGAGCATCATTGGCACCAGTGAAGCAATCCAGAAAGCCAGCCGAATGGCAGAAAAAGTCGCCAAAACCAATATTTCAACCCTGATACTGGGAGAAAGCGGCACCGGCAAGGAAGTGTTTGCCCGCCATATTCACGATAGCAGTGAACGTCGCAACAAGCCTTTTATCGCCATTAACTGTGCCTCTATCCCGGAAAACTTGCTGGAAAGCGAACTGTTCGGCTATGAACGCGGGGCCTTTACCGGTGCGAATAAAACCACCAAGGGTAAAATTGAGTGTGCTAATCAGGGCACCCTGTTTCTGGATGAAATAGGCGATATGCCAATTGGCTTGCAGGCTAAAATGTTGCGCTTTTTGCAAGAGCGAATTATTGAACGCATTGGTGGGCGACAGGAGATACCGGTGGATATCCGGGTTATTTGTGCGACTCACCGTAATCTGTCAAAAATGGCCGATGACGAAACGTTTAGAGAAGATCTATTCTTCAGGATCAGCGAAATATCCATCAATATACCGCCGTTAAGGGAGCGGGGCAGTGATATTATGCTATTGGCCAAGTCTTTCCTGTCTAATTACAATCAGGAATATAACCAAAACCTGAAAGGCTTTTCTGAGGATGCCATCGCTGCCATGATGCAATATAGCTGGCCAGGCAATATTCGTGAACTTCAGAATAAACTGAAATCCTCCATTATCATGGCCGAAGGCGCAATGATCACTGCCGACGATCTGGGTCTGACTCATGATGCATCAATGGCCAAATCAACACGCTTGAATTTACGTGAAGTACGAGAAGAAGCCGAGAGCAACGCCATCCGGGCCGCATACCAGCTAAGTGAGCAAAACATATCTAGAACGGCGGAATTGCTGGGAGTAACGCGCCCAACATTATACTCACTGATCGATAAATATAATCTGGGCGAGTTAAAAACCGCTGAAAATTGAACCTCAGGCGCGGGTAATCTTGCATTGGTAACAATTATACGAACCGGAACGCATGTGGATATAAGAAACATCGGGGTCGGTTAGTATTGCCTCCGCTTCGCGCTCAAGATCTGCCATATCCACCATCTTTCCGCTACCATAGACTATTCGATGGTCATTTGAGTACCCGCGGATTAATGCCTTTTGCCAACGCCGAAACATCTCGGGAAGCTGATTTGTTTCGGGATGTTTGTGACATTGGCTGGCGCACAAAAATATTGGTCCCACTTCCGCATAGGGTTGGCGGGTTTCAAAAGGACAATACGCCAAAACCAGCATTTGCCGACCTTTTTCAATATTTGTTAAACAATGGCGGCAAGGGGCAGAGCCTTCAGATAGTTTTTTCTCAACCGGCATATTATTTGCGTCGGTTCCCCCGTTTTGCAGTTCTCTAACCTTTTCTGTCGGTAACGCCTGAAATTGTATTGTCATAGTCTTTCTCCTCAATAAATCTAGAATTCTGTACACTGAAACTCGCTGCAATATATTGGTCAAAACGATCAGACCGGGCTATCCGAAAATTGCGGATCCAGCCAGATGGCGTTGTTATCTGTTCGAACAGACTAAAATGTGAAAACCGCAACTTTCGGGAAGATTTGCCACCAACAATGATGCAAAAATAATGGAGTAAATTGACCAGAGCAGCCTATGAAACAAAGCACATCAACCAAACAAAGATTATTCGACTTAGCAAAATACATCGAGCAACATTCTGATCAGATGCTCAACCTCGATACATTAGCCCAGCAGGCGGCCATCAGCCCCTATCATCTGCAACGTCAGTTCAGTCAGTATTTTGGGGTATCGCCTAAACAATTCCAGAATGCGATACGCATTCAAAAATTGAAACAGGCGTTACGTCAAGGTGAAGACGTGACTTCTGCTATCTACCAGGCTGGATTTGGATCATCCAGCCGTTTATATGAGCAAATTGATGGTCAACTGGGTATGACACCCGCCACCTACAGAAATGGCGGCAAGCATGAGAATATCTCGTTCGCCATGTGCACTACACAGCTTGGCCCTATCATCATGGCAGCCACATCCCGCGGCGTCTGCTTTGTGAGTTTTGCCGACAGTTACACTGAGTTACTCAATTCATTACATGAGGAATACCCGCTTGCCTCACTGACTCCCACACCACCAGATACACAACAACAGTTAGATCATTGGATAAGTGCATTGGAATTATATATTGGCCAAAAGACAAACTTGCCACAGATACCCCTGGATTTATCAGGTACAGCATTCCAAATCAGCGTGTGGCGTTTTTTGACCAACCTCAAGCCAGGTCAAACTATGAGCTATAAGCAAATAGCAACAGGTATTGAATCGCCGAATTCACATCGCGCGGTAGCCAATGCCTGTGGAGCCAACAAAATTGCAATACTGATCCCCTGCCATCGCGTTATCAGAGGGGATGGGAGTCCGGGTGGATATCGCTGGGGCGATAAACGCAAACAACAACTCCTTGGTATGGAAGCTGACAATTAATGTCCAACAAAACTAACAAATGGGCCCGGACTTTTGATCAACTGAACTGGAGCAACATATCAGAAACGCTGCTACAACAAGGATATATTGTTATCGATAAGGTTTTTGATCGACAGCAATGTGACGACTGGAAAGACAGATATGCACAGGCAGAATTATTTCGAAAAACCGTCACCATGCAGCGATATCAGTTTGGCTCTGGCGAATACAAATACTTCAGCTACCCCTTACCTGACGATATTCAGCAGTTGCGACAAATACTGTATAAAAAACTGGCGTGTGCGGCGAACACCTGGGCAACACGATTAAACAAAAACATCAGCTGGCCTGAAGCGCTAGAGGACTTTATCCAGTTCAATCGGCATAAGCAGCAAACATTAGCCACACCGTTAATGCTGAATTACGCGGCAAATGATTACAACTGCCTACATCAGGATAACTATGGTGAAGCCTTTTTTCCCTTCCAGTGCATGATACTGCTCAGTGATCCTGTTACAGAATTCTCGGGTGGCGAGTTTGTACTAGTAGAAAACCGTCCTCGCCAACAGTCCATCGCCAAAGTGGTATCAATACAACAGGGACAAATGGTGATATTTTGCAACAATCAAGGCATTCGCCAAACAACAAAAGGATTTAGCAAAACCTCTTTCCGGCATGGCGTCAGCAATATACGCAGTGGTAACCGCAAAGCGCTAAGTATTATTTTTCATGATGCACAAAGCTAGGCAAAAGCAGTATTGTCTCGAAACAACCGGCTTCAAGAAACACTACCAATATTCTTTTACTGAGGATATTTGGCCGTTAGACAAGCCAAACAACGCCAATAAATTTTGATCTCCCTCAGGTGTCCAGCAACCATTCTTTTGGATCAAACCATAGCTATACGCAACTGCAACAAACCCGTTGCCATGAATATATTGTTCGACTCTAATCGACTGATTTTGCTCACTTGTATAAGCACCACGATTCAGATTGCTAATAAAAGCCTGCTTCCAGTCGGAGCCGTTAAAACTTGCGCCGTAATTCAGATGCTCGTAATGAACAGAAGGGCTTAAAGAAGAAAACAGCGCATCAATATCCGACGCCTTGGAGCCTTTTCTATATATTGAACTCAATTGCTCAAAATAAGTATCTACCGCTTTCTTTTGGCACTGCTGATTACATTCTCCCGCGTAGGCGAGCGAATAAATAAGCATTAGCGGCAACATAGCGACTAGAGAAATCAATAATTTACGCATCATGTGATGTCCTTACCTATATTTCAGTTAACAAACACCTTCCCGATATATAAATGGGCGCATGCCATATAGCCATAGTCTAGATTAACCCGGCTCGGTTAGGCTAGGCTAGGCTAAGTAAAACATAATCGACAAGTTAATAATTCAAAACGGTCACATAAAGTGACCGTTTTAGTTTCGGATTCTAGCGTTAGCAGCGAACTTGTTTGTTGCGAACATTATTTAACGTGCACAAGAAGTCAGCCAAACACCAATTTATTCCACCGTAACACTTTTAGCCAAATTACGGGGTTGATCCACATCGGTTCCTTTTATCACTGCCACGTAGTAGGACAATAACTGTAAAGGTATGGTGTAGATTATTGGTGCGATAATTTGGTCCACATGAGGCACATTAATTACTCGCATGGTGTCGTCACTTTGGAAATTGGCATCTTTATCTGCAAATACATACATAATGCCGCCACGGGCGCGCACTTCTTCTACGTTGGATTTGAGCTTTTCCAGTAATTCGTTATTGGGCGCAACCACTATTACCGGCATATTTTCATCAATGAGTGCCAAAGGGCCGTGTTTAAGCTCACCGGATGCGTAGGCCTCTGCGTGAATATAGGAAATTTCTTTCAGTTTTAACGCGCCTTCCATCGCAATGGGGTACTGGTCGCCACGGCCTAAAAACAGGCTATGATGCTTATCGGCAAACTCTTCAGCCAACAATTCAATTTCCTGGCTTAGGGTAAGCGCTTCTTCCAATTTTGCCGGCAAGGTATGCAAGGCCGAAATCATTTTTTCCAGTTGATTGGGTGACATGCCGTTGTGTTTACCGATCGCGGCAGTGAGCATTAGCAACCCGGTTAACTGAGTGGTAAAGGCTTTGGTGGAGGCTACACCAATTTCGGCACCGGCCATGGTCATAAAAGCTAAATCGGATTCCCGTACTAATGAAGAGCCGGGTACATTACAAATGCTTAAGCTGGCCATATAGCCCAAGTCCTTGGCCAGTCTTAATGCAGCTAAAGTATCTGCCGTTTCACCTGACTGGGAGATAGTGACCAACAAACTATTGGGATGAACATAAGATTTACGGTAACGAAATTCGGAGGCAATCTCGATATTACACGACACATTGGCGTGTTGCTCCAGCCAGTAACGGGCCGTCATGCCTGAATGATAACTGGTGCCACAAGCAATTATCTGCACATGCTTAACCTTGGCCAGAATTTCATCCGCTTTAACACCAAAAACTTCGGTATTGATATCATGTTCACTGATCCGGCCTTGCAAGGTATTGCGTACTACCACCGGCTGCTCATGAATTTCTTTTAACATGTAGTGCCGGTAACCCGCTTTATCACCGGCATCATGCTGAATGTCAGATTCAATCACCTTACGCTGTACCTGAGCACCAGTTTGGTCATAAACCGAAACCTTGGTGCGGCTGATTTCAGCGACATCACCTTCTTCCAGAAAGATAAACCGACGGGTTACAGGCAGCAGAGCTAATTGATCAGAGGCAATAAAGTTTTCACCTATACCCAAACCAATCACTAGCGGACTGCCAGAGCGGGCAACAATCACTTTACCTGGATCCTGTTTATCCATTACGACGGTACCATAGGCTCCATCGAATTTTTTTACCGCTGTTTGTACTGCGCTAAGCAAGTCGTTGGTTTGCTGTAATTCCTTGTCCACCTGATGGGCAATGGTTTCGGTATCGGTATCGGAGCTGAAGTGATATCCGTCAGCAGTCAGCTCACGGCGCAAGTTTTGATAATTTTCAATAATACCGTTATGCACTACCGCTACACGCTCGGCAGAAAAGTGCGGATGTGCATTCGCCTCGGTAACACCGCCATGCGTTGCCCAACGGGTATGGGCAATACCAATAGAACCGCGCACCGGGTTTGCTTCTAGCGCATTGGCCAGTTCCTGGACCTTACCGGTTTTGCGCACCCGGTGCAGATGGTTATTGTCATCCAGAATGGCCACCCCAGCCGAATCATAGCCCCGATATTCAAGCCGACGTAATCCTTCCAGCAAAATCTCGACCACATTCCGTTCTGCAACTGCTCCAACAATTCCACACATAATTGACTCCGTTTATTCCTGTTCTGCGCAAATCACCTTTACGCCTTGTTGTTCGATGCATTGCCGAGCCGACGACGAAATATCTGAATCTGTAACCAGCACAGAAATCTTCGACCAGGGCAATTCCACATTGGGTATTTTGTGTTCCAGTTTGGCTGATTCAGCCATGACAATAACTTGATTAGAGACCTCAGCCATCACCCGGCTCAGGTTGGTTAATTCGTTGAACGTGGTGGTACCTTTTTGTATGTCCAGACCGGCAGCGCCTAAAAAGGCTTGATCAAAGTTATAGGCGCGTAGAATTTGCTCTGCCATCTGCCCCTGAAAAGAGCGGGACTGGCTGTCCCAGGTTCCTCCGGTCATTAACACCGTCGGCTCGTTTTCGTCGTCGACCAGTGTTTGCGCTACGTGCAAGGCATTGGTCATAACCACCAAACCGGGTTTTTGTGCAAGGTAGGGAAGCATCGCTGCAGTGGTGCTACCGCTGTCGATAACTATCCGTGAATGGTCCTTAATCAAACTGAGCGCAGCTTTGGCGATGCTTTTCTTTCTATTCGAAACTTTTTCATCGTTGGCTGACATATTTTTACCATGGACTGCCACTGCACCACCAAACTTGCGCAACACCAGCCCTTTGTCTTCAAGAAAAGACAGGTCTTTGCGTATCGTCACTTGCGATGTTGAAAATGCCGATTTTAGCTCATCAACCGTGACTTTACCGTGCTGATTAACGAGTTCAACAATGGCACTACGGCGTTGTTGGGTGTTTCTTTTCTGCATCTAAACGTAATTTATAATTTCGAAAAGAAACTATATTAGTTTCTTTTTTAAACAAATGCAAAAGCTATTTTGGCAGATATAAAAAAGCCGATAGTGACTATCGGCTTTTCCTCGGATGGTGTGGCAATCAGATCATCGAATTAACTCTTTTTGACGGGGCGTTGCCATCCTTCGATATTACGTTGCTTGCCGCGAGCAATCGCCAGCTCGCTGTCGCCAATATCTTTGGTAATAGTTGAGCCGGCGCCAACCGTAGCATTAGCGCCTATATTGGCTGGTGCCACCAATGCACTATTGGAACCGATAAAGGCACCGTCACCAATCACCGTTTTGAATTTATTGACGCCATCGTAGTTACAGGTAATAGTCCCAGCACCAATATTCACACCCTCACCAATATCGGCGTCGCCAAGATAAGTCAAATGGTTGGCCTTGGAGCCTTTACCCAATACCGATTTTTTCATTTCAACGAAGTTGCCAACTTTGGCTCCCTCGTGCATAACGGCACCAGGCCGCAAGCGGGCATAAGGCCCAACATGACACTGCTGACCAACTTGGGCATCCTCAATAATAGAATTGGCTTCTATTACCGCTCCATCAGCAATACTGCAGTTGCGCAAAATACAGTTGGCTCCAATTTTTACACCGTTACCCAGCTTAACCTGTCCTTCAATGATCACGTTAATATCCAGGCTTACATCTTCACCAGCCAGCAAATTGCCGCGTAAATCGAAACGGGCAGGATCAATAATTGATACACCCTGCATCATCAGTTCATTAGCTTGTTCCAGCTGATAAGCCCGTTCAATTGCCGCCAGCTGTTTACGATTATTAATACCTTCCACCTCAACCGGACAGGAAGGATGTGCTGCCTTAATCGTTTTTCCTTCCGACGCGGCCATGGCAATAACGTCAGTCAGATAAAATTCTCCCTGCGCATTATTACTGTCAAGGCTGCTTAGCCAGCGCTTCAGGTCACTGCCGCGCATCACCATCATGCCGGTATTAATTTCATTAATTTTCAACTGCTCTGAATTTGCATCTTTGTGTTCGACAATCGCCACCACCTGATCGCCATTGCGTATAATGCGGCCCAACCCAGTCGGATCTTCAAGCTCAACGGTTAGCAATGCCAAATCTGCAGTTGCCTTAACAGACAACAAATTTTCCAGAGTAGAGGCCTTAATCAACGGCGCATCACCCACCAGAATTAACACGTCTTCATTGTCATCAAGGCAAGGAACAGCCTGTTGTACCGCATGGCCCGTGCCCAATTGTTCGGCTTGCAGGCACCAGTTAAGATCCGGTTGGCTAATCGCCTGTTGGAGCTGGTCGCCACCGTGGCCATATACTAGATGAATTTTGTTTGCGCCCAAAAGGGTCACAGTATCGATAATATGCTGCACCATGGGTTTGGCTGCAATAGGATGCAGAACTTTGGGTAATGACGACTTCATGCGGGTTCCCTTGCCCGCAGCCAAAATAACAACTGAAAATGACATACAAGATCCTGTATTATGACAATGCTGAACTATTGTAACGAGCTGGCACGATTCTACCAGCGCTCGAGCTGAAAACGGGCTAATAATTTCCGTTTTCAGTGGAACAGTTTATTGGTGTGGCAAAGTACTGATGCTGTACGATAATAGAAACTGCTGCCTTCCAATCTTGATAATAAAAATAAAGCGAATTTTACTTTGCCGAAAAAGAAGTCTTTCCACCATATTGTTGTGTTGCTCTATATTGCGATCATTTTTGCCATCGGTGCCGCTGCGTTTTGGGTCATCAGTGACATTGTCGCCAGCCAAAGTTACAAGCAGCAGCAGGCTATCTCCCCAGTATTTACCTTAGTAGAAGAAGAATTGCTGGAACCTATGCATATAGCCAAAACCTTGGCTACCGCCAGGATCTACGACAAGTATTTCCATGATCAGAGCATTTCCGATCAACAGATCATTCAGGACCTGGGTAAGCTCGAATCACAGTTTGGTCTGGGGTTTTATCTGGCCAAGGAAAGCAACCGCAAACAGTATAATTCCGACGGCAGTTCTTTTGATCTAATTGAAGGAAAAGTCGGCTGGTATTTTGAATTACAAAAAGAACCGCAGGATTTCCTGGCAGTATTAGGTAAAAGGGAAGATGTGCACCTGTATATTGATGTCAAACAGTACGATGAAATAGGCAATTTCATTGGTTTTGTGGGCATCGCTAAAAGCTTAAAAGATTTCTTGACCTCGTTCCGCAATTTTCGCCAGGCGTACGGCCATGAATTTGTATTCACCAATAGCCGTGATGAAATTGTTTTATCTTCAAAGGAAAAGTGGCTTCCAGACGGATTGCACCTCAGCACTGTCAATGATCTTCCCTGGTTTAACCAATTTAGACGTAAACAATTGGCCAATAGCGAGCGCAGTAAACTGATACAGACTGATGAAGGAGAGCTACTGATATCCCAGTTTGATATTGAAGCACTGGACTGGAAGCTGTATGTCATTACGCCCTTGTCTGAACGTCAGTCAGAAATAAACAAGGTATTTATTTTCTATGTTTTTATCCTTTTTGCGCTGCTATTTATTGTTTATAAAGTGGTACAGCATTTTATCCGCGAATATCTGCAAACCATTGATAATAAAATTAACTACGATCCGCTTACCAAGCTCTCCAACCGCCATCATCTGGAACAACAATTTAGTTTGCTGTCAGAGGAATACCAGCAGATAGGCATCATTATTGTTGATATCGATCACTTCAAACAGGTCAACGATACTCACGGGCACAATGCTGGCGACTTAGTGCTGCAAATGCTGGCCAAATGCCTGAACGAAGCCATCCGTAAACAGGATATCGCCGGTCGTTGGGGTGGTGACGAGTTTGTCATTCTGTTACCCGGTTCGGATACCGACAATGCCTTGCAGATTGCTCGGCGCTGCAAGGAGTTACTGGCCAAAGAAAGAGTCTATTTGAGCCAGTCCAGCCTTGAAATCTATGCCAGTTTTGGCGTGACCACAGCAAAAAACATGCACAACCTGACAGCCTTGCTGGAAGTGGCTGATAAAGCCTTATATCAGGCTAAAAATGATGGCCGCAATCGGATATGTTATCTGTCCATCTAAGAATTAAGGTGCCAAAAAGCGTAGTGAACAATCACTTATGAATTAAACCGGCCGGTTTGCAACTGTGGGTTTAAGACGCCTGATTCTGGCCTGTAACAGTCCACTGGTTAAACTCACGCCCAGCATAATAGTTACCGCTCCTACCAGCATCGTTAACGTGATTTGCTCTGCCAAAAATACCGCTCCCCACAGCAAGCCAAATACCGGCACCAGATAGGCAACCGATACCGCGTTACGAATTCCGACATTGGCAATGAGTCTAAAATACAAAATATAGGCAATACCGGTACAGGCTATCCCTAACACCGCGACTTGCCACCAGGCCGTTGCCGTCGGCATCGAAGCCGGCCAATAGTAAAATGCCAAAGGCAGCAAACAGATCGCCGAGAAAAATTGACTGCCTGTAGCAATTGCCAGAGAGCGGACTCCGGTCAAGTAACGTTTGGTTAAACATACCGCCAAACCATACAAAAAGGTTGCTCCCAAACCAGCAACTACAGGCAATATAACGATTGAATCCGTCTGATAACCTCGCCCCAACACCAGCACAATAACACCTGAAAAACCGAGCAACAGTCCAAAGATTGCACTGGCGGATAAGCGCTCGCCTAACCAGGTAAAGGCAATGATTGCGGCAAACATCGGTGCACAGGCATTAATGATGGAGGTATAACCCGCTCCCAAAAATAACGTGGCATAAGCAAACAAGCAAAACGGAATAGCGGTGTTGACTAAACCCACTATAAAAATCGCTTTCCAATGCCGTAAACAATCCCTGAATTGCCCGGACATCATCATAAATGGCAATAACACCAGCGTTGCGACAGCTGTACGGATCGCAATCAGGCCAATAGGTCCAAACTGGGGAGCTCCTTCACGCATAAATAGAAATGACGCTCCCCACAACGCTGACAATATCAACAGCTCAAGCAAATAAAGGGGTCTCATAATTGCTCCAGTTTAAGTAGATATTCTTTGCGAAACAGGCCGCCAGCATAGCCGGTTAATTTACCATTGCTGCCAATAATACGATGACATGGCACCACAATGGCGATCGGATTTTTGCCATTCGCAGATCCGACTGCGCGCACCGCTTTGGGGTTACCGATAGAATCAGCGATATCCGCATAGCTGCAAGTTTTACCGTGTGGCACTGAAGTCAATGTTTTCCACACCTGTTGTTGAAATAGGGTGCCTGCAGCTGCCAGTGTCAGATCAAATTCACGCCGTTGATGATTAAAATACTCATCCAGTTGAGCAATAGCTTGCTCAACATGGGCATTGTGTTGTTCGGGAAATTGGCACTGCTCTACAAACTTGATTCGTTGAATTCCCTCATCACTGGCGGCAATTTCAAGCCAGCCAATATCTGTATTGAGATAACCAATATTCATGTTCGACTCCATAATTGAAAGGTTAAGTAGCTGCGCCATGGCGCAGCCAATTGCGGATCAAGCTGTAATTGCGCCAGGCGCTTTTTTATTACCAGATCGGTTCCCAGCCAGATATCCGGATTGGACTGACCACGCATACGGGCATAATCCACCGTCCAGGGACCGATTCCTTTGATTTTCAACCAGTTTTGCAACTCGTCAGTTGGATCTTCAAGCTGATATTCGGCCAAGCGGCGCAATGTTTCCCTTCTGGCATTAGGCATGCCTAAAAAAGTCAAATCTGACTGCATAACCGCCTGGGGCGGCGGAAAACTGTAACGACCATCCTGCTCGCTGCCCAATTGGTGTACTAATTTGGACAATAACTTAATTGCCGCTGTTACTGATATTTGTTGCCCTAAAATAGCTCTGCAACCTGCTTCAAAAGGGCTCCAGACTCCCGGCAACCTGAGCCCTGAGACTATGTCCTGACGCGGCATGCCAAGATCCTCAAAATGTCGTTCAATCAAATGGCTGTCAGCGTCCAGATCAAGAATACGGCGAATTTGCGCCAGTACCGGCTTGAGTATCGACAAATTTTGCAAATCCAGCTCCACCAAAAACTGATGACTATCGTGCTGGTATCGGGCACAAAAATATCCGCCGACGCCATCGAGCGAGAAAGTTCTGGCATAGCTATCTTCACTGACCCACTCCATATCCGGCACCGCGCGCATGGCCAGAAAATCCCGGAGCTGCGGCCAATTATAAGGTGGTCTGAATGACAAACTAAGCCGCAACGATTTGTGTTGTATATGTTTGCTGGATCTAATTTGTTTTGGCGTCAATTGCAGTGTTTTTTTCAGATTATCCTGCAATCGCCGCGATGACTGGAAACCGCTGGCGGCAGCAACCTGTTCTATATTCAGTGACGTTTCATGCAATAATTTTTTAGCAAACAGCATTTGTTGGCAGAGTTGATATTGCTTGGCACCAATACCGACTTTTTGCTTAAACAATTTACGTAAGTAACGATCGGATATGCCAAGCTTGCTGGAAATCTGCTCCAGTGATAATTCCGGAAATTCAGCCAATAATGTCAGTGCCCGTTCGACAGTCGTATCTACGCCTTTCCAGGCGCAGGAATAGGGTGCGCTATCAGGACGGCAGCGCAAACAAGGCCTGTATCCGGCCTGCATGGCCAATTCAGCTAACGGATAGTATTCAACATTTTGTTCTTTAGGCGGGTTAGCCGGACAAATAGGCCGGCAAAATATCCCCGTCGATTTAACCGCAACAAAAAACTGGCCATCAAATCGGGCATCACGAGCCAGCCGGGCCTGTTGGAAAGAAATTATATCAGTCATACATCACCTCAATGGGTTGAAGTGATGATTGTAGCGACTATTTATTTTTTTATGCGATAAAAACGGAACTGGATGTTACTAAGCCAGGTGGTTAATCCAAAAAAATCATGGGGCAAGCCGCATAGAACAAAATACGCTAACTTGTATATGTCCTTTTAAGCTCCACCCCAATTCCGCAAGAAATGAACTGTCTTATTTGGTTGAGGTTTTCAAATAGGTATAACCGGCCAGACAAGCTTCATAAAAATCAGTCCATTTCACCCCTTCACGCGGTTTGATTTGGCCGCTGGAAATCCGCTTGTCGATCATCTTTTTGACGTTCTGCGCCATAGCGGAAGGGTTATATTGCATAATCGACAATACGTCCCCCACCGACGAACCACTGACAAATTCTTCGATATAAAAATCTTCCGGATCGTCATCATAGCTGTATATGTGCACTTCATTTAAACGACCAAACAGGTTGTGCATATCGCCCATCACATCCTGATAGGCGCCGGTTAAAAACAGACCAATAAAATAATCTTCTCCCGGCTTGATTTTATGCATAGGGATCACATCGGAAATGCCATGTTCACCAACAAACTGATCAATTTTACCGTCACTGTCACAAGTAATGTCTACCAATGAACAATTCACTGTTGGTCGCTCGTTCATTCGGGTTAACGGCACAACCGGCAGTACCTGATCAATCGCCCAGGTATCGGCGGCCGACTGGAATACCGAGAAATTGCACAAATATTGTGACGACAGATTATAATCCAGCTCCTGCATTTCTTCCGGAACAAATTCCGCTGTACGCAGTTTTTGCTGCACTTCCATCATAATCTGCCAGTATAAGGTTTCTATCTTGGCCAACTCAGATAAACTAAGTACTCGCAGCTTGAAGGCATCCAGAGCCTGTTCTTTGTATTGTGAGGCGTCGTTAAATATTTCCTGGATACTGTCCGCTTCATCAACGGTTTCAGCCAAGCCACGCATATTGCTAACAAAAACATGCTCGTCTTGCTGGGCCGATGTATCAAATTCCGCGCCACCACTACTGCGGATTTCGCCCATGATCTGGGTGACAACACAACTATGATGAGCGGTAATCGCACGGCCGCTTTCGCTGACCAGATTGGGATGCGGGACCTTCTCCAGATCGCAGATTTCCTTGATACCGTAAACCACGTCCGCCACATATTCCTGCATATTGTAATTGCGTGACGAATCGTTGGTGGACTGGCTGCCGTCATAGTCGATCCCCAGACCGCCACCGACATCTACGTATTCTAGTGGCACGCCCATACGATAAAGTTCGGCGTAGATCCTGGCGCCTTCGCTGACAGCTTCTTTGACCGAACGAATATCGGTTAGCTGACTACCAATATGGAAATGTAATAATTTAAGGCAATGATCCAGACCGTGTTCACGTAAATAGATAGTGGCATTAATAATCTCGGCGATAGTTAAACCAAATTTGGCACGGTCACCACCGGAGCCTTCCCATTTTCCGCGGCCCTTAACTGTCATTTTGGAACGTAAGCCCACTAACGGCTCAATCCCCACTTCTTTGGAGATTTTGACTAGCGATACCAGTTCGGAGAACTTTTCCACCACAACAATGATTTTACGCCCAAGCTTGCGACCCAATAACGCCAGACGCATAAACTCTTCGTCTTTATAACCATTTAAAATAGTTAACGAATCTTCGTTAGTGTTATAGGCCAGCGCGGTAATTAGTTCCGCTTTAGAGCCGGCCTCCAAACCATAATTAAAGGCTTCACCGGCATCGACAATTTCTTCCACCACTTCACGCATCTGGTTAACTTTAACCGGATACACGCCCATATAACTGCCCTGGTATTCTGCTTCAGCAATATTGTTACGAAAGGCGGTATTTAGCTGGGCCACCTGCGAACGTAAAATATCGTGAAATCTCACTACTACTGGAAACTGAATGCCTTCCTGTTTGATTTCATCTAATACCGCTTTAAAATCGATACGAATATCAGGATTATTCAGATCGGGAGTGATCTTCAGGTTACCGTTTTGGCCAATGCCAAAATAACCACCACCCCAACGATTAACGCGATACAAACGCTCGGCATCTTCAATTGTCCAATCTGCCAAAATATTATCTCCCATGCGGGTCTGTTGACCTTTCATATTCATCACTGCTGGTGGTTATTTTTTCTTCTCACAAGGCAGAAAACGCGCAAATAGTGGTTCTCTTTAAGCGTTTGATAACGCAGTGAGAAGGGAAAATAGCCCCAGCCCTTCGGGTTGAGCCTGACAATCCCTCATTCTTTGTTGTAAACAGACTGATTTAGGTGACTAAACTACGCTGTTTACGCCTCGATTGAGAAATTTTCATTTCTCAACAGTGGTAAAGATGAAAGATCAACAGGCCCTAGTGAGACACAGGATTAATTCCCGCACCACTTTTGCTGCAAAAACGGAACTGTTACCGGAGGAATCAATCTCCGGCGATAGTTCAACCACATCGGCACCGACGAAGTTTTTCTGAGCCAAGATTTTGACCAGTTTGATAAAGGAATGAAAATCCTCTCCGCCCGGTTCGGGGGTGCCGGTACCAGGAAAAATACCCGGGTCAAAATAATCAAGATCCAGTGTCAGATAAATTGGCCTGTCGGCCGGGATCGCATCAATTTCGTCAATAAACGAGTTACGACAAGTACGAATAGTGCGATTTGAACGCATCCATTCATATTCTTCCTTGGTTCCTGAGCGGATCCCGTACTGGATAAGTTGGTGATCGGGCCCGAAATGGTCCAATGCCCGACGAATAATCGACGCATGGGAATAGTGATAACCCAAATAGCCATCGCGCAAATCCGCATGTGCATCCAGATGGATCAGGACTAAATCCGGGTATTGATGTAAATAGGTTTTTATCGGTGCATAGGAAATAGAATGCTCACCGCCAAGTGTCAGTACTTTAATTTGCTGGTCGGCAATATTGGCAGGCGCAAACAGACTTTCAAAGTCAGTAGTGGCATTTTGCCACTGCTGTTCGGCATCACTGCTTTCACCCAGACTCAAGTTACCCAAATCAAAGAAATCCCGTTGGGCGATATCTTGATCCAGGTAAGGAGAATAACTTTCGATATCATCAGATACGTCGCGCAAAGCATCAGGCCCCATGCGAGTACCTTTACGAAAACAGGCCGTCCCGTCAAATCCAAAGCCGATCAGGTACAACTGTCCAGCTGCAAGATTATTTGCTGGTTTTGCCTTGTGGAATGGAATAGAAGGTGCTTGTAACGGAATGCTAATCATAGCTAAAAATCCAAATTAAGTAAGCGGGCGCCATTATAATGGCTAAATATCAAAGCGTGTATCTGTTTCATACACGTCAATACTAAATATTATGCGTAATTGTACATCATCATCAAAAACAACCAAACATGGGACTCATAAACGCAATAACCCTGCTACTCAATAGTAATGTATATTTCAGTCAAGCAAATCAAAAAAGAAATATATATTCAAATATTACTCATAGAAAAGAAATAATTATTCAAAATAAAGGTTAAATATTCGTGCTTTGGATTGATTTTATCTGGCCTGATGTCATCATATCGGGCATATCTTTCAAGTCAGAACGCCGATGAAAACGCCAGTGAAAAAACGAATGATGTGGGTACTGATAGGATTATTCCTGTTGACCGCCTGCGGGCAAAAAGGTCCGCTTTTTATGCCAGAGCCGGCAAAAAGTAATCAACCCTCTGCTCAAACAGAAACACAGCCAGATAATGCTGAAGAGGTAAATAACTAAACATGGATTATTTTAACTATAAAAATCAACAATTAATGGTCGAAAGTGTTTCAGCTGAGACATTAGCGAAACAATTCGGTACACCATGTTATGTTTACTCCCGGGCGACTATTGAGCGTCATTGGCTGGCTTTTGATCACGCTGTTGGTCAACATCCGCACTTAATCTGTTACGCAGTCAAAGCAAATTCCAATCTGGGTGTGTTATCTGTGTTGGCCAAGCTGGGTTCCGGTTTTGATATTGTGTCTGTCGGCGAGTTGGCCCGGGTATTAGAAGCAGGAGGAGATCCGGCCAAAGTGGTCTTTTCCGGGGTTGCCAAAACCGAACAGGAAATAGGCTACGCTCTGGAGCAGGGAATCAAATGTTTTAATGTGGAATCCATTCCTGAGCTGGAACGGATCAATAAGGTGGCAGCCCAGCTGGATATCATCGCGCCGATATCACTGCGCATTAATCCCGATGTGGATGCTAAAACTCATCCCTATATTTCAACCGGTTTAAAAGCGAATAAATTTGGTATCGCGCGCGAACAAGCCATTAGTACTTATCAGCAAGCGGCGCAATTAAGCCATTTGAAAATAACCGGAATGGACTGCCATATAGGCTCACAGTTGACCAGTATTGAACCTTTTGTCGATGCACTGGACAGATTATTGGCACTAATTGACGAACTGGCCGAGCTGGGGATCAACATTGCCCATCTGGATGTAGGTGGCGGTTTGGGTGTGACCTATAAAGATGAAACACCGCCCAATCCGGATGAATATGTCGCGGCAATGGCTAAGCATATGCAAGGCCGGGAAGATCTGACTCTTATATTTGAACCGGGTCGCGCGATTATGGCCAACGCAGGAATTTTGTTAACGAAAGTAGAGTTTCTCAAACAGGGTGAGGAAAAGAATTTTGCCATCGTCGATGCGGCGATGAACGACTTAATCCGTCCCGCACTGTATTCTGCCTGGCAAGCCATTGTACCGACCAACACCGGCTTGTCGCGTCAAAGTGCCTTGTACGATGTTGTCGGGCCGGTTTGTGAAACAGGTGATTTTTTAGGTAAAGATCGTGAATTAGCAATTGCCCAGGACGATTATCTGGCAGTGCGCAGCGCCGGTGCTTACGGGTTTACCATGTCGTCCAACTATAATAGCCGTTGTCGTGCCGCCGAGATTATGGTCGATGGTGAACAAATTTATTTGGTGCGTGAACGAGAAAAACTAAAAGATCTCTGGAAAGGTGAGTGCAAAATTCCGTAGACTACAGGAAACACTTAACTAGTAGTTCTGATGCAAATTCAATTTTCCAAGATGCATGGGCTGGGTAACGACTTTATGGTGGTCGACAACGTTACCCAGAATGTATTTTTCTCCAAGGATAAAATCCAGCGTCTGGCGGATCGTAATTTTGGTATTGGTTTTGACCAACTACTGATGGTTGAACCGCCTTATGATCCGGAGCAGGACTTCCATTATCGCATTTTCAATGCGGACGGCTCAGAAGTGTCTCAATGTGGCAATGGCGCGCGCTGTTTTGCTCACTTTGTCAAAATGAAGGGTCTGATCAACCGTAATAAAATAGTGGTCAGCACCAAAGCCGGTAAGATGGTGTTATATTTGGAAAAAGATGGTCAGGTCACCGTCAATATGGGTAAACCCGTATTTGAGCCGGCTCTAATCCCGCTGAAAGCCAGCAAAGAAGAGGGCACCTATATCATCCGTGCTGATGAGCACACTGTTTTTTGTGGTGCAGTCTCCATGGGCAATCCTCATTGTGTACTGGAAGTGGAAGATGTTGACAGTGCGCCGGTAGAAATCCTCGGCCCGCTGCTTGAACGCCATGAACGTTTCCCTGAAGGGGTAAATGTGGGATTTATGCAGGTGATATCACCTTCTCACATCAAGTTGCGGGTTTTTGAACGCGGTGCTGGCGAAACACTTGCGTGTGGCAGCGGAGCTTGTGCGGCAGTAGTGATTGGACAAAGTCAAACCAAACTCGGTAATGATGTACAAGTCGATTTACCTGGTGGTAGTCTAAAAGTTCGTTGGCAAGGACGGGATCAGGTGGTTAAAATGACTGGACCTGTAGAACATGTTTTTGATGGTACGATAAGTATATGAATGAGACATCCAGAATGGAAGAACCGAGCATGATGCTAGCCGAACCGGCATCAGACGCGGTATTAACAACGGAACAAGTCACAGAATATCTGCTGTCCAATCCGGACTTTCTGGTATCTCATCCTCACATCCTGAATCAGATAAAAGTCCCGCACCTGTTACCCGGCTCGGTATCACTGGTGGAACGCCAGGCCGAACAGCTGCGTGAGAAAGTCAAAATATTGCAAAAACAGTTATCCGAACTACTCAGCGTTGCCAAACAAAATGAACGTATATATCGCATTTATGCTGATCTGAATTTGCGTCTGTTCAAATGCCGCACATTAGTGGACGTTGAACAGAGTTTATCGGATGTATTGTTACATCAACTGGAACTGGATGAAATTTCCCTGAAATTATTTGGTTCCGATAACGATTTGCCCGAAACCAGCAAACATCACTTGCTAAAAAAACGCTTTAATGACCGTATTTATTATCTTGGACGTCTTAGCAACGCCGAAATGGCGATGATGTTTAACAAGAAGAATATCGGCTCGGTGGCGATGATGTTATTGGGCGAACAGGGCGAAATGGGGCTACTTGCCATAGGCAGTCATCAGCCGCACCATTTCCATCCCGGCATGGATACATTACTTATCACCCAGTTACAGCAGTTTTTAACCCTAATCGTGCCGCAACTGGCCGAGTTTTAGTATGAACAAGCCAGGATTGACTGTCTGGCTGGATAAATTTCTCGCCCATATTAAATACGAACGCAATCTTGCTACACTGACTCAGCAAAATTATCATCGCCAGTTGCTGTGCGTGATGGAAACACTGACGCTGCAAGACTGGTCAGAACTGACAGTAGAACAAGTAAAAAAAGTCCTTTTTCAGGCACGCAAAACCAATTTGAGTCCGCGCAGTATTGCTTTGCGTTTATCGGCGTTACGTAGTTTCTGTCAATATCTGGTCAGTCAGCAGGTGCTGGAGATGAATCCGGCCAACAATGTTCAGGCACCCAAGCAAGGGCGACCGTTACCTAAACAACTCAATGTAGATGAGGCCAACCAGTTATTGTCGATCAAGCCTGAATCGCTGTTAGCCGTGCGTGACCGCGCTATGTTGGAGCTGACTTATGGCTGTGGATTGCGCCTGGCAGAACTGACTGATCTGAATTTACCTGATATTGAACAAAATGGTACGCAGTTGCGGGTCATAGGTAAGGGCCGTAAGGAACGACTGTTACCCATAGGTAAAGAAGCGCAAAAATGGTTAGCCGAATGGTTATTGTTACGCGAACAACTGGCCAAACCCGATGAGCAGGCGGTATTTATCAGTAAACAGCACCGGCGTATTTCATCCCGTCAAATAGCCAAAAGAATGAAGGTATGGGCCAGCAGGCAACAGCTGGATCAATCGGTTCATCCCCATAAACTCAGGCATTCTTTTGCGACCCATGTACTGGAATCTTCCGGTGATTTGCGTGCTGTGCAGGAGCTTTTGGGCCACGCCAACCTGAGTACTACCCAGATTTATACCCATCTGGATTTTCAACATCTGGCAAATGTGTATGATCAATCCCACCCTCGAGCAAAAAAGACCAAAACCTGAATATGATTTTTTATCGCCGCTGGCAGCCAGTAAAAGCCTTATCCTTTGATTTAGATGACACCTTGTATTTTAACCAGCCCATTATTGAGCGCACCGAACAGCAGCTGGTGGACTATTTTCAGAACCTGTATCCACAATGCCGCAACAGTGACAGTCAATTTTGGCAACAGGCCAAACGTAAAGCGATTGAACAAGATCCGCAGCTACTGCTGGATTTTACCCTGATGCGCCGGGGTACCTTGCGTTATGGTTTTCAGCAGTCAGGTTTACAGGGACAGCAACTAGAAAATGCGGTTGAAGACGGGTTTAATGAATTTTATCGGTTACGCAGTGATTTTACCGTACCAATAGAAGTAACCCGGATCCTGGCTAATCTGGCCAAGGCTTATCCTCTGGTGGCGATCACTAACGGCAACGTTAATCTGGACAAAATCGGCATAGCTGATTATTTTAGCCACCGTTTTCATGGTGGTATCAAACAAACCCTTAAGCCGCATCGCGCCATGTTTGATTTAACCCGTCAGGCATTGAATTTGAACGCGTCCGAAATTCTGCACGTTGGCGACAGCTTTACCAATGATGTAATGGGCGGAATAAAAGCCGGATTCAAAACCGCCTGGTATGCTGAAGATCGCGAAATGTTGATTAAACAGGAAGCTGTCAGCCTGTTACCGGATATTCAAATTCATCAACTCGCTGATCTGGAGTTTTTATTACCCTAGTTCGGCTAGATCCAGATTTAGTCAGTCTTCCAGTACATTTTGACGCATGGTTTCACTGGGGCATTCACAGCAAGGTCTACCTACCACTTTAGCGGGCACACCGGCCACTGTGACATGTGCTGCAACGTTTTTCAGTACCACGCTGCCTGCACCAACCTTGGCACCTTCACCAATTTCGATGTTACCCAATATTTTCGCTCCGGAACCAATCATCACGCCCTGACGTATTTTGGGATGCCGATCACCACTTTCATTGCCGGTACCGCCCAAGGTAACGGACTGCATAATTGACACATTGTTTTCGACCACCGCCGTTTCACCAATAACAATCCCGGTAGCGTGATCAAACATCACACCACGACCAATTTGCGCCGCAGGGTGGATATCCACCGCAAACACTTCAGAATTGCGACTTTGAATAAATAGCCCCAGATCGGTTCGCTGTTTTGTCCATAACAAATGCGCCAGACGATGCACCTGGATCGCCTGGAAACCTTTAAAATGAATTAAAACTGTCAGATAAGAGTGTACCGCCGGATCTCGGTTAAACACCGCCTTGATATCTTCAATCGCGGCCTCCACCATTTGCGGATGCAATAAATAGGCTTCATCGAATATCTCTTTGATGGCCAGAGTTTGCATCACCTCATCGGCAATTTTGTTGGATAAAATAAAACTTAACGCCGCTTCAAAATTATGGTGACTCAAAATGCAGGCATGCACAAAACTGGCAAGAAGGGGTTCTCTGTCACATACCGTACGAGCTTCGGTTTTAAGCTGTTGCCAGAAATCGTTGCTGACCATCGGGTTTATCCCAGTTGTATCTGATTTGTATAGCATGGTGATAGAAGTCAAAAACACAAGCACAACAACGGATAATTTTCGCTGTTCAGTAACAATCAATCTGTATAAACATCGGCAATTAACCTGAACGGAGTTTTAGACTAAGTTCAGTTTTTGTTCACGCTTTGTCGACCACACTCAGATCATCTTAAAGAACAGGATGAAACTGATGAAAAAAATTGTACTTGCCACGTTGCTCCTCAGCTGTTCGTTTTTATCTAGCGCCGAGCAAAAACCTGAATGGAAAACCCGCTCGATCGAGAAACAGTTTTCTCAGAGCCGCGCTGTAACAACCAAGTCGTCAACACAACTAGCCTCATCTGCGGATAGCACACCAATGTTGTCAAAACAGCAAGCGCCAGCGCAAACCTTGGCGGCCAGACCGGTAATTGATGATCCTGATTTCTGGATCTACGATGCTTGGGTAACGCTGGAAAAAGACACAGACTACGATGGTTACTACCATAATATTATATTGGAATTTGACGCCGATACCGTCTATGCCCACGCCAGTGTTTATGCTCGTTTATATCTCAGCAGCGGGGGCGATTTTTACGAATACCATACCACTGATTATTTTCATATTGATGGTGAAAACAGTCAGGACAGCTATGTGGTTGAAACCGATTTACTGGAAGGCTTTCCACCCAACGATTATGAGTTATTGATTGAGCTTTATGATACCGACACTGATGAGCTGGTTGCTACCCTGGATGGATATGATGACGCTGACTTATATCTGCTGCCACTGGAAAGTAACAACCATGAACATAGATCGGGAGGTCAGGTCACGGTAACCACAGAGCATGGCGGCAGCCTGGGTTTATGTGCGGCAATAATGTTATTGATATTTGCCTGTTATCGTCACCGTGCAACAGGCTCTAATCGGCAGCCTTGATGGTTGCCTGCCAGTTAACCGCTTGCCAGCGATTATCCCGTTTTACAAAAGTACCGCTATTCAGGTACTTTTTTGTTTCGCTTGTATCGCCCTGACCTGATTTGCCAACCAGAGTAAAAGTTACCACGGCCGTGTCCTGATGCTGCCAGACCTGTATATTTTCGGCACTATAAATTGTTGTGTCCGCCGTTGCAGGCTGTGGTCCGGCTTGGCGAACCCCTTCCATCAATTGTTTTTTACCGAAGCGGGTGCCATTGGAGCTGGTATAAACCAGCTCTTCAGCCCAGAAATTATCATGCACTGATGCATCATTCACCGTGGCACCCTGCAAAAAGTCGACAATCAATTCAGTGAGTACTTCCGATTCCGATGCCGCCACCAGCGGAGCAAACAGCAACAATATTAGTGAGGCATAAATAGGCTTAATGTATTTCATTTGTACTCCTGTATCGACAAGCGACTAATGGTTACTAACATCCCTGTAATCCGGATCTAGAATTGCAGTTTAAACAATATTTCGTCCAGACTGGGTTGCCATTGAAATTCTTTTAGTTTGACCCGGTTATTCAGCACGACCACGCCTTCTTCCTGTAATAAGCCTTTTTGTTTATCGGCTTGGGGTGAACCGGCGGGGAAGGCTATCTGGCCATTGGAACGTAATATCCGATACCAGGGAACGGCGCGATTTTGCGGTACATAGCCCAAGGATTTCCCCACTAAACGGGCACGTCCCGGTAAACCGGCCAAATCGGCAATTTGTCCGTAACTGGCCACCGTTCCGGGTGGAACTAATTCAATGGTCTGCCAAATTCTTTTATACTGTTGGTTCACTCTAAAAATATAATTGCTATGTCAAAACGCCAGTATTGTCCGAAATGCCTTTTTCCTCAATCAGTTTGTCTGTGTGATGCGCTAGAACCTGTTGATAACAAAACCAATATTGTGGTGTTACAACATCCGTCGGAATTAAAAGAGTCCAAGAACACCGTTAGACTAATGGCGTTGGTTTTGCGGCATTGTGAAGTGTTTGTCGGGGAAACCGAAACGGATTTCGCCCACATCAGGCAACGCTGTGAAACACAGAAAATCCGTAGTGCTGTGCTTTATCCCAATGAAAAAAGTGTTGAACTGGAGAGCCTAAACACTGAAACGCCGGTAATTAATCATTTAATATTGCTCGATGGCACCTGGAAAAAAACCTATAAACTCTGGCAACTGAATCCCTGGTTACATAATCTTCCGAGCTGGCACTTCACTAAACCCTCAGCCAGTATTTACCAACGCAAAACAAATTTTCAGCACAGTCTTTCCAGTTTGGAAGCTTGTGCCTATGCATTAAATTTAATCGAACACAAAAATACTGATTCGTTATTGCAGTTATTAAAAACCCGGCAGGATAGGGGATTTTGACTATACAGTATGAGGGTCAATCACCGAATGTTCTTCGGTTTTACCGGATACCGCCACAGAGCCGTTTATTTTTGCCATTTCCTGTGCTGTAAGATGACGCCACTTACCCGGATTAAGTCCTTTTAAATTAATATTCATAATCCTGACCCGTTTTAGTTTAATCACCTCGTAACCCAGAAACTCGCACATTCTGCGAATTTGGCGATTGAGGCCCTGTGTTAACACTATGGTGAACCTGTCCTTGGCTATTTGTGTTACTTTGCACTTTTTTGTCACCGTGCCCAGTATGGGTAAACCTCCGGCCATTTTTTTTACAAATTGCTCATTCAGCGGCTTATCCACCTGAACCTGATATTCTTTCTCATGATTATTGCCGGCACGCAGGATTTTATTAACGATATCCCCGTCGTTGGTTAAAAAAATTAACCCTTCCGAGGGTTTGTCTAATCTGCCGATGGGGAATATACGTTGTGGATAATTAATCGCATCTATAATGTTGCCTTTAACTTTGCGTTCCGTTGTGCAGGTAATGCCAACGGGCTTGTTATAAGCAATAAACACTTCTTTAGGCTTGGTTTTAAGCGGTTTTCCGTCAATCTCGACATTATCAACGTCACTGACCTTGGTGCCCAGTTCGGGAATAACGCCATTAATTCTGACCCGGCCCTGTTCAATATATTTGTCTGCTTCACGGCGCGAACAAAAGCCCGTTTCACTAATATATTTATTGAGGCGTTTGGGTTCAGACATAGCTACTTTTCCTGAAAATCATGTGGCGAATGGCAACCGATATCTTACATCAAGTCGTTGTTCGGTTCTCAGGTCTTGAATATATTTACCTGCTGCTGCAATTTCTCGGCCAAATTAGCCAGATCACTACTGGCTTGCGCATTTTGTTGCGAGCTTTCGGTTACGCTGCCAATGCTAATGCTGAACTCATTGACGTTTTCGCTGATTTCATTGGCTACCATGGTTTGCTCTTCAGTAGCAGTTGAAACCTGAGCATTCATATCTGCAATTTCAGACATGGCCTGAATAATATCAGCCAGCACATTGGAAGAATCTTCTGCATGGCCCACGCTTTCATTGGCCCGTTCCTGGGCTCGGCTCATCGAATCTACTGATTGTTTAGCCGACACCTGCAGTTTACCAATCATATCACTAATGGATTCTGTGGCTTTTTGGGTATTGTGGGCAAGCTGTCTTACCTCATCAGCGACTACCGCGAATCCACGCCCTGAATCACCGGCTCTAGCCGCCTCAATGGCCGCATTCAGCGCCAACAAATTAGTCTGTTCAGCCACACTTTGAATAAGCTGAACGACCTGATTGATTTCGTTGGCCTGATTATGCAGCTGCTGGATCACATCGGTACTTTCATTCACTACCACAGATAAGTCACTAATAGACTGAATATTCTGTTTCACTTTTGTTTGGCCCAGTTCGGCTTGTTTATCTGCTTCAGAAGCCCGTTGAGAGGTTTGCAACGCATTGTTTGCCACCTCCTGGATAGCGGCACTCATTTCGGTTATTGCCGTCGCTATCATAGTGTTCTGATGTTCCTGCTCGGTAGCCGTGCTGGCCACCTGAGTACTGATGGCGTGCATCTCCTCAGCAGCCGAGGCTAAGGTCACTGTGGCTTGAGATACTTCAGTAACTAATTTGTGGATACGCTCAAGCATCAAATTAAAAGCTGTCGCTGTATTAGCAAATTCATCTTTTCCAACCACATCTACGCGTAACGTTAAATTGGTACTCTGTTCGATCTCGACAATAGTCTGCTGCAAGTTAATCAGAGGTCGATGAACAGACTGGTAAATAAAATAGGCAACAGCCAACATCAATATCAGTACCATGATTGTCGCGGCGATAAGCAAAGTTTGGGTAGTATCAAAGTTATCTCGCGATTCATCGCGAAACAGTTGCGCTTCACTTTGCTGTAATTCGATCAGGCTGTTGTAACTTTCACTGAGTAAATCAAAAGCCGCATACATTTCCTGATTAAATTCACTAGCAGAATAGTCAATCAACGTGCCCTGACTAATCATTTGTTGATATTTTTTAATTAACCGCTCCACCGGCCCCAAGTACTGTTTTACCTTGTTAACCAGCTGAACTTCGTGAGCAGTAAGCTTGGTAGACAAGTAAGCTGCCCATTCTTTATCCGCATTTTTTTGCGCCTGACTAATACGGTTAAGAACCTCTGTCTGACTTAGCATTCCGGCCCGATACTTATGCAACAAGTCAACGATGCTTACCGCGTAATTGTCGGATACATATTTAATTTGCTTGAGCGGCACCACCCTATCCGAATAGAGGCTCTGGATACCATGATTCTGAGAGGTCAGCATGGATATTACGATGGCTGACATCAAGATAAAAATAGCAGCCGGCAGGATAGCCATAATGGCCAGTCTGGTTTTAACGGTCAGGGCATTTAGCATTGGCATTTCACTTGTAAAATATGTCACGGAAAGTTTTATATACACGACGTCATAGATAAAAATAGTTATGTTTTTTATCTATTTCATTAATTTTTAAATGGATTTTTAAAAAATTAATATTGCTAACTATAAAATATCGGATCAATTTCACTTTTTCATGACAATAAAAAACCCGCCTGGGCGGGTTTTTAATCTACTTTTGCCATTATTTTCGCAAATTTTTAATTAATCTTAACTGCGCAATTGCTGCCGACAATTCAGCGGCGGCTTCTGCATAATCAAAATCAGTGCCCGGATTGGCAATATGCTCTTCTGCACGTTGTTTAGCTTCTAATGCAGCCTGTTCATCCAAATCTTCGGCACGAACTGCCACATCCGCCAATACGGTGACATTACCCGGTTGAACTTCCAACACACCACCAGCGATATAAATCAGCTCTTCATGGCCATGCTGTTTAACCAAACGCACCATACCCGGTTTAAGAGTAGTCAGCAGAGGAGCATGCCCAGGGTAAATACCCAGTTCACCTTCGCTCCCGGTTATCTGTATTGTTTCTACGCGACCAGAGAACACTTTATCCTCGGCACTGACTACATCCAGATGTACTGTCATAGCTGCCATCAAACCCTCCTAAAGGTCAGTTTACATGCCTTTGGCTTTTTCAATGGCTTCTTCAATTGAACCCACCATGTAAAAGGCTTGCTCGGGAAGATCGTCGTACTCGCCGCTTAAAATACCTTTAAAGCCGTTAATCGTATCCTTTAACGATACATATTTACCTGGAGAACCGGTAAATACTTCAGCAACGAAGAAAGGTTGAGACAAGAAACGTTGGATCTTACGTGCGCGGGATACGACCTGCTTATCTTCATCAGACAATTCGTCCATACCCAGAATCGCGATGATGTCTTTCAGTTCTTTATAGCGCTGCAGTACAGTTTGTACACCACGGGCACAATCATAATGTTCCTGACCAATCACCAGAGGATCCAGCTGACGTGAAGTAGAATCCAGTGGGTCAACCGCAGGATAAATACCCAAAGAAGCAATATCACGTGACAATACTACCGTTGCATCCAAGTGGGCAAAGGTAGTAGCAGGTGATGGATCGGTCAAATCATCCGCTGGTACATATACCGCTTGAATTGACGTGATTGAACCCGTCTTGGTTGAAGCGATACGCTCCTGCAACACACCCATTTCTTCAGCCAATGTTGGCTGATAGCCTACCGCTGACGGCATACGACCTAATAGTGCCGATACTTCGGTACCCGCTAAGGTATAACGGTAAATGTTATCTACGAAGAACAGAACGTCACGACCTTCGTCACGGAATTTTTCGGCCATGGTCAAACCGGTCAAGGCAACGCGCAAGCGGTTACCCGGTGGCTCGTTCATCTGACCATATACTAACGATACTTTATCCAGTACGTTTGAATCGTTCATCTCATGATAGAAATCGTTACCCTCACGAGTACGCTCACCTACACCAGCGAATACAGAGTAACCACTGTGCTCGATAGCGATGTTACGAATTAATTCCATCATGTTTACGGTTTTACCTACACCGGCACCACCGAACAGACCCACTTTACCGCCTTTGGCAAATGGACAAACCAGATCGATTACTTTGATGCCAGTTTCCAGTAGTTCAACCGAAGTTGACTGGTCTTCATAACTCGGCGCTTCACGGTGAATAGACATACGCTCTTCTTCACCAATAGGACCCGCTTCATCAATGGGATTACCCAACACATCCATAATACGGCCCAATGTGGCTTTACCCACTGGAACAGTAATAGGTTCGCCAGTATTTTCTGCGCCTATACCACGACGTAATCCGTCAGTGGTACCCATGGCGATGGTACGGACCACTCCGCCACCAAGCTGTTGCTGAACTTCCAGGGTCAAGCCCTGCAAATTACCTTCGGTAACGCGAAGTGCGTCATATACTTTAGGAACCATGTCTTGTGGAAATTCGATATCCACAACGGCGCCAATGATTTGGACGACCTTACCTTGACTCATGTTCTTTCCTCATAATTTATAAACCTTTGCCTACACCGCAGCTGCGCCACTGACAATCTCACTGATTTCCTGTGTGATTGCTGCCTGACGGGCCTTGTTGTATATCAGCTGTAATTCATCGATCAGGTCGCCCGCGTTATCGGTAGCGGCTTTCATTGCAACCATTCTTGCAGCTTGTTCTGACGCTGCATTTTCAACAACACCTTGATATACCTGAGATTCCACATATCGAACCAATAATGTTTCCAGAATAGGTTTTGGATCGGGTTCGAAAATGTAATCCCAACGATGCTGCAAATTATCATCATCTGATTTTGGCAAAGGCAATAATTGCTCAATTTTTGGCACTTGGGACATGGTATTGACAAAATTGTTAAATACCAGATACAAGCGGTCAATTTTACCTTCGTTATAAGCACTAAGCATGACATGCACTAAACCAATAACATCACTTACACTGGGTGCATCACCTATGCCAGATTCTGCTGCCAACACTTCACCACCAAACCGGTTGAAGAACGCACAGGCTTTGGATCCCAGAGCTGAAAAATCAACTTCAACTCCTTTGTCCCGCCATTGCTTGACATCTTTAGCTACTGCCTTGAACTCATTGGTGTTCAAACCACCACAAAGTCCCCGATCAGTTGAAATAACGATGTAACCAACGCGTTTAATTTCACGTTCTTCCAGATAAGGATGGCGATATTCAAGGTTGGCATTGGCAAGATGGCCAATCACCTTACGCATGCTTTGGGCGTACGGACGACTGCTCGCCATACGATCCTGCGCCTTTTTCATTTTGGACGCAGCAACCATCTCCATTGCGCTGGTGATTTTCTGAGTATTTTTAATACTCCCAATCTTACCTTTTATCTCTTTATCGCCGGCCATGAACTATCTCCTCGATTACTCAACGATCAATGCGCTTGCGCGCATTGATTTACCAGGTTTGGGTTGCCTTGAATTTGTCTAATGCTTCTTTCAAGGACGACTCAATACTGTCGTTGTAGTTACCGGTACTGTTAATAGTGTCCATTAGCTCGGCGTAGTCACTGTGCATAAACGAATGCAAAGAGGCTTCAAAATCCAGAACCTTGTTCATTTCCAGATCTTTCAGATAACCTTTTTCTACCGCGAACAATGAAACCGCCATATCAGCAACGGATAATGGTGCGTATTGTTTTTGCTTCATCAGCTCAGTAACACGTTCACCATGTTCAAGTTGTGAACGGGTTGCTTCATCCAAATCAGAAGCAAACTGAGAGAATGCCGCCAATTCACGATATTGAGCCAATGCCAAACGGATACCACCGCCCAGCTTTTTGATAATCTTGGTTTGCGCTGCACCACCTACCCGTGAAACCGAAATACCTGCGTTAACTGCCGGGCGAATACCCGCGTTAAACAAGTCAGTTTCCAGGAAGATCTGACCATCAGTAATAGAGATTACGTTGGTCGGTACGAATGCCGATACATCACCAGCCTGGGTTTCAATAATCGGCAATGCAGTCAAAGAACCGGTTTTACCTTTTACTTCACCTTTGGTGTAACGCTCAACATACATTTCGTTAACGCGAGCAGCACGCTCCAGCAAACGTGAATGAAGATAGAACACATCCCCAGGATAAGCTTCACGACCCGGCGGACGACGTAACAACAAAGATACCTGACGATAGGCTACTGCTTGCTTGGACAAGTCATCATAAACTATCAGCGCATCTTCACCACGGTCACGGAAATACTCACCCATAGTACAACCGGAATAAGGTGCCAAATATTGTAATGCCGCTGACTCAGAAGCCGTAGCCGCAACAATAATGGTATTTTCCAGAGCACCGTGTTCTTCCAGTTTACGTACCACGTTAGCGATAGTGGATGCTTTCTGACCGATAGCAACATATACACATTTAACGCCGGTACCTTTCTGGTTGATGATCGCATCGATAGCTAACGCGGTTTTACCGGTTTGACGGTCACCGATAATCAACTCACGCTGACCACGTCCAACCGGGATCATAGAGTCAATTGACTTATAACCAGTTTGAATTGGCTGATCAACCGATTGACGCTCAATTACGCCCGGTGCGATTTTTTCTACCGGTTCAAAACCGTCAGCATCAATCGAGCCTTTACCATCAATAGGTGCACCTAGTGTGTTAACCACACGGCCTAATAAATTACGACCTACCGGTACTTCTAGAATACGGCCGGTAGATTTAACTTTTACCCCTTCCTGTAAATCGGCATAAGGTCCCATCACTACCGCACCAACCGAGTCACGCTCAAGGTTAAGTGCAATGGCATAGCGACTGCCAGGAAGTTCTATCATTTCGCCTTGCATTACATCTGCAAGACCGTGAATACGAATAATACCGTCGGTTACACCGACTATTGTACCTTCATTACGCGCTTCACTTACGACTTCAAACTGTTCAATTCTTTTTTTGATCAGCTCGGCGATTTCAGTGGAATTCAGTTGCATCCTCATTTCCCCGTTATGCTTGTAACGCGTCTGTCAGACGGTTTAATTTGCTTCGTACAGAACCGTCGATAACTGTGTCACCGGTTTTAATCACAACACCGGCAATCAATACAGGATCCACGCTACAATTCAGCTTAACTTTTCGTGTCAAACGTTTTTCTAGAGACACGCTGAGTTCTTGTTTTTGTTGCTCGGACAGTTCGACAGCAGAAGTCACATCAACATCCACTTCTTTCTCAAACTCGGCCTTGTATTGATTAAACAACATCAAGATTTCAGCTAACGCCGTTAAACGTTTGTTCTCAGCCAAAACACGAATAAAATTCTGGCCATTTTGATCGATTTGTTCACCACAAAGCTGGACAAATATATCGGCCAACTTGTCATCTGCTACCGAGCCGGTCAGCAATTGCTGCACTTGCTCATTAGCAGCCACCTGAGCAGAAAACGACAACATTTCCTGCCAGCTTTGAATGGCTTTATGTTCGACCGCATATTCAAAAGCAGCTTTAGCGTAAGGGCGAGCAATAGTAGTCATTTCAGACATAAGCTCGTACTCCCCTATAACTCAGCGACAAGTTTTTCAACTATGTCACTTTGTGCTGCTGCATCGATTTGACGGCCCAGAATCCGTTCCGCACCAGTTACCGCAAGTGCAGCAACTTGTTGACGTAATTCTTCGCGAGCACGATTTCTTTCTGCTTCGACTTCAGACTGACCCTGAGCAATGATTTTCTCACGCTCCTGATGACCACGTTGCGTTTCTTCATCAATAATTTGAGACGCACGTTTCTTAGCCTGTTCAATAATGTCAGCAGCCTGAGATTTTGCTTCTTTTAACTGTGCAGTGGCTTTTTCCTGAGCCAGTTGCAAGTCTTTTTCAGCGCGATCTGAAGCAGCCAAACCATCGGCAATTTTCTTTTGACGATCTTCAATTGCATTCATAATCGGTGGCCATACATACTTCATGCAGAACCAGACGAATACGATGAACGCAATAAGTTCACCAAGTAGAGTGGCGTTAATATTCAAAACCGCTCCTCCTCAATTCGTTGTTGTAGTGGGTGCTTATACGGCAAATTTCGCGCTTTCAACAAACAACAAGAACAGAGCGATAGCGACACCGATCATCGCGATTGCATCGATCAAACCGGCTACGATAAACATTTTAACTTGCAGTTGTGGCGCTAATTCTGGCTGACGAGCAGCAGACTCGAGGAATTTACCACCCAACAAACCGAAGCCGATTGCCGGACCTAATGCACAAAGACCGATCAAGATACCTACTGCGATATAAAGATTACCTAAGATTTCCATTGATTTTCACCTTTCAAGTTTAAAGTTAAAGTTTAAAAAAATTGTTATTAATTACTATTCCGGGCTTCCTGCCCTCGACCCTCGCGGGGTCATTTAAAAGCTGTGCTAATTTTTGACAAAATTAGTGATCTTCATGCGCCATACTTAAATAAACGATGGTCAGCATCATGAAAATAAATGCTTGTAACGGAATAATCAGTAGATGGAACGCAGCCCAGATAAAGTGGATTGGCAACTGCCAAAGCCCAATAGTTGCTGCAATCAAAATAAAGATTAATTCACCCGCATATAAGTTACCGAATAAACGTAACGACAGAGATAAGGGTTTGGCTATCAGTGATACCAGTTCCAGAATAAAGTTAAACCAGTATAACCAGGGCGTATTGAAAGGATGGGCATAGAGTTCTTTCATAAACCCGCCAAAACCTTTTATTTTAATCGAATAAAAGATCATCAATAAAAATACGCCAATAGACAGGGCAAAGGTCATATTGACATCGGTAGTCGGCACCACTTTCATATACACATGATGAGGGTCATAACCCATCAATCCACCAATTTGCTGCGCGATCCAGGGCAGAAAATCAACCGGGATTAAATCCATCAGGTTCATTAACAATACCCATACAAAAATGGTTAATGATAATGGTGCGATCAACGCACTCTTGCCATGAAAGGTACTTTTAACGGTTGAATCAACAAACTCAACCACTAACTCTACACATGCCTGCCATTTTCCCGGTACACCCGCCGTTGCCGACTTTGCTACCGAACGGAAAAGCCATAGAAAAACAATTCCCAAGCCCACAGACCATGCAATAGTATCGATATGAAAGGTCCAAAAACCTTCGCCAACCGTTGCATTGGTCAAGTGGTGCTGAATATAACCACTAATGGTTTGTTCGTCACCCGTTCCAGCCATCATCTATCCCAATTGTTTAAAGTTAAAAATCTTTTACAGTGGCGGTATCAGTTACCGCGACTTGAATACACTATCCCCGGCCATTGAGTCATCAGGGTAATAACATAGCCTGCTAACAGCGGCAGGGCAGGTAATTTTAGCCATTGAAATACAGCGACAAACAAAATAACGCTGACAAATAACTTTAGTTTTAATCCCTGATTAAAACTTCTGACTACCTGCTTATTTTTACTGGCACCGGCATACTTAAATGCCATCAGGCCGAATACCAAATTGGCCAGAATGCAAATCACACCACCTGCTAATACGGCGACTGCAACATTCTGATCCCAAATCAACATACCGATCAACGCGCTAAAAATTACACTGGCGCATTGAAATAAAAAAATTTTTCTGACCAGTAATCGCCCAGTTCCGGCCAAACTTTGTGCCATTAATGGCCTCTTGTACGTTGAATTTAATAAAAGCGCCGGAATTATACTGTTTTACGCAGTTTTTACAACTGATAACAATCTAACCCTTTACGCGAATTAACTGACTTTAAAGTGGGCTAGTATACCGTCTAGTTCATCCAGACTGCTGTAGTTAATTACCATTTTTCCCTTACCTTTGGTGTTGTGCGATATGGACACGCTGGCACCCAAGTTCTCGGATAATTTGGTTTCCAGCCTTTTTACGTCCGGATCATCTTTCTTTTGTTCTTTCTGCTTAGCCGGCTCGAGTATTTTACGGACTAAATTTTCTGTATCCCTGACAGTTAATCCCTTTCCGGCTACAGTTCGCGCAGCATCTAGCTGACTTTCACCTTCAAGTGCCAATAGAGCTCTGGCATGGCCCATTTCAATATCGCCATATTCTAACAATAATTTAACATCTTCATTAAGATTGTTCAGCCTTAATAAATTGGTCACGCTAGCCCGTGATTTGCCTACTGCCTCAGCGACTTCCTGATGCGTCAGTTCAAACTCGGTTAATAAACGTTCCAGCGCCTGCGCTTCTTCCATCGCGTTCAAATCTTCACGCTGAATGTTTTCAATTAGCGCAATGGCTACTGCCGCTTCATCGGCAACGTTTTTAATCAGACAGGGAATTTCTTCCAGATGAGCTAATTGAGAAGCGCGCCAACGTCGTTCACCAGCAATAATTTCATACTTGTCTTTTGCCAGTTTACGCACTACTACCGGCTGAATAACACCCTGGGATCGGATTGAAGAGGCTAAATCTTCCAGCGCATCAGGCGACATGTCCTTGCGAGGTTGATATTTTCCCGGTTGCAAAAATTCTAGCGGTAATTTTTGTAATTCACCGCCGTCAACCGACTGAGTACTTTTATCATTGCGGGTCTGTTGACTGGTTGCTAATAACGCATCTAAACCTCTGCCCAATCCTCTTTTTTTGGTTGACATGTTTTCCTCAGATTTTTTTAACTGTTTGATACAGCAGCGTTGGTTTGATTGCGGCGACGTAAAATTTCACCGGCCAGCGCCAAATAGGCTTTTGCTCCAGTGGACGATTTTTCATAATACATCGCTGGCGCACCAAAACTGGGCGCTTCTGCCAATCGGACATTACGCGGTATCACGGTACGATAAACTTGCGCACCAAAATGACGTTTAAGTTGCTCGGATACATCATTGGCCAGTCTGTTGCGCGGATCGTACATGGTACGCAACACACCTTCAATTGTCAGATCAGGATTGACCACCGAAGCCAATTTTCGAATAGTATCCATCAGCGCAGTTAAACCTTCCAATGCATAATATTCGCATTGCATCGGCACCAGCACAGAATCGGCAGCTGCCATGGCATTTACGGTTAACTGACTCAGGGAAGGGGGGCAATCGATAAAAATATAGTCGTAATAATCTCGGACCGGTTGCAGTGCATTGCGTAAACGCAATTCACGGGCAAAAACTTCCATTAATTTTATTTCAGCTGCAGTAACATCACTGTTGGCGGCAATAAGATGATATTTGCCAGTCGTTTCCTTAACAATCACCTCTTCTACCGGTTTTTCTTCAATCAACAGTTCGTAACAGGTAGATTCAACTTCAAACTTGTCCACGCCGCTGCCCATAGTGGCATTACCCTGCGGATCAAGATCTATCAACAATACTTTACGTCGGGTTGCTGCCATAGATGCTGCAACATTGACGGCAGTCGTTGTTTTACCTACACCACCTTTTTGATTGGCAATTGCAATGACCTTTCCCAAAATAAATATCCAATGTTGTTTAGGGTTTATTAATTTTTATTTTTGCTTATTTTGATCAAATGGCGATCAGCGTCAAGGCCCGGTATATCAAGCTTGATAGCTTGGACCAGGCTAAACCCTGGCGGTAATTCATTTAGTTCCAGCTCAGGATACAGGCCTTTGAGAGCCAAAAATTTCCCTTGTGAATCTACCAGATGCTGACACCAGTGCAACATATCTTTTAGTGAGGCAAATGCCCGGCTTATAACGCCATCAAATTCGATATCGCTCTGGTATTGCTCTACGCGGGATTGTACCGGCTGAATATTTTTCAGCCCTAATTCGTATCCTGCCTGTTTCATAAACCTGACGCGTTTACCCAAACTGTCGAGTAACACAAAGTGTTTATCCGGACACATAATAGCCAATGGTATGCCAGGTAAACCCGGTCCGGTTCCTACGTCAATGTAAGATTGTTTATCCAGTTCAGGTGCAATAACAATCGAATCAATAATGTGCTTGCTCAACATATGGATTGGATCGCGAACAGAAGTCAGATTGTAGGCTTTATTCCACTTATCCATCAGTTGAACAAAACAAACCAGTTGCTCTAATTGCTGTTGGTTAACAGTTAAAGTGGATGACTCAAGCCATTTTTGCAGGTGAGTAACTAGTACCGGATCGGGTTGCATCATCAGGCGGTTTTTCTCGCATCTTTACGCAACAACCCCTGTTTTTTAAGATAAACCAGCAATAAGGAAATAGCAGCTGGTGTAATACCTGAGATACGTGATGCCTTGCCAATGGTTTCCGGTCTGGCGTCAGTCAACTTAGCCACCACTTCATTGGATAAGCCGGAAATTTTACTGTAATCAAAATCCATCGGTAACAGAGTGTTTTCATTACGTTGAGTACGGGCTATTTCTTCATACTGACGTTCAATATAACCGGCATATTTGGTCTGGATTTCCACTTGCTCTGCGGCTTGGGCATTATCCAACGCTGGACCCAATGACTCGATTTGCATCAGTTTTTGATACGTCATCTCCGGTCTGCGCAGTAATTCTTCCAGAGAGTTTTCTTTAGTAATCGGATTTTTTAACAACGGATTTAATGCCTGGGCAGCGATATGTGCAGGCGAAACCCAGGTGGATTTTAAGCGCTGCTTTTCCAATTCTATTGCTTCCAGTTTTTGATTGAAGGCTTGCCATCTCACGTCATTGACCAGACCCAGTTCCCGGCCTTTGGCAGTTAAACGGATATCGGCATTATCTTCGCGCAATAACAAGCGATATTCAGCACGGCTGGTAAACATCCGGTAGGGTTCTTTGGTTCCCATGGTAGATAAATCATCAATTAGTACACCCATATAGGCTTCGTCCCGGCGCGGTGTCCAGCTGTCTTTATCTTGAGCCTGCAAGGATGCATTCATTCCGGCAACAAGACCTTGTGCACCCGCTTCTTCATAGCCCGTAGTACCATTAATTTGACCAGCAAAAAATAGTCCCTGAATAAATTTGGTTTCCAGTGATTGTTTCAAATCTCTGGGATCGAAAAAGTCGTACTCAATGGCATAACCTGGGCGGATAATATGCGCATTTTCAAATCCTTTAATCGAACGAACTAAAGCCACTTGCACATCAAAAGGTAAGCTGGTTGAAATACCATTTGGATAGACTTCAATGCTGTTCAGCCCTTCGGGCTCAACAAAAATCTGATGAGAAATTTTATCCGCAAAACGATTAATTTTATCCTCAATAGAAGGGCAATATCTTGGCCCTATTCCTTCTATCACCCCGGTATACATGGGCGATCTATCTAACCCACTGCGAATTATATCGTGGGTTTTCTCATTGGTATGGGTGATATAGCAGGAAATTTGACGAGGATGATGCTCTTCTTTTCCCATAAACGAAAATACCGGAACTGGATTATCACCCGCTTGTTCTTGCATCACCGAAAAGTCCAGTGAACGGGCATCTAATCGTGCAGGGGTACCGGTTTTTAATCTATCTGTTCTAAAAGGCAACGCCCTTAATCGTTGAGCTAATGCGTTTGAAGGAGGATCACCAGCACGCCCACCTTGATAATTATCCAAACCAATATGAATCACACCACCTAAAAACGTGCCCACGGTAAGTACCACAGTTTTAGCTTTAAATTTTAATCCCATCTGAGTCACTACACCCGTGACACGATCATTTTCAACAATAAGATCATCACAAGATTGCTGGAATAAAGTCAGATTGGGCTGATTTTCCAGTACCTGACGAACAAAACTCTTATACAGGGCGCGATCTGCCTGAGCACGAGTTGCTCTTACGGCGGGGCCTTTGCTGGAATTTAGAGTACGAAACTGAATGCCAGCATGATCAATTGCGGTGGCCATTACACCACCCAGCGCATCAATTTCTTTAACCAGATGGCCTTTGCCAATGCCGCCAATAGCAGGATTACAGGACATTTGTCCCAAGGTTTCAATATTGTGGGTAAGCAGCAGTGTATCGGATCCCATTCTGGCTGCGGCTAACGCAGCTTCAGTACCGGCATGACCACCACCAATAACAATGACATCAAATTGTTGTTCGTAAAGCATACTTACCTCTGTATTCAACCCGCTTAAATCGGGGGCGCATATTCTATAGATTTTATTGGCTTATTGAAACGATTAAAATTCAACCAATTCCGTTTTTGTGCTGTTTAATTAAATTAAGATCTATATAGATCTTTTACTTACTGTTATTACTATTAAGCAAGCCAATATCATGTATAAGTCAATTTAATTTTTTTAAAACAGTTACTTATATCAATTTTAAGTTGTTGGTATTGATCAAATAACAGGCGTAAATCATGGGGATAACTTGTTGTTTTATCCACAGGTGAATATTTATATAATTTTATAAAGTGGATAATAATACATAATAAAGATGTTATTCACTAAGTTATGCACATTTATTTAATTCCAGTGATCTAACTGTGTGTAATTTGTGATCAGTTAAATTTTTAAATTTGACTTATTGTATTTAAGTATTTGTTTTATATTGATATTTATTGTTGCTGACAGATTTGTTACGGCTATCCACAGCTTGGATTTATACACATATCGCGTAAAATATTTTTGGACTAAAGAGAACAATGCTTAGCCCTGATAACCTGTTTAAAACGACCAGTTTTTATCCAGCCGCAATAACATTTGTAAGTTGTAGACGATTTTATAGATGTATATAGCCGTTTATATGGCTAGGCGTTAAGTAAAGGACTTACCCAATAGAAGTGGACATCTCTTATAGTTATTAGATAAGAGGAGGTTTATGGAACGTAAAAGAGAGCTCAACCCTATACAGAAAAATTCTGCAAAGAAGCCGTGCGGAATTGCCTGGCAACTCCAATGGCTCAGTGGCTTTTGAGCTGGCAATATCCGCCCAGCAGATCTATAACTGGCGCAGACAGTTTACCCGCCTGACCGATACGTAGTTCAGCAAGATTAAAGGCGTGCAGATGTTGGAGGGGGAAGTAACATGGCTTTGCTGCTACGTTACCTGACCTGATTAGGATGATATGCGTTGGAGTAATCTGTTTCTTCGTTTTCAAGGCTTAGCGCCTTGCGTCTGCTCGGCCCGGAAAATTGTACTCGATAAGTATCGTATTCCTTGATCGATTCAAAGCAATAGTGACCCAGTGCGTTTTCCAGCTCGGACAGATTATGGTTGGTAATAAGTATACAGTTTTTGTTATTGACCAGTCGCTGACGTAATAGGTTGCCTAGCCAACTCTGGGTATTTTTCTTTAATATTGTTTCATTGACACACACTTCATCAAGGATGAGCAGGTCTACATTGAGCAGTTCCTGATTGACTTCACGAAATTTCTCGCCAATGTTGTCCTGGGCATTGTAGTCGAAGGACGAAAAACGCATTTCCAGTAAGGTCGACAGTTGCCGGTATAATACCGAAATTTCGTATTGATCGATCAGTTCATGGGCAATAGCGCCGGCAATATGAGATTTTCCACGGCCATAATCACCATAAAATATCATCATATGTGAACCGCTTTGTCGCCAGTCTACATCGTCGTGGGCGGCAATAAAGGACTTGGCAATACTAATGGCTTCGATCACGTCTTCGCTGTCTTCAATCAGATTATCAAAAGTCCACTTTGGATTGAGATCAGAACGGCCATGGATATTGTGGATACGTTCTTTTTTAGCCTGTTGCTGTATTTTTTTTATATCATTATTGGCTTGTTGCTGATAAACCGAACGGAGACTCTGATAATCCACTGGCTGGTCATCGACAGGTTTTCTGCCTAGTGTTTTAGCTAATTGATCAATTTTATTTTTGATGCTTTGCACTGTATTTCTCCACCAATCTTTTGGCGTTATCATCGGCATTGACTGCCGCTTTACTGTTGACTAGCTGATTTCCCACGCGTTTTTGTGGTTTATTACCGTAGGCCAGACGTTTCTTTTTCAAATGTTGAACAAATTTCTGGGTCCATTGAAATAAGGTGAAATTAGATTCTGGGCGGGTAAGCCAATACGCAATAAACTCACCTAATTCATCGTCACTATAGGCTTTTTCAATGATGCCGACCAGACTCGCCAGCTGATTAAACAACATGCTATTAGGTTGCCAGTCGGCCCGCATGGATTGCCACTGCATATGTAAATTCTGGTAGTCATTGTTTTGGGTCGCAATTAAAGGCAATAACAGTTGTTTACCGTTGAGGCTGTGATTCTCCTGTTGCTGTTCGGTGTAATTAACCAGCCCGATATCAACCAGCTCCTTGATTAAGGCATTGATCTGCCTGCCTAGACTGATAATTTCAGTTTTACCGTTAAGCAAATCTTTCAACTGGTTGTAATTTAATGGTGAAGTAGTGCCACTTTTTTCATCTACATTAATGCGCAAAGCCATAAAATATAAAACGCGGGCTTCGTTACTGACAGGTTGTTTTAATGCATTGAGTTCAGATTGGTTTAGCATAATGGTTTGATATATTGTTTAAATTGCGGCTGTTCAAATAAATTTTCTAACCAGGTTTCAGCCTCGTCTTCAGGAATAGGGTGATGAAGTACGTCAATATATAACGGTTCACTTAGCGAGTTTGCCTTGGCTGATTGCATCAATTGATGCATTTGTTTACCTCCCTCACAAAACGTATCGTAACTACTATCACCCAGACCAATAATTATATAGTTAACCCGTGGCAACTGCTGTTGTTTTAGTTGTTCGGCAAAGGGTTGAATATTATCGGGCAAATCTCCCGCTCCATGAGTAGAAGTACAGATACACCACAAATTATCCTGATCCAGTTGTTGCATATCCGGTGTCAGATAAATTTCGCTGTGGATACCCAAAGTTTCCAGCTTGGCAGCCAACGCATCAGCAACATATTCACTGGCCCCTAGCATAGAGCCGACAATAATCTCTACTCGCATATTATTTCCCGATACAGAATGAACTGAAAATCCGTCCCAGCAAGTCATCGGAACTGAATTCACCGGTAATTTCATTGAGATGTTGTTGCGTCAGACGTAACTCTTCAGCCAACAGTTCGCCAGCCAGATGAAGTTCTAATTGTTGCTGGCCCGTTTGAAGATGTTCAGCCGCTTTATCTAGCGCATCCAGGTGTCGTCGCCGTGCAATAAACTGGCCTTCAGTTTTGGCCTCAAAGCCCATGCAATCTTTTAAGTGTTGCGCTAGCAAATCAATACCTTGTTTATTACTGGCAGATAAATGAATAAGGGGATAATCATTGATAATTGTCTGACCTATAGCTTCTCCGGATAAATCCGCTTTATTGCGGATAACTGTCATTTTCATATTATCGGGTAAGCGATCGACAAAATCCGGCCAGATATCATGAGGATCGGTTGCACTGGTTTCGGTACTGTCGAGCATAAACAGTACCCGGTCAGCTTGGTGTATTTCTTGCCAGGCGCGCTCAATACCTATCTGCTCGACTTTATCCTGACTGTCGCGCAATCCGGCGGTATCAATAATATGCAGTGGCATACCATCGATATGAATATGTTCTTTTAAAACATCTCGGGTGGTACCTGCAATGTCAGTAACGATAGCTGCATCTCGTCCGGCCAACGCGTTGAGCAAGCTGGATTTTCCCGCATTGGGTCGGCCAGCAATCACCACCCGCATGCCTTCACGTAAAATACTGCCTTGTTTGGCTTGTTGCTGAACTTGCTGCAGTTTGGTGATGATTTGCTGAAGATCGTTAAGCACCTTGCCATCGCTAAGAAAGTCAATTTCTTCATCCGGAAAATCAATTGCGGCTTCAACATACATACGCAAGTGGATGGTCATTTCGACAAGCTGGTTTATATGTTGGGAAAATTCTCCCTGCAATGAGCGCAGAGCGCTTCGTGCGGCCTGTTCTGAACTGGCATCGATGAGATCAGCAATGGCTTCGGCCTGGGCCAGGTCCAACTTATCGTTTAAAAAAGCTCGTTCACTGAATTCGCCTGGCCGTGCTAAACGGATTTTGTGGTCTTGCAAAATGGTTTTGATCAGCATATCCAGCACTATCTGGCCGCCATGACCTTGTAATTCCAGTACGTCTTCGCCGGTAAAGGAATGGGGTCCCTTGAAAAATAATGCTATGCCTTGATCCAGGGTTGTATTGTCAGCGTCAATAAAGGGTAAATATTCTGCCTTACGTGGCTTGGGTATTTTGCCCAGTATTCTGTTTGCCACTGAGGCTGCGAGGTGACCTGAAACTCGAATTATCCCAACTCCACCTCTGCCAGGTGCGGTTGCCTGGGCGATTATAGTCTGATCGTTTTGCATCTAGTCGCGGAAATTATTGAATTGGAAAGGTTGACCTAATTCGGCTTGTCTAATCAACGCCATGGCTTGTTGCAGGTCATCGCGTTTTTTACCAGTGACCCTCACCTGTTCACCCTGTATCGAAGCCTGGACTTTCAGCTTGGCTTCTTTGATTTTGGTGATGATTTTTTTGGCCATGGGCTGATCAATTCCTTGCTTGAATACAATGTTTTGCTTAAAGGACTTGCCGGTTCTCGTTACTTCCTGTGACTCCAGACTATTGGCATCGATATTTCTCTTTGCACATTTGCTGCGCAATATATCTTTCATTTGTTGTAGTTGAAAATCGCTTTCGGTGGTCATGGTGACGACGCCGTCTTTTAGCTCAAAACTGGCATCAGCGCCGCGAAAGTCAAAACGGGTTTCCAGCTCTCGACTGGCGTTATCCACCGCATTTTTGACTTCAACCAAGTCAATTTCCGATACGATATCAAATGAAGGCATAACATACTCCAATGGTTATTTTGGGTGATTATAATCGATTCAGATCATATACCAGTAAATAAAATAAAAAAGCCCACCGAAAGGTGGGCTCAATGACTAAAATAGATGTTCTATTTTATTTTCATACCTTTCTTTTCCATCCCGGCGTAAATGATTTTAGCCTGGGTAATGGTAATCAGGTTACTGACTAACCAGTACAATACCAGTCCAGCCGGGAACCACAGGAAGAATACTGTCATCATCACCGGCATCCACTGCATAATTTTTTGCTGCATCGGATCTTGTACGGTAGCAGGATTCAGTTTTTGCAGCAGGAACATACTGGCGCCCATTAATATTGGCAACACATAGTAAGGATCCTGTACTGACAGATCGTTGATCCATAAAAAGAATTCAGCATGACGGAATTCTACGCTTTCCAAAAAGACATAATACAAGGCCAGGAATATCGGCATTTGCAATAGCAACGGGAAGCAGCCACCCATCGGGTTAACTTTTTCCTTTTTGTACAATTCCATCATACCTTGTGACATTTTTTGTCTATCGTCACCGTAACGTTCTTTAAGGGCGGCCATTTTGGGCTGCAGGGCGCGCATTTTACCCATGGATACGTATTGGGCTTTGGTTAACGGATACATGGCGCCTTTTACGATAATGGTAATAATGATAATTGCCACACCCCAGTTGCCCACAAAGCTTTGGATAAATTTCAGCAAGGCAAATAATGGCTGGGAAATCCACCAAAGGATGCCGTAGTCTACAGTTAAATCCAAACCCTTGGCTAAATGCTCTAATGCATCCTGATTTTTAGGGCCAAGATATAATTCACTGCTGATGCTTGCTTGTTGACCTGGTTCTATTACGACAGGTTGACCGGTATAGCCGATAGTCGCGTAGGCACCATTGCTACTACTTTTGGTAAACAAGGTATTTTGTTCCTGTTCTGGCGGGATCCAGGCTGACACAAAATAATGTTCCAGCATGGCAACCCAGCCACCTTGAGTCACTTTTCGTAAGTTAGATTCATCAATGTCATCAAAGGTGTATTTTTCGTAGCGGGTTTCGGCGGTTGAAAAGGCGCTACCACGGTAGGTGGGCATAAACATACCACCGCTTTTTTGTCCTTCAACGGCTTGTTTTAACTGAGCATATTGTTGAATGTTAGCCGGATTTTCACTGTTGTTTTGAATATCATATTTTACTTCAACATTGTGTTTACCAGCGTGGAAAATAAAGCTTTTGGTTACTGCAATACCGTCGGCGGATTGCCAGGTTAGCGGAACAACCAGTTCTTCGCCATTTAATACATAGCTGTCAGCGGTTGTTTGATAAACCGGGCGACCGTCTTTGCTGGAATCAGGACCATCGGTGCCAATCAAACCACTTTGAGCGATGTACAAGGTTGCTTGATCCGGTCTGAGTAAACTAAAGGTATCATCTGACCCTTGTGTGACCGAAAAGTCATTTAGATTAGCACTGACAATATCACCACCTTTGGTATTGATTAGCAGTTCTAAGGTATCTGTACTGATTCTGATGGTTTTAGCGTCGTTAGCTACGGCTGCGACCGGATTAACAATAGTTGAAGCAGGTACATCCTGACCGGCAGGAATATCACTATTGACGTCAGCTTGTTGCTGATCGTTGATGATTTGTTGAGGGGGAGCAACCGGTTTAGGGCTGTAATCCACTTGCCATTGTTGCCACAGTAAAAAACTGACAAACAGTAGACCTATTACTAATAAACTACGTTGGGATTCCATAATATTTACTTCATTTCTCGTTGTTTAGGTGGCACGGGATCAAAACCCCCCGAATGTAAAGGTTGGCATTTTAATATGCGTTTAACAGTTAACCAACACCCAATCCAGCTTCCGTGAACTTTAATTGCTTCAATAGAATAATGAGAGCAAGTTGGGTGAAAACGACACTGTTGTCCCAAAATGGGCGATAGCCAACGTTGATACCCCTTTATCAAACAGATAAAGAAGGATTGCAGCGGCGAAATATTTTTTTCCATAATTTGTCCAGGAGATTAAAAATTTCCTGATTAGTCATGCTATCCAGTCCACTTTTGCCAATAACTACTATATCAATATTTCCAAGTCCGGATTGATGATGGCGAAAACTCTCACGAATAATACGCTTTATGCGATTTCTGTCATGGGCTTTTTTGACCCTTTTTTTCGCAATGGTAATGCCTAAACGAGCGTTAGTGAGTTGGTTTGTTCTAGCGAGTAAAGTTATTTGGGGGGAAGGAGCTGAAGTTGCATCTTGAAATACATTTCCGAAATGGGTGGGAGTGAGTAGTCTCACGTCCCGAGAAAAAGTATTTTCACCCACTTCGACAAATGCATTTATGCAGATAAACGAGCACGGCCTTTGGCGCGGCGACGCGCTAAAACCTGACGGCCGTTTTTCGTTGCCATACGAGCACGAAAGCCGTGTGAACGTTTACGCTTTAAATTACTTGGTTGAAATGTTCTTTTCATGACCTAATCCGCTGCTGTAACGTTAATAAAACCTATTGAACACATTGGCGCTCAAAAAGGACGCTGAATTCTAGAGATCCAAAGTCAATAAGTCAATCAATGATCAAAGATAAATAGGCTGAATCACGAAAAAAAGCTAAATTTTCAATCTGTCCTGTTAATAACTTAATTAATATTGATATGTTATTCACAGATTTAATGGATGATTTCGCTAAATTCTTTATTTCTAAGTCAGTTTTTATACAGATAACTTTCTATTGTA